>NZ_CP117466.1:2524155-2849983 GCF_028621715.1 Paracoccus marcusii | reverse complement strand
GCCGAGGCGACCCTGCGCCGGGACATCGCCCCTGGCGGGCCGGATGCCCGATACCACGCGCTGCTGGCCGCCAATGCGCTGGCCATGGCGCAGCGAGAGCTGGCCCGCCCGTCGCGGGACGTGACCGCCGATGTGGCCGCGATCCGGGCGGGTGCGCATGACCATGACGCCGACCTGCATGCCCGCCTGCTGGCCGCCGCCCGGCTGCGCGCCTGGATCGCCGACCCCACCACCGCCGAGGAACCCGCATGAGCATGGATCGTTTCCGCCTGGACGGGCGCGTGGCGCTGGTGACCGGGGCATCGGGCGCGCTTGGCGCGGAATTCGCGCGAACGCTGGCCGGTGCGGGGGCGCGGGTGGTCCTGGCCGCGCGGCGGGTGGAGGCCATGCAGGTGCTGGCGCGGCAGCTGACCGATGTGCATGTCACTGCGCTGGACGTGACCGATCTGGACAGCGTGCGCCGCGCCTTAGACGGGGCCGAGGCCTGGGCAGGTACCCCGGTCGACCTGCTGGTGAACAACAGCGGCATCGCCATTCCCGGTGCGTCGCTGGAACAGTCCGACCAGGACTGGGCGCGGGTGATGGGCGTCAATCTGGACGGGGCACGGCGGATGTCGGTGGCGGTGGCCGCAAGGCTGGTCGAGGCGGGGCGGCCCGGGGCCATCGTCAATGTCGCCTCGATCCTGGGGCTACGGCAGGGGGCGGGGGTGTCTGCCTATGCCACGTCCAAGGCCGCACTGATCCAGCTGACCAAACAGCACGCCCTGGAATGGGCGCGCCACGGCATCCGCGTGAACGCATTGGCCCCCGGCTATGTCGAGACTGACATCAACCGCGATTTCTTTGCCACCGACCATGGCCAGGCCCAGATCCGCCGCATTCCGCAACGCAGGCTGGGCCGTCCAGAGGAGCTTTCCGGGCCGCTGCTGCTGCTGGCCTCGGACGCGGGCGCGTTCATGACCGGATCCGTCCTGGTGGCCGATGGCGGCCACCTGCTGTCGCCGCTTTAGAGGATCATGAGAGCCCCACGGCTATCTGCGCAAAGGGCGCGGGATGAGCTAGAGGCCAGTCGGGGGCACAAAGCCCGCCTCGGCCTCGATCCGTTCGGCGACCAGGTGCTGCAACGTCCAGATGTAATCGTCCTCGATGCCCCATTCGGCCAGTCCGCGCGCGGTGCGCAGCAGATATTCGGCGCCCGAGCCCGCAGCGCCTGCAGCGGTTGCCAGCAGCCGCGCCTGCTCCTCGACGGGAAGGCGCGCCACGGGGGCGTCGACCGGATCGGCATAGAAGGTCAGCGCGGATTCGACCCCGCGATCGGTGCGGACCTGGATCCAGCAGGCGTTCGCGGCCAGCTCGTGCGCGACCAGTTCGCGGCGCAGGATGGCGCGCATGGATTCGACCTCGGTCCCTTCGGCGATGTCCAGCACCAGCCCCTCGCAGGTTCCGCCCGATGCCAGCGCCAGCATCAGGCCGGGCCGTTCCGGCGTGCCGCGGAAATGGTCCAGCGTCAGCGAAAAATCGCGGTGCCAGCCGTTCGCCGTGGCGCGGCGGCGGTCCTGCACCGCAAAGCCCGGATTCCAGATCAGCGACCCATAGGCGAAGATCGGTATCGGGCCCGTTCGCCCCTGCGTCAGCCGCAGGGTCAGCGCGTCCAGGTCGCCATCCTCCAGCATCCGCCAGGCGGGGTTGTAAAGCAGCCCCTCGGCGGGGGCGACGCTGGCGACGTGGTGATCGCTCAGCGACAGGGTGCGGGCCTTGGGCATCATCCCTCCGGTGTGGCGTGTCGGGCGCAGGTTTTGACCGTCATCCGCCGGGCGTCAACCGCCAAACCTGTCCGCGTCACGACGTCGCGCGCAAATCGGGCGGTTTCGCGGGCCGCCTGCCTGCACGGGCTTCACCCTGCGCGCGATGGCGGCTAGAACGGGGGCAAGGGGCACCCTGCCTGCCCAGACACCCAAATAACCCAAAGGCGCATCCCATGGCCGACGATCTGCTGAACAGCTTTACCTCCGGCCCCGACGATCAGGGGCGCTTTGGCATCTATGGCGGCCGCTTCGTGTCCGAGACGCTGATGCCGCTGATCCTGGACCTGGAGGCGGAATACGAACGCGCCAAGACCGACCCGTCCTTCTGGGCGCAGATGGACGACCTGTGGACGCATTACGTCGGCCGTCCCAGCCCGCTGTATTTCGCGGAACGCATGACCCAGCATCTGGGCGGCGCCAAGATCTACATGAAGCGGGACGAACTGAACCACACCGGCGCGCACAAGATCAACAACGTGCTGGGCCAGATCCTGCTGGCGATCCGCATGGGCAAGACGCGCATCATCGCTGAAACCGGCGCGGGCCAGCATGGCGTGGCGACCGCCACCGTCTGCGCGCGGTTCGGGCTGAAATGCGTGGTCTACATGGGCGCGCATGACGTGGAACGTCAGTCGCCCAACGTCTTCCGCATGCGCCTGCTGGGGGCCGAGGTGATCCCGGTGACCAGCGGCCGCGGCACGCTGAAAGATGCGATGAACGATGCGCTGCGCGATTGGGTGACCAATGTGCGCGACACGTTCTATTGCATCGGCACGGTCGCAGGGCCACACCCCTATCCGGCGATGGTGCGCGATTTCCAGTCGATCATCGGCAAGGAGGTCCGCGAGCAGATCATGCCGCGCGAGGGGCGCTTCCCCGACACGATCATCGCGGCCATCGGCGGCGGGTCGAACGCGATGGGCCTGTTCTATCCGTTCCTGAACGACAAGGACGTGCGCATCATCGGCGTCGAGGCCGGGGGCAAGGGCGTGGACGACCGGATGGAGCATTGCGCCAGCCTGTCGGGCGGCCGCGCGGGCGTCCTGCACGGGAACCGCACCTATCTGCTGCAGGACGACGACGGCCAGATCCTGGAGGGTCATTCGATCAGCGCGGGCCTGGACTATCCGGGGATTGGGCCGGAACACGCTTGGCTGAAGGACATCGGCCGCGCCGAATATGTCAGCATCACGGATGACGAGGCGCTTGGCGCGTTCCAGCTGTGCTGCGCGCTGGAAGGCATCATTCCCGCGCTGGAGCCCAGCCATGCGCTGGCGCATGTCATCAAGATCGCGCCGGACCTGCCCGCCGACCACATCATCGTGATGAACATGTGCGGGCGCGGCGACAAGGACATCTTCACCGTCGCCAAGCATCTGGGTCAGGACCTGAAGACCTGATCAGCGCGTCAGCAGCAGGATGTTCAGGTCCGATTCCAGCATCGGCAGGGGCATCAGGATGCGCGCCCTTGTCGGGCTGACGACCTCGACCATGCCGACCTCGGGGACGCGCTGCGGCGTGGCCGCGGGGTCGATGCTGTCGGGCAGGTTGGCATAGGGCGGGGCGGTATCGCCGGCGATGTAGCCTGTGCCCAGATAGGCCTGTGCCCCGTCCAGATCGCCGATCATGCCCTGCATCCGCTGTGAGCCGGTCAGTTTCACGAACCCGCCGTCGGCGTCGATGCGACAGCGGAACGGCTGATAGACGACCAGAGGCAACCCGCCGGCCAGCTTCAGCATCCGGCACCACCAGTCGCCGGGCAGCAGGGCCGCGGCCCGATCGGCAGGCAGGGGACGGCCTGCAAGACCCTGCAAAAGCATGGCCAGATCGTCCGGGGTTCCCTGCGCAAGGGCACCCCTCAGCGTGCGTCCGGCCACCGTATCGACGTGCTCCAGCCGGATGCGGTCTTCGGCGCGGATGATGGGTGCCAGGTCGGGACCGAAGGCCGCGGCGGGTGTCGCGGCCAGTGCCGCGATCAGGATCGCCGTCCTAGTCCGCATCGGTCCCGGCATGGCGCTTCAACAACTCCAGCGGCACGATCTCCAGCGCGCGTTTGTGCGTGGATTCCAGCACCACGGTCGGCGCGGCGAATTCCTGCGCCGCCTGCAGAAAGCGGCTGGCGCACAGGCACCAGCGCTGGCCGGCCTTCAGCCCCGCAAAGCCGTATTCCGGCCGCGGGGTCGTCAGGTCATTGCCCAGATAGCGCGACATCGCCAGGAATTCGTCGGTCAGGATCACGCAGACCGTGTGGCTGCCCCGGTCCTCGGGCCCGGTGTCGCAGCAGCCGTTGCGAAAGAATCCGGTCATCGGCTTGGTCGAACAGGGCTGCAAGACGCCGCCCAGCACATTGATCGAAGCGTCCATGGGGTCTCCTTTGCGCCCAGCCTAGGCGCAGCCGGGCGCCGGGGAAAGTCACAAGTGCTTCGGCTGCCAGTCGATCCAGCGCCCGTGAAAATCCGCGCGGCCAAGCGACCAGTCGCGCCGGGTGCCGTCCCACAGCGTCAGGTCCAGCGCCGCGCCCTCGCCGCCATCGGCCTCCATCCGCAGATGGGCCACAGGCGCCGACGGGGTCGCGGTCCGGCCCGCGCGGGACAGTGCGTTCGTGCAGGCCTGCGCCGTCGCGGGCGGAAAATACTGGGCCGCGACGGTGTGATAGACCAGCGTCAGCCGGTCCGGCACCGGCTTGGCCAACCGGTCGGCCAGCCAGGCACCCGCATCGCCACGGTCGACCTGCGGCGGGTCCCGCCGGGCCAGGTCCAGCGCCGCCCGCAGGCGCGCCATGCGGTCATGCTGATCGGCCCAGCAATAGGCCATCAGCCGCAGCCCGTCGCGATCCAGGTCCAGCGGGTTCAGGTCGACCCCGCGACGGCTGGCAACCGTCACCGACCCCTGCGGCATCGCGCCCCGCCATTCGGGTGTCAGCACCACGCCGGTTTCCCCCGTACCCAGGTGATAGCGGTCGAAATTCAGGTTCAATCCGGCCGACGCCCCCAGCTCCAGCAGCCGCAGCGGCAGGGGTGACAGCGCGCTGAGGAACCGTGCCGCGCCGATCAGGGCCGCGGACCGGGCGACCTCGTTCGTCTGCGGGGGGCTGTCCAGCCATGACAGGATGGTTTCCGCATGATCGTCCAGCACGCGGCGCAGCAGGGCCGGGTCCACAACGCCGCCGTCATAAGCGCGTGCAAGGTCAGGGGCCTGCCCGGTCAACACCAGCGCATGCAGCGCCCCGCACAGGCGCAGGGGCAGCGAATCCGCCGCGGTGGACGGATCGCCCGTCCAGCCCAGCACGCGGTCCGCGACCGGTCCGTCGGCCAGAACCTGGGGCAGGGTCCGACACAGCTGTGCCGTCAGCGGTGAGCCAAGCGCGGCACAGGCGCGGGCCTGATGGGCAAAGGCCGCGGGGACCGTCACTTGAACCGGTCGCCCAGCGCGCGCAGGCGGTCGGTCAGGGTGACGGGCTGGGGCGCGGGGTCCGGTTTCGGCGCGGGCGGTCGTGCGGGTTTCGGGGCTGGGGCCTCGGTCCCGCTGTTGCGTGCCGGTGCGGTGCGGTTCGCCACCGCGTTCTGGAACCGGCCGCCATCGCCGGCCGCCAGCGCCGGGGCGCCGTCCGAGATGCCGCGCAACAGCTCGTCCAGCCAGTCCTGCTCTGCCTTGGCAAAGTCGGACAGCACATAGGACGCGACCTTGTCCTTGTGCCCCGGATGCCCGATGCCAAGCCGCACCCGTCCGTATTCCGCGCCGATATGCTGGTGGATCGAGCGAAGACCGTTATGGCCCGCATGCCCGCCGCCCTGCTTGACGCGGCACTTGCCGGGCGCCAGGTCCAGTTCGTCATGCAGCACGATGACGTCGGCGGGCGTCAGCTTCAGATAGCGCGCGGCCTCTCCGACGGACTGGCCGGACAAGTTCATGAAGGTCTGCGGTTTCAGCAGCGTGACGCGCATGTCGCCAAGGCGGCCGTCTGCGGCCATGCCCTGAAACCGGGCGCGCCAAGGGGTGAAATCGTGGTCCGCGGCGATCCGGTCCAAGGCCAGAAACCCGATGTTGTGACGATTGGCCGCATATTTCGCGCCGGGATTGCCCAGCCCCACGATCAGCTTCACGGCTGCCTCCTGTCCGCCCGCCGGGGGCGATTTGCGTTCCATCCCTTGCGGCTGTCCTTGCCCGTTACTAAGACTCTGTCAACACTTCGCGGGTAAGACAGGGACAAGTGCCCGGTCGAATCGCGGGGACAGGGGCGAACAGGCAAGGACAGAAGATGAGCGATCCGGCAGAATTCTACATGAACACCCTGGTGCCGATGGTGGTCGAACAGACCTCGCGCGGGGAACGGGCCTATGACATCTTCTCGCGTCTGCTGAAGGAGCGCATCATCTTCGTCTCGGGTCCCGTCCATGACGGGATGTCGACGCTGATCTGCGCGCAGTTGCTGTTCCTCGAGGCGGAGAACCCGTCCAAGGATATCAGCATGTATATCAACAGCCCCGGCGGTGTCGTGACCTCGGGTCTGTCGATCTATGACACCATGCAGTACATCAAGCCGCGCGTCTCGACGCTGGTGGTGGGGCAGGCGGCGAGCATGGGCTCGCTGCTTCTGGCGGCCGGAGAGCCGGGGCTGCGCTATTCTCTGCCGAACAGCCGCGTTATGGTCCACCAGCCGTCGGGCGGATACCAAGGCCAGGCCACCGACATCCTGATCCATGCGCGCGAAACCGAGAAGCTGAAGCGTCGCCTGAACGAGATCTATGTCCATCACACCGGCAAATCCCTGACCGAGGTCGAGGAGGCGCTGGAGCGCGACCGCTTCATGACCGCGGACGAGGCGAAGGACTGGGGCCTGATCGACGAGGTCGTGGCTCCGCGCGGCAAGGCCGTCCCGGAGAAGAAATAGCTTTGATGGGGATTGTGACGGGCCGGACTGGCCCGTAACATGGCGTGAATGACCCGCGGCGGCCGATCCGCCGCGGAAACCCGAAGATGCGGCGCGCGGAAACCCGATCCCGCCGTCGCCCGCCCCGCGTCCTTGCGGGACGGCAGTCAAGGAAATGGACGATGGCGAACCAGTCCGGCAGCGACAGCAAGAACACGCTCTATTGCAGCTTCTGCGGCAAGAGCCAGCACGAGGTCCGCAAGCTGATTGCGGGACCGACCGTGTTCATCTGCGACGAATGCGTCGAACTGTGCATGGACATCATCCGCGAAGAGACCAAGACCAGCGGTCTGAAATCCGGAGACGGCGTGCCCACCCCGCGGGAGATCTGCGGTGTGCTGGATGATTACGTCATCGGGCAGGAGCATGCCAAGCGCGTGCTGTCCGTGGCCGTGCACAACCATTACAAGCGTCTGAATCACGGCTCCAAGACCGACATCGAGCTGGCCAAGTCGAACATCCTGCTGATCGGGCCGACCGGCTGCGGCAAGACGCTGCTGGCGCAGACTTTGGCGCGCATTCTGGACGTTCCCTTCACGATGGCGGACGCGACCACGCTGACCGAGGCGGGCTATGTCGGTGAGGATGTCGAGAACATCATTCTGAAGCTGCTGCAGTCGTCCGAATACAACGTCGAGCGTGCACAGCGCGGCATCGTCTATATCGACGAGGTCGACAAGATCACCCGCAAGTCGGACAACCCGTCCATCACCCGTGACGTGTCCGGCGAGGGCGTGCAGCAGGCCTTGCTGAAGATCATGGAGGGTACGGTCGCCTCGGTTCCCCCGCAGGGCGGGCGCAAGCATCCCCAGCAGGAGTTCCTGCAGGTCGACACGACCAACATCCTGTTCATCTGCGGTGGCGCCTTTGCCGGTCTGGACCGCATCATCGCGCAGCGCAACAAGGGCACGGCGATGGGCTTTGGCGCTTCGGTCAAGGAAACGGGCGATCAGGGCGTCGGCGAGCTGTTCAAGGAACTGGAGCCCGAGGATCTGCTGAAGTTCGGCCTGATCCCGGAATTCGTCGGACGTCTGCCGGTCATCGCGACCCTGACCGACCTGGACGAAGAGGCGCTGATCATCATCCTGACCAAGCCGAAGAACGCCCTGGTCAAGCAGTATCAGCGCCTGTTCGACCTGGAGGGCGTTCAGCTGACCTTCACCGACGACGCTCTGACCGCCATCGCCAAACGCGCGATCAAGCGCAAGACCGGTGCCCGCGGCCTGCGGTCGATCATGGAGGAGATCCTGCTGGACACCATGTTCGAACTGCCCGGACTGGACAGCGTTCAGGAGGTCGTGGTCAACGACGAGGCCGTGGACAACCCCACCGCCAAGCCCCTGCTGATCCATGTCGATCCCAAGAAGGAAACCGCCTCGGCCGGGTGATCGGGGCGTCCGCGCAAGGCTGGACCTTGCGCGGAAACTGGGGCATATCCCAAGGGCAAAACTGATCGTTGAGGGTCCTGCCGATGTCGTTCCTGCTGCGCTTTCTGACCTGGTGGAACAGCCAGACGCTGAACACTCAGTTCTGGACCTGGCGCAACGGCGTCAAGGTTGGTGAGGATGCGGCCGGAAACATCTTCTACAAGACCAAGGACGGCAAGCGCCGTTGGGTCATCTATAAATCCGAATCCGAGGCCAGTCAGATTTCGCCGGAATGGCACGGCTGGCTGCACCACACCTGGAACGAGGCGCCGACCGAACTGGCCGTCCCGCGCAAGGCGTGGGAACAGCCGCACCAGGCCAACCTGACCGGCACGCCGGGCGCCTATGTGCCGGCCGGGTCGCTGTATCGCGCGGCACCCGCGGTGCGCAGCGATTATGACGCGTGGCGCCCGGAATAGCATGTCCGCCGACATCGCCCATGGGACCGAGGCGCGTGCCGAACTGATAGCCGGTGGCATCGTCCTTGCGGTCGCCGCGGGCTTTCTTGCTTGGGCGGCGCAGGGCCAATGGGGCGGCGGATCGGGTTATCCGCTGATCGCATCTTTTCCGGATGTCGACGGGGTCGCGGTCGGGACAGAGGTCCGTTTAGCCGGTGTTCGTATCGGCCGCGTCAGTGAGATTCGGTTGAACCCGCAGACCTATCTGGCCGATGCGGTCCTGACGATCCCAAACGACATCGCGCTGCCCACGGACAGTGCCGCACTGATCCAGTCCGACGGACTGCTGGGCGGCGCATACATCCAGCTGCAGCCCGGCGGCGCGGTGGACAATCTTGCCCCAGGGGACGAGATCGAGGATGTGCAGGGCGCGGTCAGTTTGCTGCAGCTGATGCTGAAATTCGTCGACAGCCAATCGGCCGATGAGTCCGCGCCGTGATTCGTGCCGCGCTTTGCCTGATGCTGATGGCAACACCCTTGGCCGCACAGGATACCGTGCGCGCATCGGGCGCGATGCTGCGGGGTCTGGACAAGGTGTCGGGGCGGACGACGGACCTGCCGCTTCAGATCGGTCAGGCCGTCCGTTACGGGCGGTTGGAGATCAGGCTGGGCGAATGCCGCTATCCTGCAGGCGATCCCAGCTCGGACGCCTTCGCGCAGCTGACCATCACCGACCTGCGGCAGAACGCGACGGTCTTCAGCGGCTGGATGATCGCCAGCTCGCCCGCGCTGTCGGCGCTGGATGACGCGCGCTACGATGTCTGGGTCATGTCCTGTCAGGGCTGAGCGGCCAGCATCTCGGCTGAGGGCAGTGGCGCCGCACGGATGTCGGCCTTGCGGCGGAGGGCCGCGGTCAGCCGCGTGTGATAGGTCTTGCGCGGAATTTCGATCCCACCCATCCGGGCGAGATGCGGCGTCAGGAACTGCGTGTCGAACAAGGTGAAGCCGCATCGCTTCAGGTGCGTCGACAGCCACCACAGCGCCATCCGCGATCCGTTCTCGCGGGGCGAAACCATGGATTCGCCGAAGAACGCCCCACCAAGGGTCACGCCGAACAGACCGCCCGCGAAGGCCCCGTCATGGCGGATCTCGATGGCATGCGCATGGCCCGCGCCGTGCAGCGCCTGGTACAGGTCCGCCAGCGGAGCGTTGATCCACGTCGTTTCGCGGTCGGCACAGGCGGCGACTACGGTTGCGAAATCACCGTCCAGATGTGCGGACCATCCCCCACGCCGCAGGTCTCGCCGCAGAGAGCGCGCGACATGGACGCCCCCCACCGGCAGGACCCCCCGCATCGGGGGGTCGAACCAGTACAGGCGGTCGTCATCCGCGCTTTCGGCCATCGGAAAGACGCCGCGCGCATAACCGGTCAGCAACTGCGCAGGCGTCAGCATCGGGCCCTTACGCGTAGTGCCGGGCCAGCCAGCGTTCCAGCCAGTGGATCGAATAGTTCCCCGACTGGATGTCCGGTTCCGCCAGGAGATCACGGAACAGCGGCACGGTCGTGTCGACCCCGTCCACGATCAGTTCGCCCAAGGCGCGCGACAGACGGGCCAGCGCCTCGTCCCGGTCCCGACCGTGAACGATCAGCTTGCCGATCAGGCTGTCGTAATAGGGCGGGATCGAATAGCCCTGATACAGCGCCGAATCCATCCGCACGCCCAGACCGCCCGGGGCGTGATACTGGGTGATCTTGCCGGGGCAGGGAGAGAAGCTGGGCACCTTCTCGGCGTTGATCCGCACCTCGATCGAATGGCCGTTGATCACCAGGTCCTCCTGGTGGAACTCCATCGGCAGGCCGGCGGCGACGCGGATCTGCTGGCGCACCAGATCGACCCCGAAGATCGCCTCGGTCACCGGATGTTCCACCTGCAGGCGGGTGTTCATCTCGATGAAGTAGAACTCTCCGTCCTCGAACAGGAATTCGATCGTGCCGGCGCCGGAATAGCCGATCTTTGCGACGGCATCGGCGCAGACCTTTCCGATCCGGGCGCGCTGTTCGGCGGTGATGGCGGGGCCGGGGGCCTCCTCCAGCACCTTCTGGTGGCGGCGCTGCAGCGAGCAGTCGCGTTCGCCCAGATGCACGGCGCGGCCCTTGCCGTCGCCGAAGACCTGGATCTCGATGTGGCGCGGCCGCTGGAGGTATTTCTCCAGATAGACGTCGGGGTTGCCGAAGGCTGCCTTGGCCTCGGACCGCGCGGTACGGAAGGCGACCTCAAGGCCCGCCTCGTTCTCGGCGACCTTCATGCCGCGACCGCCGCCACCCGCCGTGGCCTTGATGATGACCGGATAGCCGATCTGGGCCGCGACCGCCTTGGCCTGTTCCACGTCGTTCACGCCACCGTCGCTGCCGGGCACGCAGGGGACGCCAAGCGCCTTCATCGTGTCCTTGGCGGTGATCTTGTCGCCCATGATGCGGATGTGTTCGGCACGCGGACCGATGAAGGTGATGCCGTGATCTTCCAGCATCTGCACGAAACCCGCATTCTCGGACAGGAAGCCGTAGCCTGGGTGGATCGCCTGCGCACCCGTGATCTCGCAGGCCGAAATCAGCGCCGGCATCGACAGATAGGACTGCGCCGAGGACGGCGGACCGATGCAGACCGATTCGTCTGCCATGCGGACATGCATCGCGTCGGCATCGGCGGTCGAATGGACCGCGACCGATGCGATGCCCATCTCGCGGCAGGCGCGGATCACGCGCAGCGCGATCTCGCCCCGGTTGGCGATGAGGATCTTGTCGAACATGGGCTTACTCGACGATCATCAGGGGGGTGCCGAATTCGACCGGGTTGCCGTCATCGACCAGGATGCGACGCACCGTGCCCGCGCGGGGCGCGGGAATGTGGTTCATCGTCTTCATGGCCTCGACGATCATCAGCGTGTCGCCCTCGGCCACAGTCTGACCGACGGTGACAAAGGCCGCGGCGCCGGGCTCAGCCGACAGATAGGCGGTGCCCACCATGGGCGAGGTCACGGCGCCGGGCAGGCTGGCCGGATCGGCGCTGGCCGCGGCAGAGGCGGGCGCAGTGGCCGCGGCGGGCGCCGGGGCGGATGCCTGCGGTGCCGGGGCGGAGGGCGCCGCGGGGCTCTGGGCATAGACGACCTGCTTGCCCTGCTTGGTCAGGCTGACCGTCAGGCGGTCATGCTCGCCGTATTCGCGCTTGACCTGGATCTCGTTCAGTTCGCTGGAGTTCAGCAGCTCGGCCAGCGAGCGGATGAAGGCCACGTCGCCCTCGTGATGCTTGTCGTGGTGGGAATCGTTGCTCATGCCATCCTCTGACGTGTTCTGGTCGGGCCGCGTCCACGCGCGGCGATTGCAGGGCTTATAGCCCCTGTGCCTGCCCAAGGGGAAGGGTCCCGTCGCGCTTTGCGCGCTCAGGCGCCGGGGCGCGCGGCCTTTTCCGCAAGGCCAGAGGTGCCTTCGCGCCGCGTCAGCTCCGCCTCGACGTCCTCCAGCGTGATGTCGCGCGCGGCCAGCATGACCAGCAGGTGGAACATCACGTCGGCGGCCTCGGCGGTTAGGCGGGCGCGGTCGCCCTTGACCGCCTCGATGATCGCCTCGACGGCCTCCTCGCCGAACTTCTCCGCACATTTCTCGGGGCCCTTGGCCAGCAGTCTGGCGGTCCAGCTGCTGTCGGGGTCGGCGGTCTTGCGGTCTAGGACGGTCGCGGCCAGGCGGTGCAGGGCGGTCATGTCAGCCTCATGGGAATGCCGGCGGCGGCCATGTGGGCCTTGGCCTCGGCGATGGTATGCGTGCCGAAATGGAAGATGCTGGCGGCCAGAACGGCGCTGGCATGACCTTCGGTCACGCCCTCGACCAGGTGGTCCAGCGTGCCGACGCCGCCGGATGCGATGACCGGAACGTTCACCGCATCGGCGATGGCCCGCGTCAGCGGCAGGTTGAACCCCGACCGCGTCCCGTCCCGGTCCATCGAGGTCAGCAGGATCTCTCCTGCGCCCTTGGCTTCGACCAGTCGCGCGAACTCCACCGCGTCGATACCGGTTGGCTTGCGGCCGCCATGGGTGAAGATCTCCCACCGGCCGTCCTCCACGGTCTTCGCGTCGATCGCCACGACGATGCACTGGCTGCCGAACCGGTCGGCGGCGGCGGCCACCACATCCGGGTCGGCCACGGCCGCGGAGTTGAAGCTGACCTTGTCGGCCCCAGCCAGAAGCAGCGCCCGCACGTCGTTGTGCGTGCGCACGCCACCGCCCACGGTCAGCGGGACAAAGCATTGTTCCGCCGTCCGGGTCACCAGATCGAACATGGTGCCGCGATTTTCATGCGTGGCATGAATGTCCAGAAAGCAGATCTCGTCCGCGCCGGCGGCGTCATAGGCGCGTGCGGCCTCGACCGGGTCGCCGGCATCGACCAGGTCGACGAAGTTCACGCCCTTGACCACGCGCCCGTCGGCGACGTCCAGGCAGGGAATGATCCGGGTCTTGAGCATCGTCGGGGCCTTTGGCTGGGGCTGTTCAGCCCTGGGTTCTAACGCAGCGGCCGGGGCGGGACCAGTGGTCTGCGCCCGCCCGTGTCAGGCCAGCGCGGCCAGGGCCTGGCGCAGGTCCAGCGCGCCGTCGTAAAGCGCCCGCCCCGAGATCGCGCCCGCGATCACCTTGGTGTCGTCAAGCGCCTTCAGGTCGGCCAGCGACGAGACTCCACCGGATGCGATCACCGGAATCATGACGGCGCGGGCCAGCGCCTCGGTCGCGTGGATGTTGGGGCCGCCCATCGCGCCATCGCGGTCGATGTCGGTATAGATGATTGCGGCGACGCCCACGTCCTGGAACCGGCGGGCCAGGTCGGTGGCGTTCACGTCGGTTTCCGTGGCCCAGCCCCGCGTCGCGACTTTGCCTGCGCGGGCGTCGATACCGACCGCGATGCGGCCGGGAAAGGCGTCGGCGGCCTCGCGCACCAGGTCGGGATTCTCGACCGCGACGGTGCCCAGGATCACGCGGGTCAGGCCGCGCTCCAGCCAGGATTCGATCGTCGCCATGTCACGGATGCCGCCGCCCAGCTGGGTGGGGATGTTGGTGGCCGCCAGGATCGCCTCGACCGCCGCGGCATTCACAGGCTTGCCCTCGAAGGCGCCGTTCAGGTCGACCAGGTGCAGCCATTCGGCACCCGCATCCTGGAACGCACGGGCCTGGGCCGCGGGATCGGTGCCGAAGACGGTCGCGGCCTCCATGTCGCCGCGCAGCAGGCGCACGCAGTTGCCGTCCTTCAGGTCGATGGCGGGATAGAGGATCATGGCGGCACGCTCCGGTCTCAAGGGTTGCGCCCCCTTTGCCACGGGGCGGGCGGGAACGGCAAGGGACCTGACGTCATGCTTGCCCGGACGGGGGCAGCCCGCGCAATCTGGTCGCACCCTGAGGAGGAGGGACCCATGCGTCACATCATTCTGGCCGCCACGTTCGCGCTGGCTGCAGGGGCGGCCAGCGCCGACCCGATCGAAGGGGTCTGGCAGACCCAACCCGACGAGGGCGCGTTCGCCCATGTCACCGTCTCGCCCTGCGGCGGCGCATTCTGCGGCACGATCACCCGGACCTATCGCGACACGGCCGAATACCAGTCGCCCAACCTGGGCCGCCAGATCGTCATCGACATGGCACCCCAGGGCGGTGGCAACTATGCGGGTCGCGTCTGGCGGCCGTCCAACGACAAGATCTATGCCGGCAAGGCCTCGGTCGCGGGCGACCGGATGAGCCTGTCGGGCTGCATCGCCGGTGGCCTGCTGTGCAGCAGCCAGACCTGGGTGCGAGTGCAGTAGCACCGACAGAACAGTGATCGGGACCGGGCGAACCTGCCGCGGCCCCGACGCGTTCCCTGGGCGAAACAGCAATCAAGGAACGCACCATGCCGATGATTTCCGCGAAAGATGGCACGCAGCTTTACGTCAAGGACTGGGGGCAGGGCCGCCCGGTCGTCCTGATTCATGGCTGGCCGCTGACCGCAGACAGCTGGGAGACGCAGGCCCTGGGCCTGGCCGAGGCGGGCTATCGCGTCGTCAGCTATGACCGCCGCGGATTCGGCCGGTCCGAACAGCCTTGGAACGGCTATGATTACGACACGCTGTCGGACGATCTGGCCGCGGTGATCGACGAACTGGAACTGACCGACGCGGCCATCATCGGATTTTCCATGGGCGGCGGAGAGGTCGCCCGCTATGTCTCGCGCCACGGCGCAAAGGGGGCCAGCTGGTTAGGGTTCATCTCGTCTGTCGCGCCGGGGCTGCTGAAATCCGACGCCAATCCCGACGGTGCCCCCGCCGACCTGTTCGAAGGGATGCGCGACGGGCTGCGCAAGGACCGTCCGGCCTTCCTGCAGGATTTCGCCAAGCAGTTCTATGGCCAGGGCCTTCTGGGCGGCGTCAGTCAGGCCGTTCTGGACTGGACGCAGGGCATGGCGATGATGGCCAGTCCCCGCGCCACGATCGAATGCGTGACAGCGTTTGGGATGACCGATTTCACCGCGGACGTGGCGCAGATCAACCTGCCCACGCTGGTCGTGCATGGCACGGCAGACAAGATCGTGCCCATCGCCGCCACCGCGCACCGGATGGCCAAGATGGTCCCGAGCGCAAAACTGATCGAATACGACAACGCCCCGCACGGACTGGCCGCCACGCATGGCGAGCGGCTGCTGGACGACCTCAAGGCGTTTCTGGCCTGATCGGGGGCAGGGGGCGGACCGTCCGCCCCCCTGTCGCCTATTCTGCCGCCTGCGCCGCGCGCCACTGAGATACGCAGGGGATCTTGTCGCGGTCGCAGCGGTCGGAGTATTTGCGGGCGATGTCACGGACCTCTGACAGCAGACCCTCGGCCAGGGTGATCGGCTGCAGGCCCAGCCCCAGAAAGCTGTCGTTGACGACATGCAGGTCGTTCTCGTCAGCCTCGTTGCGGGGGTTCTTCTGGAACGCGACCTCGGTCCCCGTGCGGTCCGAGATCATCCGCGCCAGGTCGCGAACGCGGTGCGTCTCGGTCATCTGGTTCAGGATCTGTACCCGGTCGCCGCGTTTGGGCGGGTTCGCGATGGCCAGTTCGATGCAGCGGCACGTGTCCTGAATGTGGATGAAGGCGCGCGTCTGGCCGCCCGTTCCGTGCACGGTCATCGGATAGCCGATGGCCGCCTGCATCAGGAACCGGTTCAGCACCGTGCCATAGTCTCCATCGTAATCGAACCGGTTGATCAACCGTTCGTCCATCTGCGTTTCGGCCGTCTGCGTGCCCCAGACGATGCCCTGATGCAGGTCGGTGATCCGCAGGCCGTCGTTCTTGTTGTAGTAGAAGAAGAACAGCGCATCCTGGGTCTTGGTCATGTGATAGATGCTGCCCGGATTGGCCGGGTACAGGATCTGCTGGTCATGGGGTCCCTGTGCGGTCTGCACGGTCACGTCCAGATAGCCTTCGGGGATCTTCATGCCGGCGGTGCCGTAGCCATAGACGCCCATCGTGCCCAGGTGCACCAGATGGATGTCCTGACCCGATTCGACGATCGCGGCCAGCACGTCATGCGTCGCGTTCAGGTTGTTGTTCACGGTGTACCGCTTGTGGCGGGCCGATTTCATGGAATAGGGCGCCGCACGCTGTTCGGCGAAATGCACGATCGCGTCGGGCCGTTCACGCTCCAACAGCGCCAGCAGCCGGTCGTAATCCTGACCGACGGTCAGATCCTCGGTCCGGATGTGGTTGCCGGTCACCTCGGCCCAGGCACGGACGCGCTCGCCCAGGGGGCGGATCGGCGTCAGGGAGGCGACCTCCAACTCGACATCGATCTTGCGACGCGAGAGGTTGTCGACGATCACGACGTCGTGACCGCGGGCGGACAGGTGCAGGGCCGTGGGCCAGCCGCAGAAACCGTCTCCGCCCAGAACGATGATCTTCATGATATGCCTTGCCGAATGATGCGCTGAATTCATTCAAATCAATATCCATGCGTGCATGCAAGCGCCACCCCCGCAGGGGTTGCGTCATCCGGCTGTCATGAAACCGGCGGCAATCAGCCTGTCTGGGCCTGCTGCATGTTGACCATATGCGCCGCGATGGCGTCTTCCAGGTCGGGATAGAAGGTCAGCTTGCCCTGTTCCAGAACCGCCCCTGCGTGGCAGGTCTCGCGCAGCATTCCCATCGAATGCGCGACCACGATAGCCCCGGCATTCGACATGCGTTCGTTGAACACGCGGTTTGACTTGGTGCGGAAGGCCGCGTCGCCCACGGCCGAGACCTCGTCCACCAGGTAGGTGTCGAAGGGAACCGCCATCGACAGGCCGAAGGCCAGGCGGGACCGCATCCCCGAGGAATAGGTGCGGATCGGCAGCTTGAAGTGATCGCCCAGTTCGGCGAAATCCTGGACGAAGTACAGCAGCTCCTCGGTGTCCACGCCATAGATGCGCGCGACAAAGCGGCAGTTCTGCTCTCCCGTCAGCTCTCCGCTGAACGAACCGGCAAAGCCCACCGGCCAGCTGATCGTCCCCGTGGACAGCACCTTGCCCGACGACGGCAGCATGGCCCCCGAGATCATCCGCAGCAGCGACGACTTGCCCGCGCCGTTGCGCCCCAGCAGCGCGACCGACACACCGGACGGAAAGATCGCGGTGATGTCGTCGGCCACCACCTTGTGCTTGCCGTTCAGCGTGTAGGTCTTGCAGAGGTTCTGCAGATAGATCATCGCCGGTCGCGCAGGCTGTAGAAGATCAGGCTGCCGATCACCCACAGCACCGTCAGGAACCCTGCGATCATCAGCAGCAGCTTGGCGCGTTCGGGGAACTCGGCCTCCTGTGCAAGCGTCGGGCGGATGTACGGTGCCAGATAGCGCGACTGGCGCACGGCCTCGGCCCGCGCGGTCTCGAAGCCGGCAAGGGCCGCGGTATAGGTGGCCTCGGCGAACTGCCGGTCGACGGTCAGGATCTCGAACTGGCCGACGACATCGGACAGGGCCTCCTCGCCGCCGGTCGACCCGAACTTCTGGCGCTCGGCCTCGATCTGGTCGCGGATGACCTGAATGCGCAGTTCGGCCTGGCCGATCCGCGGGTCCTCGGGCTGCGCGTTCGCCTGCAGCAGGCCCAGGCCGACCAGCTGTTCGGCCAGTTGCTGCTGCAGCGATGTGACGACGCCGATCTGACCCTGCACGTCGGCCACCGGGTCCACCAGCTGATAGCGATTGCGGAACTCGGTCACCTCCTGGCGGGCCTCGCGCAGGCGATCCTGCGCCCGATCCAGCTCGTCGCGGGCATAGCGCAGGGCATCCTCGCGGGCGATGTCGTTCAGGCGGTTGATCAGGATGCCGCCCTCTTCCAGGATCGCGTTGGCGATGGTCTGGGCATCGACAGGATCGAAGGCCAGGATGCGCAGGTCGATCATCCCGGAATCGTAATGGATGCGGACCTTCCGCTCCCATTCCTCGACCAGGTCCTCCAGCGACGGCCCGCCGTTGAAACCGAAGATCGGATCGCCCGGGGCCTTGGACCAGACCTCGCGCAGGTCGATGCGGGCATTGACCCGTTCGACCAGGTCACGGCTCTGGATGAACTTGTAGAGGATGTCGGTGTCGCTGGTCGAACTGGACGTGACCCCCACCAGAGACCCCAGCCCACCCAGAACGTCCGCCGGGCTGGGCGCGGATTCGCTGCGGACCGAGAAGCCGACATAGGACGCGTACTGGTCCGATGCGCGCGTATAGATGTACACGGCGCTGAGGAGGACAGGAATGATCACCATCAGGACAAAGCTGATGGCCATGCCGTAATGGCGCCGATGCAGGCGCGCCGGACCGGCCGGGGGCAGAACGGGCTGCTGCATCGCGGCCTGGATGCGGGCCTGCATCTGCGGATTGTGCTGGCCGGGGCGGATCACCTGCTGGCCTGCGCCCTGACCGGGGCGATGGACCATCTTTCCACCCTGCTGGCCCTGCGCACGGGGCTGACCTGCGCCCGGTCCTTGGGGCCGCAGCGGTTGACCCTGTCCTGCCTGACCCTGGGTTGCCCCTTGGCCCTGTGCGGGGCCCTGGGGGCCTTCCTGCGGTGCGGTGGCACCGGGGGGCGTGTTCCTGTGGGGACCGGAGTTGGAATCCTGGGCGGACATGCGCTTACCCCGCCTGCCTTGTTGATCTTGCTGGCGCCGTCATACATAAGCGCGCAGAACAGTTCCAGCACCGATCCGTTGCCAGGATCGTGAGCAGCGCAAACGCGCCCCCGGCGCCATCCGTGATCCGCATGTCCCAGTCCACCACGCCCCGACACGGCCCGCCCGCCGCCCCCCTGCCGCAGCGCAAGACCGCCGCGCAGGGCCCGCGCGTCCTCAAGGAGGTGCGAAAGCACCGCAGCTTCGCCAGCCTGCGCGCCATCACGGCGCTGATCCTGCGCGAGGTCCAGACCAGCAACGGCCGCGCCTCGGGGGGGTATTTCTGGGCGGTCGCGGAACCTGCGGGCGGGATCATGCTGCTGACACTGATCTTCTCAGTCACCTTCGCGCTGCCGCCGATCGGGACAAGCTTTGCGATGTTCTATGCCACCGGGATGGTGCCGTTCCTTGGATACATGGACATCTCGAACAAGGTCGCGTCCTCTGTGCGCTATTCGATGGCGCTTCTCAGCTATCCGGCGGTGACCTTCATGGACGCGTTGCTGGCACGGATCGCCTTCAATGCGATCACCCAGGTTATGGTGGCCACAGTGATCTTCACCGCGATCATGATGACGTCGGAAACCCGGACCGACCCGCAGATGGACCTGATCGCGATCGGCCTGGCGATGATGATCCTGACAGGTGCCGCCATTGGCGTCATGAACTGCTTCCTGTTCGAGGCGGTCAGTTGGTGGCAGCCCCTGTGGGCAATCTTCATGAAGCCGTTCTTTCTGCTCTCGTGCATCTTCTTCATGTTCGACGATGTGCCTCAGCCCTATCAGGACTGGCTGTGGTGGAACCCGCTGATCCATGTCATCGGACAGATGCGGCGGTCGTTCTATCCGCAATATGCCGGCGAATACGTCAGCTATACCTATGTCTTCGGGCTTGGGCTGGGTCTGTTCGCCCTGGGGCTGGCGCTGCTGGTCCGGTACCACCGCGACCTGCAGAACAGCTAGCCCCGCGGGTCGATCAGGCGCGCCAGGACCGCGGCCTGCGTGATGCGCCCGCCGCCCTGAACGGGCAGGGCCGTGCGATCCGCCAAGAGGCCCATGACCGCGCGCACCGGCATGTCGCGGGGCACAGGCTCTCCCTCGGCGGTGCCGGGTTCGGCAACGTCCTCGGCTGTCAGCACGCCAAGCGGGTTCATGTGCGCCACGAAATCGGCGACATAATCGTTGATCGGATTGGCGATGATCTCTCTGGCCGTTCCGATCTGCACGATGCGTCCGCCCTCCATCAACGCGATGCGGTTGCCCAGCTTGAAGGCCTCGTCCAGGTCATGGCTGACGAAGATGATGGTCCGCCCGGTCTTGGCCTGCAGCTCGAGCAGTTCGTCCTGCAGGCGGGCGCGGATCAGCGGGTCCAGCGCGCTGAACGGTTCGTCCATCAGCAGGATCGGCGCCTCGGTCGCAAAGGCGCGGGCCAGGCCGACGCGCTGCTGCATGCCGCCGGACAGCTCTCCGACCTTGCGGTCGGCCCATTCCGACAGGCCCACGGTCGCCAGATGGCCCTCTATCTTGCTGCGACGTTCGGCCTGCGACATGCCCGCCAGTTCCAGCCCAAGGCCGACATTGTCGCGAACCGTGCGCCATGGCAGCAGGCCGAAGGCCTGGAACACCATTGCCACGTCGCGCAGGCGGATGTCGCGCAGCGCCCGGCTGCCGGCTGCGGTCACGCTGACCATCTGACCGCCGCGCTTGATGCGGACCTCGCCACGGCAGACGGGGTTCAACGCGTTCACCGCCCGCAGCAGCGTGGACTTGCCCGACCCCGACAGGCCCATCAGGACCAGGATCTCTCCATCGGCCACCGACAGGCTGCAATCGTGGACGCCCAGCACCTGCCCGGTTTCGGTCTTGATGGGGCCGCGGTCCAGACCCTCGTCCATCAGGGGCAGGGCGCGGTCGGGGTGGTCGCCGAAGACGATGCAGACCCGGTCGAATTCGACGGCGTTCATTTGCGGCCCTCCATGCGCAGCATCCGGTCCAGCAGGATGGCGACGACGACGATCACCATGCCCGATTCGAAGCCCAGTGCGGTGTTGACGCTGTTCAGCGCCCGCACGACAGGCACGCCCAGCCCCGATGCGCCGACCAGCGCGGCGATGACGACCATCGACAGCGACAGCATGATGGTCTGGTTCAGCCCGGCCATGATCTGGGGCAGGGCGCTTGGCAGTTCCACCTTCCACAGCAGCTGGCGGGGGGTGGCGCCGAACGCGGTCGCGGCCTCGACCAGAGCAGGCGGGGTCGAGGCGATGCCCAGCTGCGTCAGCCTGATCGGCGCGGGCAGCACGAAGATCACGGTGGCCAGCAGGCCCGGCACCATGCCGATGCCGAAGAACACGATCGCCGGGATCAGATAGACGAAGGTCGGCAGCGTCTGCATCAGGTCCAGGACCGGGCGCATCCAGGCATAAAGCCGCGGCCGGTGCGCGCAGGCGATGCCGATGGGCACGCCCACGGCCATGCAGACGATGCAGGCCGACAGGACCAGCGTCAGCGACTGCAGCATCTCGGACCAGTAGCCCTGGTTCAGCACGAACAGCAGCCCGAACATCACCAGCAGGCAGGTGCCCAACCGACGTTGCAGCGCGCAGGTCAGCGCCACGGCCAGCGCGATGAACAGGAACGGGTTCGGCGCCTCCAGCCCCGTCAGGATGGCGTCGATCAGCGCCTCCATCCCGGTCGAGATCGCATCGAACAGCCCGGCCGCATTGGCGTTCAGCCAGTCAAAGACCGTCTTTGCGGTCCGTCCCACGGGGATCTTGGTGTCGGTGACCCAATCGGTCAGCTGTTCCATGCCTGCACCCTCTATGACGTTGGGGGCCCCGGCGGCACAGCGCCGGGGCGGGGGGTCATTGCGCCAGCGCCTCGGTCAGCGCGGTCTGGGGGTCGTTGCCGTCGGCGGTGGTAACGTCGGCCAGCCAGGGGGTGGCCGCGTCCGGGTTGGCCGCCAGCCAGTCGCGGGCGGCGTCCATCGGATCCTGACCGTCGTTCAGGATCGCGCCCATGACCTCGTTCTCCATGGTCAGGGTGAACTCCAGGTTGGTCAGGAACTTGCCCACGTTGGGGCATTCCGCGACATAGCCGGCGCGGGTGTTGGTGCGAACCTCGGCGCCGCCAAGATCGGGGCCGAAGATCTCATCGCCGCCGGTCAGATAGGTCATCTCGAACTGGGCGTTCATGGGGTGGGGCTCCCATCCCAGGAAAATCACCGGCTGATCGCTGTTGGTCGCGCGCTGGACCTGGGCCAGCATGCCCTGTTCGCTGGATTCGACGACCTCGAAGGTGCCCAGGTCGAACTTGTCCATCGCCACCATCTCAAGCAGCAGGCGGTTGCCGTCGTTGCCCGGCTCGATGCCATAGATCTTGCCGTCCAGCGCCTCGCTCTGCGCGGCGATGTCCGCGAAATCGGCGATCCCCAAGTCGGCACCGGCCTTGTTTGTGGCCAGCGTGTATTTCGCGCCGGTCAGGTTGGTGCGCACCGTGTCGACCGTGCCCGCGTCGCGATAGGGGGCGATGTCGGCCTCCATCGTGGGCATCCAGTTGCCCAGGAACACGTCCACGTCGTCCGTGGACAGCGCCGTATAGGTCACCGGGACCGAGAGGATGCGTGTCTCGGTCTCGTATCCCAGGGCCTGCAGGACCGTCGACGCGATGGCCGTGGTCGCGGTGATGTCGGACCAGCCCACATCGGAAAACACCACCTCTCGGCAGCTGTCGGGCTCCTGCGCGGCGGCGGGCAGCGCCAGCGCGGGCGTCATCGCAAGGACCGCGAGGATGCGGGAAAGGGTCATGATGGGCTCCCTGTTCTTGATTGTTCAGTCAATTAACGTTACATGGAAACGGCAACGCAACAGAAATCTTCCGCCGCAGGTGCAATCATGCCGAAACTCGGGGCCGAGCCTATCCGAAAAGCAGCGCTGATCAATGCCGCGATCTTCGAGGTGGGGCGCGCGGGGTCGCTGGACGTCACCGTCGCGCAGATCGCCAAGCGTGCCGGCATGTCGCCGGCGCTGGCCCACCATTACTTCGGATCGAAGGACCAGATCTTCCTGGCGGCGATGCGGTATATCCTGCGCAGTTATGGGCAATCGGTCCATGACCGCCTGCCGGGGCGGGGTGCGCGGGGGCGGTTGGATGCGATCATCCACGCCAGCTTTGCGCCCCAGAACTTTCAGCGGGAGACGGTCAGTGCGTGGCTCAATTTTTATGCACTTGCGCTGAACTCTCCCGAGGCCGCGCGCCTGTTGCGGGTCTATCACCGCCGGCTGCATTCGAACCTGATCGTGGCGCTGCGCGGCCTGACCGACCACCCCGAGCGCACCGCCGAGACATTGGGTGCGCTGATCGACGGCGTCTATCTGCGCGCGGTCCTGACCCCCGGTCCGACCGATGCCGATGTGGCGCTGAACACCATCATGACCTATCTGAAGGAGGCCCTTGCATGAGCCTTTCCGCACAACCCACCGCATCCCTGTTCATCGGCGGCAAGCCGGTCGAAGGGCAGGGTGCCGACCTGCCCGTCCGCTATGCGTTGACTGGCGAGACCATCGCGACGCTGAAGGAGGCATCGACCGACCAGGTGGCGCAGGCCTGCGCCGCCGCCAAGGCCGCCCAGCCCGCATGGGCCGCGATGGCGCCCGTCGAGCGCGGCCGCATTCTCGGCCGCGCCGCCGCGATCATCCTTGAGCGCAACGACGAACTGGCGCGCCTTGAGACCCTGGACACCGGCAAGCCGATCCAGGAGACGTTGGTTGCGGACTGGCCGTCGGGTGCCGCGGCACTGGAATATTTCGCGGGTCTGGCGGCGACGCTGACCGGCCAGATGATCCCCCTGGGGGCGGACTGGGCCTATACTCGCCGCGAGGCCCTGGGTGTCTGTGCAGGCATCGGGGCCTGGAACTATCCCAGCCAGATCGCCTGCTGGAAGGCCGCGCCGGCCTTGGTCATGGGCAACACCATGGTCTTCAAACCGTCCGAAGAAACGCCGCTAGGGGCCCTGAAACTGGCGGAAATCTTCATCGAGGCGGGTATGCCTCCGGGCGTGTTCAACGTGGTGCAGGGCCGGGGCGATGTCGGTGCCGCGCTGGTCACCGACCCCAACGTGGCCAAGGTGTCCCTGACCGGTTCGGTGCCCACCGGCCGCCGCGTCTATGCGGCCGCCGCCGAAGGAATGCGCCATGTCACGATGGAGCTGGGTGGCAAGTCGCCCCTGATCGTCTTCGATGACGCGAACCTTGAGGACGCGGTCAGTGCCGCGATCCTGGCGAACTTCTACAGCTCGGGGCAGATCTGCTCCAACGGGACGCGCGTCTTCCTGCAGGAGGGTATCAAGGAGGACTTCCTGGCCCGCCTGGCGGAGCGTGTGAAGGCAGTCCGCATGGGCGATCCGCTGGACCCGGACACCAATCACGGTCCGATCATCAATGCGGCCCAGGCCGACAAGATCCGCGCCGCCATCCGCGCCGGGCGTGACGCCGGTGCCAGGCTGGTCTGCGGTGGAGAGGGCGAGGGGCCGTTCATCCCGCCCACGGTCTTTGCCGATGCCACCGACGACATGACCATCGTGACGGACGAGATCTTCGGGCCCGTCCTGACTGCTCTCAGCTTTGCCGACGAGGACGAGGTGATCGCCCGTGCCAACGGCACCGGCTTTGGCCTGGCCGCGGGGGTCTTTACCCAGGACCTGTCCCGCGCCCATCGCGTGGTCGCCGCGCTGGAGGCCGGCACCTGCTGGATCAACACCTACAACCTGACGCCGGTCGAGATGCCCTTTGGCGGCGTCAAGCTGTCCGGTGTGGGCCGCGAGAACTCCGCCGCCGCGATCGAGCACTATAGTCAGCTGAAATCCGTCTATGTGGGCATGGGAGGCGTCGATGCACCCTACTGATCTTCCGAAAGCCGCAAAGGACGCGGATTACGTCATCATCGGCGCGGGCAGCGCCGGCTGTGCCCTGGCCTATCGCCTGACCGAGGCGGGACGCACCGTCACGCTGATCGAGTTCGGCGGCAGCGATGTCGGCCCCTTCATCCAGATGCCGGGCGCGCTGTCCTATCCGATGAACATGAGCCGCTATGACTGGGGCTTTGCCAGCCAGCCGGAACCGCATCTGGGCGGGCGCAAGCTGGCGACGCCGCGCGGCAAGGTCATCGGCGGATCGTCGTCGATCAACGGCATGGTCTTCGTGCGCGGCAACCCCAAGGATTTCCAGCATTGGGCCGACAGCGGTGCTGAGGGCTGGGACTATGCGGGCGTCCTGCCGTATTTCAAGCGAATGGAGACCTGGCACGGCGGCACGTCGCCGGTGCGTGGCACCAGCGGCCCGCTGCACATCACCCGCGGCAAGCGCAAGAACCCGTTGTTCAACACCTTCATCGAGGCGGGTCACCAGGCAGGATGGCCACGCACGGACGACTACAACGGCACCCAGCAGGAGGGTTTCGGCCCGATGGAGGCCACCATCTGGAAGGGCCGCCGCTGGTCCGCCGCCAATGCCTATCTGCGTCCCGCGAAAAAGACCGGCCTGCTGACCGTCGTGCGCGGTCTGGCGAACCGCATCCTGTTTCAAGGTAAACGCGCCTATGGCGTTGAAATCGAACGCAACGGCAACGTCGAGGCCGTTCTGGCGAACCGCGAGGTCATCATCTCGGCTAGCACCATCAACACGCCCAAACTGCTGATGTTGTCGGGCATCGGGCCTGCGGATCATCTGCGCCAGCATGGTATCACGCCGCTTGCGGATCGTCCCGGCGTCGGGGGCAACCTGCAGGACCATCTTGAGATCTACATGCAGTACAAGTCGCTGAAGCCGGTGACGCTGTATACCTATTACAACCTGCTGGGCAAAGGCCGCGTGGGTGTCGAATGGCTGCTGCAGAAGACCGGCCTTGGCGCATCGAACCAGTTCGAAAGCTGCGGTTTCATCCGGTCGTCGGATGCCAAGGACTATCCCGACATCCAGTATCACTTCCTGCCGCTGGCGGTCCGTTATGACGGGAAATCGGCGGCCAAGGGTCACGGGTTCCAGGCCCATGTGGGGCCGATGCGGTCGAAATCGCGCGGCACCATCCGGCTGGCATCGGGTGACCCGTCCGTGGCGCCCGAGATCCGCTTCAACTACATGTCCCAACCCGAGGATTGGGAGGAGTTCCGGGCATGCGTCCGTCATACACGCCGCATCTTTGACGCCCCCGCGTTCAAGGAATACCGCGGCGACGAGATCCAGCCGGGCGATGCCGTGCAGACCGATGAACAGATCGACGCGTTCATCCGCGAACATGCGGAATCGGCCTATCATCCCTGCGGAACTGCCCGCATGGGTGCGGCCAGCGATCCCGACGCGGTCGTGGACCCCGAACTGCGCGTGATCGGGGTCGAGGGCTTGCGCGTCGCGGACAGCTCGATCTTTCCACGCATCACCAACGGCAACCTGAACGGCCCGTCGATCATGACCGGCGAAAAGGCCGCCGATCACATTTTGGGCCGCCAGATGCTGCGCGCCTGACAAAGAAAGGCCCGCAGCGATGCGGGCCTTTCCCTATGCCGCGTCAGCCTCTGCCTGACGCTTGGTGTAGTTGAGGACCGGGGCCAGCCAACGTTCGGCCTCGTCCAGGGTCCAGCCCTTGCGCGCGGCGTAATCGCGGGCCTGATCCTCCTCGATCTTGGCGACGCCAAAGTAATAGCTGTCGGGATGGCTGATATAGAGGCCCGAAACCGACGATCCTGGCCACATCGCCATGCTTTCCGTCAGCGTCACGCCGGTCGCAGCTTCCGCGTCCAGCAACTTGAAAAGCGTCAGCTTTTCGGTGTGGTCGGGTTGGGCCGGATAGCCCGGCGCGGGACGGATGCCGGTATAGGGTTCGGCCGCAAGTTCCTCGGGTGCAAAGCCCTCGTCCCTGGCATATCCCCAATAGTCGCGCCGCACGCGTTCGTGCAGCATCTCGGCCATGGCCTCGGCGATACGGTCAGCCAGCGCCTTGACCATGATCGCGCCGTAGTCGTCGTTGGCGCGTTCATAGCGTGCGGCGATCTCTGCCTCCTCGGGGCCTGCCGTCACGACGAAACCGCCGACATGGTCGGGGATGCCTTCGGGTGCCACGAAGTCGGACAGGGCCACGTTCGGCCGGTCGCCACGCTTGGTGACCTGCTGGCGCAGCGTGTGAAGCATGGCCTGCGTCTCCGACCGATCGTCGCCGGTGAACAGGCGGATGTCGTCGCCGACCGCGTTCGCGGGCCAGAAACCGACCACGGCGCGGGGCTTGAACCATTGGCCGTCGATGATCCGGGCCAGCATCTCCTGCGCCTCGGCGAACAGCTGGCGGGCGGCCTCGCCCTGCTTTTCGTCGTCAAGGATACGCGGATAGACGCCCTTCAGCTCCCAGGTCTGGAAGAACGGCGTCCAGTCGATATAGCGTGCGATCTGGGCCAGGTCCCAATCCTCGATCACCCGCGCGCCGGTGAAGGTCGGTGCGGTGGGCACATAGCCGCTCCAGTCGATCTTCAGCGCATTGTCGCGCGCCTTGGTCAGCGGAAGGCGCGATTTCGATGCCTCGGACCGCTCGTGTCGGTCGGCGACGGCAGCATAGTCGGCCCGGATTTCGTCGACATAGGCGGCCTTGCGGTCGGTCGACAGCAGGTTGGAGGCGACGCCCACGGCCCGGCTGGCGTCGGTCACATAGACCGCCTGGCCGCGCGTGTAGCGGGGCGAGATCTTGACCGCCGTGTGGATCTTGGATGTCGTGGCGCCACCGATCAGCAGGGGAATGTCCATCCCCTCGCGCTCCATCTCGGAGGCCAGGTGCACCATCTCGTCCAGGGACGGGGTGATCAGGCCGGACAGGCCGATGATGTCCACGTTCTCGTCGCGGGCGACCTGCAGGATCTTCTGCGCCGGGACCATCACGCCCAGGTCGATGACCTCGAAGTTGTTGCAAGCCAGCACGACGCCGACGATGTTCTTGCCGATGTCATGGACGTCGCCCTTGACGGTCGCCATCAGGATCTTGCCCGCGGTCTCGCGTTCTGTCCCGCCGGACAGGCGCTTTTCCTCCTCCATGTAGGGCAGAAGGACGGCCACGGCCTGCTTCATCACGCGGGCGGATTTCACCACCTGCGGCAGGAACATCTTGCCCGCGCCGAACAGGTCGCCCACCACGTTCATCCCCGCCATCAGCGGGCCTTCAATCACGTGCAGCGGACGTTCGGCGGCCTGCCGGGCCTCTTCGGTATCGGCCTCGATATATTCGGTGATGCCGTTGACCAGGGCATGTTCCAGCCGCTTGTCCAGCGGCCATTCGCGCCAGGACAGATCCTTTTCGCGCTTGGCGCCCTGACCGTCGCCGCGGAACCGCTCGGCGATCTCCAGCAGGCGTTCGGTGCCGTCGGGGCGGCGGTTCAGGACGACATCCTCGCAGGCCTCGCGCAGATCGGGGTCTATCTGGTCATAGACGGCCAACTGGCCCGCATTGACGATGCCCATGTCCATCCCCGCCTTGATGGCATGGTACAGGAACACGGCATGCATCGCCTCGCGCACCGGTTCGTTGCCGCGGAAGCTGAAGGACAGGTTCGACACGCCGCCCGACACATGCGCATGGGGCAGGTTCTGGCGGATCCATCGCGTCGCCTCGATGAAGTCGACGCCGTAGTTGTTGTGCTCCTCGATGCCCGTCGCCACGGCGAAGATGTTCGGGTCGAAGATGATGTCCTCGGGCGGAAAGCCCACCTCGTTCACCAGGATGTCGTAGGCGCGCTGGCAGATCTCGATCTTGCGGGCGGCGGTGTCGGCCTGGCCCTGCTCGTCGAAGGCCATGACCACGACCGCCGCGCCATAGGCCAGGCACAGTCGCGCCTGATGGCGGAACTGCTCCTCGCCCTCCTTCATGCTGATCGAGTTGACGACCGGCTTGCCCTGCACGCATTGCAGGCCGGCCTCGATCACCTCCCATTTGGAGCTGTCGATCATGATCGGCACGCGCGCGATGTCGGGTTCGGCCGCCAGCAGGTTCAGGTATTCGACCATCGCGGCCTTTGAATCGATCAGGCCCTCGTCCATGTTGATGTCGATGATCTGGGCGCCGTTCTCGACCTGATCGCGAGCGACCTCCAGGGCGGTGGCGTAGTCGCGCTCCTTGATCAGCTTTCGGAAACGGGCGGAGCCGGTGACGTTGGTGCGTTCGCCCACGTTCACGAAGGGGATGTCGGGCGTCAGGACAAAGGGCTCCAGCCCCGACAAGCGCAGGTAACGATCAGGCATAGGCGGGCACCTTTCTGGGGGCGAAGGGGGCCACGGCATCGGCGATGGCGCGGATATGATCGGGCGTGGTGCCGCAGCAGCCGCCAACCACGTTGACCAGCCCCGCGCGCGCGAATTCGGCGACCTGCGGGGCGGTGTCGTGGGGGCCTTCGTCATACTGGCCGAAGGCGTTGGGCAGGCCGGCATTGGGATAGGCACAGATCAGCGTGTCGGCCACGCCCGACAGTTCGACCAGATGCGGCCGCATGGCCGAGGCACCAAGCGCGCAGTTCAGGCCGATGGTCCAGGGGTTCGCATGGCGGACCGAATGCCAGAACGCGGTCGGCGTCTGGCCCGACAGGGTGCGCCCCGACGCGTCGGTGATTGTGCCCGAGATCATCATGGGAAGACGCTGGCCGTGATCCTCCATCGCCTGGATGCAGGCAAAGATCGCCGCCTTGGCGTTCAGCGTGTCGAAGATCGTCTCGATCAGCAGGATGTCGGCACCGCCGGCGATCAGACCCTTGGCCTGCTGCAGATAGGCGGCGCGCAGGTCCTCGAACGTCACGGCGCGGTATCCGGGGTCGTTGACGTCCGGGCTCATCGAGGCTGTGCGGTTCGTCGGCCCGATGGCGCCTGCGACGAAGCGGGCCCGCCCGTCCTGCGCCGTCGCGCGGTCCAAGGCACGGCGGACGACGCGGGCACCCTCGACGTTCAGGTCGTGGACCGCCTCGCCCAGACCATAATCGGCCTGCGCGATGGTGGTCGCGGAAAAGGTATTGGTCTCGACGATGTCGGCGCCGGCCATCGCATAGCGGTAATGGATCTCCTCGACCGCCTCGGGCTGGGTCAGGATCAGCAGGTCGTTGTTGCCCTGCTGGGGGTGATCGGTGTGATGGCGGCAGACATGACCGGACCCGTGGCCGGTATAGTCGTCCTCTCCCAGGCCAAGGGCCTGGATCTGCGTGCCCATCGCGCCGTCCAGGATCAGAATGCGTTCGGATGCGGCCTTGTTCAGGGCCGCAAAGGCGGGGGATGGGGGCAGGGACATGGGATCAGGCCTTTCGGTTTCAGCCCGTGATATAGGCGTTCCGCGTCCCATCGGCAAATTCATAGTATTTGACAAGATCATGAGCGAGGCGCATGGTCAGACCGGAACGCCGCCTTCGTCCTTGAGTGTCTTCAGAACGATCTCGGAGCGGACCTGCGCCACCTGCGGGTGTGGCAGCAGGTGGCGATGGACGAAATCGGCAAAGGCCTCCAGGTCGCGGGCGCGCACGTCCAGAACGTAATCGGCATCGCCGGATACCGAGAACGCCTGCCGGATCATCGGCTGTGCCGTCACGAAGCGGGCGAATTCGTCCTCGCGCCCCTGGCCATGGCCGCGCAGGTTGACGCGGATCACCGCCCGGAACCCGTGCCCCAGCTTGGCGGCCGAAAGCCGCGCGGCATAGCCCTCGATCACGCCGGCCTCCTCCAGGGCCGCGCGCCTGCGCGAGATCTGGCTGGCAGACAGCCCCACGACCTGTGCCAATGCGGCGTTGCTGAGGGCCCCGTCGCGCTGCAGGGCAGCCAGGATTGCACTGTCGAACCGGTCCATGCGTCACCCGTGCGTCATTTGCGCCATCGATGCGCGTTTCGTGCAATTTTGACCGCTTGGCGATCCTCTTTGCAAGCACATTGCAGCGGCCCGCGCGCATCATGGTGGCAACAAGCAGGAGGAATGCCATGGGACCCTTTCCCCACGATGCCCCCAAGGCCACGATCAGTGCCGCGAATCCCGCGGGAACGGATGGGTTCGAGTTTGTCGAATACGCCCATCCGGACCCGGCCGTCCTGGACCGCATCTTCCGGCAAATGGGGTTCGCCCCCGTGGCGACCCACAAGACCAAGGCGATCACGCTCTATCGTCAGGGCGACATCAACTATCTGCTGAATGCCGAGGCGGACAGCCATGCAGCCGGCTTTGTCGCGGAGCATGGCCCCTGCGCGCCGGCCATGGCGTGGCGGGTGGTGGACGCGCAGGTCGCCCTGAAGCGCGCGTTGGAGCTTGGCGCCACCGAATATACCGGCCCTGGCAAGTCGATCGAGGCACCGGCTGTCCTGGGGATCGGCGGGTCGCTTTTGTATTTCATCGACCGCTATGGGAACGCGGGCAGTGCCTATGACACGGACTACGACTGGATCGGCGAGGCCGACCCGCGTCCCGAAGGGTTCGGCTTCTTCTATCTGGATCACCTGACCCACAACGTGATCCGCGGCAACATGGACACGTGGTACAAGTTCTATCACGACACGTTCAACTTCCGCGAGATCCGCTTCTTCGACATCAAGGGCAAGCAGACCGGGCTGGTCAGCCGCGCCCTGACATCGCCCTGCGGCAAGATCCGCATCCCGATCAACGAGAGCACCGACGATCACAGCCAGATCGAGGAATACCTGCGCGAATACAAGGGCGAGGGCATCCAGCACATCGCCATCGCCTCGAACGACATCTATGCGGGGACCGACCGCATTGCCGAGGCCGGGATGGAGTTCATGCCCGGCCCCCCCGACACCTATTACGAGATGTCGCACCGCCGCGTGAAGGACCATGATGAACCGCTGGACCGCATGAAGGCGCGCGGCATCCTGATCGACGGCGAAGGCGTCGTGGGTGGCGGAGAGACGCGCATCCTGCTGCAGATCTTCTCGAAGACGGTGATCGGGCCGATCTTCTTCGAGTTCATCCAGCGCAAGGGCGACGACGGGTTCGGAGAGGGCAATTTCCGCGCCCTGTTCGAGTCCATCGAGGAAGACCAGATCCGGCGCGGCGTTCTCGACGCCACCCCGGCCGAGTAGGGAGGAGCGGCGCGGCGGCGGGGAGGCCGCCGCGCCGATCATCATGGCCTGGACCGATTACAGCAGCGCCCCGGCGCCCGGAACGCGCGTCTGCGCGGCGACCGGGGTCACCGGCGTCCATCCGCTGACCGTCACGACCGACCGCGGGTCGTTCCCGATGATCGTGCTGCGCGACGGCGACGTGCTGCGTGCCTATGTGAACGCCTGTCCGCACCAGTACCTGCCGCTGGATTACCGCGGCGATACGCTGCTTTCTGCGGATGGATTGCGGCTGCTGTGCACCGCACATGGCGCAAGCTTCGACAAGTCGACCGGCAGCGTCGTGGCCGGTGCGGAATGCGGGCTGGATGCGGTCCCGATCATGCAACAGGGCGACCACATCGTGATCGCCCCCTGACAAATTTCATGCGCGGTCCCTGACCGGAATCAGAAGCCAGCCTTGATCTTCTCGAACTCTGCCAACTGGCGCTGACGCAGTTCGGGGTCATTCGGGGTCTGGGCCAGGACCGGTGCGTCGATCTCGGCCAGACCTTCGGCGACGGCGGGTTCGTCGGCGATGGTCGCCATGGCCGCGGCCGAGGTATGGCCATAACCGATCGTGTCCAGCAGCGCCTTGGCGGCCGACGGCTCCAGCCAGGCGTTGATGAAGTCATAGGCCTTGTCTTCGCTGCCCGGACCGTCCTTGACGTTCACGTAGCCGCAGAAGAAGGTCGACGACCCTTCGGCCGGCTCACGCTGAAAGCCCACCGGATAGTTGTCGGCCTGCAGATAGACGACACCGTCGTTCCACGACCAAGCCACGTCCACCGCACCCGACGCCATCAGCTGTGCCTGCTCGGACGGGTCGGCCCAGTAGGCCGCAACATTGACATGCGCCTCGCGCAGCCAGGCGGCGGCGGCCTGGAACTGTTCGTCGGTCACCTCGGACCAGTCGGTCACGCCGGTCGCCAGATAGGCCAGCGCCCAGACATCATCCGAACTGTCGGGCAGCGAGGTGCGGCCCTGATATTTCGGGTTGGTGAAGACGCCAAGGCTGGCCACGTCCTCGGCAGGCACGGTCTCGGTGTTGTAGGCGATGGCGGTGGCGCCCCAGTCGGTGGGGATGAACCACACGCCCTGATCGTCGCGGAACACCTCGCTGTCCAGGAACCGCTCCTCGATCTGCTCGAAGTTCGGGATGCGCGACGTGTCCCAAGGCTCGATCAGGCCGGCATCGCGGTACTTGCCGACCATCTGGCTGCAGGGATGGATCACGTCCGCCTTGAATCCCGACGCGACCTTCTGGAACGCTTCGTCGTCATCGCCGTAGAAGGCATAGGTCGGGCTGTCGCCGTGCTTGTCCACATAGGCCTGGAAGATCGAGGGCTCGTCGAACCCGGCCCAATCGAAAACCGTCAGTTCGCGGTCGGCGGCATAGGCGGGCAGGGCCGCCGCGGCCAGGATGGTGGTGGTCAGCAAGCGCATGAAAACTGGCCTCTCTGTTGTCGGATTTGCGACAACGCTAAGGCGGGCTGCGGGCGCGCGCAAGGGTTTCGCGCGCCCGTGATGGGCCTGTGTGCCTAGCGCATCCGCAACGCGCCGTCGACGCGGATCGTCTCTCCGTTCAGATAGTCGTTCTGGACGATGAAGGCGCAGGTCCGCGCGAATTCGGTCGGATCGCCAAGCCGCTTGGGATAGGTCACCTCGGCCGCCAGGCTGTCCTGCACGTCCGCGGGCAGGCCCTTGAGCATGGGCGTGCCAAAGATGCCGGGTGCGATGGCGCAGACGCGGATGCCCTGTCCCGCCAGATCGCGCGCCAGCGGCAGCGTCATGCCCGCGATGCCGGCCTTGGAGGCGGCATAGGCGGCCTGGCCCTTCTGCCCGTCAAAGGCGGCGATGGACGCCGTGTTCACGATCACGCCGTTCTGGGCGCGCCCGTTCGCGGCCATGCGTTCGGCGGCCAGGCGCAGCACGTTGAAGCTGCCGATCAGGTTGACCTCGATCGTGCGGCGAAAGCTGTCCAGACGGTGCGGACCGTCGCGGCCCAGGGTCTTTTCGCCCACCACCACGCCCGCGCAGTTCACGCAGGCATCGATGCCCCCCATCCGCGCCACGGCATGATCCAGCGCCGCCGTCACGCTGGCCTCGTCGGTGACGTCTGTCACGGCATAATGCGCGCCGATGGCGGATGCGGCTTCGGCCCCCGCCGGGTCGCGGTCCAGCACGGTGACCTGCGCCCCCATGTCGCGAAAATGCGCCGCGGTGGCGGCGCCCAGGCCGGATGCGCCCCCGGTCACGACGGCGCGGCAGTTCGACAGATCCATGATCCCCTCCCAGGATGTTCCGGTCGGGTTCTGGCACGTGGGCGCGCGCGCGCCAAGATCAGTCGCGCAGCAGTTCCGGCCCGCCGGCGATCAGGGGGTCGCGCGTTCCGATGGCGGTCGGATCCTTGCCTGCGTAATCGACCGCGCCCAGAATGGTCTGGATCGCGGCGATCCGGGCGCGGCGCTTGTCGTCCGACCGGATCACGGTCCAGGGCGCGATCGGCGAATGGGACGCCGCCAGCGTGTCGCGGATCGCCACGGTATAGTCGTCCCACCGGGCCAGACCGTCCACGTCGATGCCGCTCAGCTTCCACTGCTTCAGCGGGTCCTTTTCGCGGTCCAGAAAGCGACGCAGCTGTTCGGCGCGGCCCACGTTCAGCCACAGCTTGACCAGGATGATCCCGTCGTCGACCAGCATCTGTTCGAACCCCGGCAGCTGGCGAAAGAACGCCGCGCGCTGCGTGTCGGTCGAAAACCCGAAGACCCGTTCGACCACGCCGCGGTTGTACCAGCTGCGGTCGAACAGGGCGATCTCTCCGGCGCCGGGCAGCCAGTCGACATAGCGCTGGAAATACCACTGGCCCGCCTCGCGCTCGTTCGGCTTGGGCAGGGCCACGATGCTGGCCGACCGGGGGTTGAGGTTTTCGCGCACGCGCTCGATCGTGCCGCCCTTGCCGGCGGCGTCGCGCCCCTCGAACAGGACCACCAGCCGCTTTCCGCTGTCGATCACGTCATGCATCATGCGAACCAGCTGCATCTGCAATGCAGCCATCTGCGGTTCGTATTCGGCCTTGGGCATCTCTGCGCTGTAGGGGAAGTCCGGGTCCAGGATGTCCTTGGACGACGCCTTCTGAACCGCCTTGCGGATCGGCGCGGGGGCCTCGTCCTGCAGATAGGCGGTGATCTTGCCCACCAGGGGCAGGTCCGGCAGTTCGGCGCCCATGTGCTCAGCCCTCTCCGATGCGCGACATGTCGTACCATGTCGTCTGATAGATCTCGTTGATCCAGTTACCGTAGAGCAGGTGCGCATGGCTGCGCCAGCGGTTCGCGGGCGCCCGCGTCGGGTCGTCGCCGGGATAATAGTTGGCGGGCACGTTCACCGGTTTCCCCGCCGCGACGTCCCGGTCGTATTCCTCCTTGAGGGTGGTGCTGTCATATTCGAAATGGTTGAAGACATAGAGGGCGCGGTGCCCCGGATCGGCCAGCAGGCAGGGCCCGACATCGGCGCTGGCCAGCAGGGTGGTCAGCGCCGGGCGGGCGTCGACGTCGTCCTGACGCACCTCGGTCCAGCGGCTGACCGGGACCAGCACCTCGTCCGAGAACCCGCGCAGATAGGGCGAGGCCGGCGCCAGATTGGTGTGCCGGAAACAGCCGAACGCCTTGGCGGGCAGGGGATGCTTGGGCAGGCCATGGAAATGCGCCGCCATCGCCATGCCGCCCCAGCAGACCCCGAAGGTCGAATGCACATGGGTCTGCGTCCAGGCAAAGACGCGGGTCAGTTCGTCCCAATAGGTCACGTCCTCGAACGGCAGATGCTCGATCGGTGCGCCAGTGATGACCAGGCCGTCGAACTTCTCTCCCCTGGCCTCGACGTCGCGGAACGGTCGATAGAAGCTTTCCATGTGGTCGGCGGCGGTGTTACGGCTTTCATGGTCCGACATGCGGATCAGCTGAAAGTCGATCTGCAGCGGCGTGGCGCCGATCAGCCGGGCGAACTGGTTCTCGGTCTGGATCTTCTTGGGCATCAGGTTCAGCAGCGCGATGCGCAGGGGACGGATGTCCTGGGTCGCGGCACGGCCCGGCGACATGACCATCACCCCTTCCTGGGACAGGATGCGATAGGCGGGCAGGCTTTCGTTCAACGTGATGGGCATGTCAGCTATCCTTGCGCGCGATGGCGGTCGCGATCAGGTCGGTGAAGTCGTCAGGGGTGCGGATCTGCGCCACCTCCTCGGCCAGGATGGTGACGCCGCGCCGGGCCATCGCCTCATAGCGCGGCTGGCGATGGGCCAGCGCCCGGGCATAGGTCCAGCGGATGAAGTCATCGGGGTTCACCTGGTCAGCCTCCAGCCCCTTTTCCACGCGATAGGCGATCCAGGCGCGTTCTAGGAATTGCGGCTGGTAATACATCGGCTTCGGCGCGCGGTCGAAGCGGCGGACCAGTTCGGCGGTATGCGCGTCGCTGCCCTTGATCCAGACCAGCAGCAGGTCGCGCGACAGGGCGGTCAGGACCGGGTCGTCGGGATCGTCCGGATTCACGACCTCGCAGATCGAGCCGCCGCTGTCGCAGACGAAATGCGGCGTGCCATAGATGTCGCCGGCGCGGTCCATGAAATGTCGGGTGTCCAGAAGCGAGGCGATCTCGGCCCGGCGATGCTGATCCTGGCGCTGGCAATAGGCGTCGAAGGGCAGCCCCCCGCGCGACGGGCTGCCGGGCTTGCCCAGATAGGTGGACAGCGGCGCCAGGTTGTCGAAGGTGATGTTGCTGGCGATATGCACGCTGTCAGACATCAGCAATTCGCGCAGAAACGGCACCTTCATCGCCTCGCGCTTGAAATTGTCGGCGATGTATTCACCCATGTAGCGCGTGCCGATCCGGTAATCGACGCTGTAGTGGAACCAGTCGCCCGTGTCCCGCAGCATCGAGGCCAGATAGGTCTTGCCTAGGCCGGACATGCCGAAAAGCACGACCCGCTTGCCCGCGGCGGCCCGCCATTCATCCGCGCTGCCATAGATCATCCGATGCCCTTTCCCTGCTCGGCCCCTAGGTAATCGCATGCGTGCGGCATGGAAAGAGGCCGACCGCACGGGCGTACCAAGCCGCGTCGCGCAGGACGCTGTGCGTCCCGCGCAGGCCGGGGGGCCAGCCCCCCGGACCCCCCGCCGTCACGATATTCCGCCAGTTCGTTGCGCATCGTCGGCCTGGCCCCGGCGCAGGGGCGTTTGGACGATGTCGCCGCCCACCACCACAGGGTTGACGTCCAACGAAAAACGGCCCTGTCACGGAGACAGGGCCGATCGGTGATGAAGAACGGTCAGGCGGCGATCAGAAGCTGTAGCCGATGCGGATGCCGATCCCCAGTAGGTCGCTGTCCTCCATCTGTGCACGGGGTTCGCCGCCGGTCTGGGGACGCGCGTCGCCCAGCTTGGAGTAGTTGATCCCCGTGGTGATCTTCATGTTGTCCATGGTGTAGACGGCGGCCAGCGTCAGGCCGAGGCGACCGTTGGTCGGCGCCAGGGGCGAGACCAGATCATCGTTCTCTGGCTCGTAGACCAGCGCTGCGGAGCCGGACCATGTCTCGTTGAACTTGCGGCCGACGCCGAGCGTATAGGTCGTCGTGTCCTCCAGCGACACGAGGCCGTCCGTGACGTTGAAGCCCAGCGGATCCGTCGCGGTGGGTGCGCGGGAGAAGATGCGCGGGTTCACGGTGAACTCCGACCAGTTGACCCAGCGGATGCTGCCGAAGACCAGCGTGTCCGCAGCGACGCCGGTCTGCGCTTCGAGGGTCAGCGATTCCGGGGTGTCGACGGTCGTGGTGGAACGTCCCAGGATGGTGCCGTTCACGCTCTCGACCGTGTCGAACTGATGTTCGACCTTGGAGTTGTAGGTCAGCGAGACGCGACCCGCGATGTCGGGAATCTCATAGGCTGCACCGACCACGAAGCCGACGCCCCAGTCCTGGTCCAACTGCACGTTGTAGCCGCTGATCGGACCATAGGCCGCGCCGCTCAGCGTCACTTCGGCATCGGCGCGCGAGCCGCGCAGGCCGCCATGGAAGGACAGGTTATTGGGCAGCTTGTAGCGCATCAGGGCGGTGACGGTCGTCGAATCGACGCGCGCTCGGGTGCCGCCCAGCAGGAACGATCCCCCATCGGCGGCAGGGGTGTAGGTCACGTCCGCGCCGAAGGGCTGTTCGATGATCAATGCGGCCGACAGCGCGTCGTTGAACTGGTGCTTGTAGCCCAGGCCCACGAACCCATAGCCGTTTGCCACGTCACCCGTGTCACGCTGCGGGATCGGTGCGCCCACGGGAGGGCTGTCCGGGCCTTCGACGGTCGGGTCGGCGCCGCCGAAGCTGAGTTCCGCGTAATTGCCCTGTTCGAACAGGATGTTCAGTGACTGGGGCGCGCGTTCGATCCCCCCGGCCAGCAGTGGCGCGGTTCCCGCCAGCAGCGCGGCCATGCTCGTGATTGCGAATTTCATGTCATCCTCCCTCGGTCGGGCGAACCGCCCCCGGAACCCACCGTAGCGCACGAACGTTATCGATCAATTACCCAAACACGCTGACGTGACGTCCGCGTCATGTCTGCCCGTATGCCGTGTCGTCCGTGCAACGCCTGCGTGCGGGCTGGACAAAGCGGACAGGGCGTGAAAGGGGAAACTGCCAAACGAGATTGCCGCAAGGACACCCCCCATGCAGATTCGTGAGGCCCTCACATTCGACGACGTTCTACTGGTTCCGGCAGCATCGACGGTGCTTCCCTCGACCGCTGACGTGACCACCCATGTCACCCGGTCGATCCGGATGAACATTCCGCTGCTGTCATCCGCCATGGACACGGTCACCGAAAGCCGCATGGCCATCGCGATGGCGCAGGCCGGCGGCATGGGCGTGATCCACCGCAACCTGACGACCGAGCAGCAGGCCGACGAGGTCCGCCGCGTCAAGCGGTTCGAGAGCGGCATCGTCTACAACCCGATCACCCTGACGCCGGACCAGACCCTGGCCGATGCCAAGGCGCTGCAGGACCGATACAACGTCACCGGCTTTCCGGTCGTCGATGCGGACGGACGCGTGCTGGGGATCGTGACCAACCGCGACATGCGGTTCGCCAGCGACATGCGCACCCCGGTGCGGGCGATGATGTCGTCGGACAACCTGGCCATCCTGCGCGAACCGGCCGACCGGGCCGAGGCGATCAGCCTGATGAAGGCGCGCCGGATCGAAAAGCTGCTGGTCACCGACGGGTCGGGCAAGCTGACCGGCCTTCTGACGCTGAAGGATACCGAAAAGGCCGTGCTGAACCCGCAGGCCTGCAAGGACGACCTGGGCCGCCTGCGCGTGGCGGCAGCCTCCACCGTGGGCGACGAAGGCTTCGAGCGCAGCTGCGCGCTGATCGAGGCCGGCGTGGACATGGTCGTGATCGACACGGCCCACGGCCATTCCGCAGGCGTCGCGCGCGCAGTCGAACGGGTCAAGGCGTTCCGCGAGGGCGTGCAGGTGGTTGCCGGCAACGTCGCCACGACCGAGGCTACGCGCGCGCTGATCGGCGCAGGCGCGGATGCGGTCAAGGTCGGCATCGGGCCGGGCTCGATCTGCACCACGCGGATCGTGGCGGGCGTGGGAGTGCCGCAGCTGACCGCGATCATGGATGCCGTGGCCGGTGCGGGCGACATCCCGATCATCGCTGACGGCGGGATCAAGTTCAGCGGCGATTTCGCCAAGGCCATCGCCGCGGGCGCCAGCTGTGCCATGGTCGGCAGCGCCATCGCCGGCACCGACGAAAGCCCCGGGGAGGTGATCCTGTACCAGGGCCGCAGCTTCAAGTCCTATCGCGGGATGGGCTCGCTGGGCGCGATGGCGCGCGGATCGGCCGACCGCTATTTCCAAAAGGACGCGGCCAGCGACAAGCTGGTCCCCGAGGGGATCGAGGGGCAGGTGCCGTACAAGGGGACGGCCAACGCCGTGGTGCACCAGCTGGTCGGCGGCCTGCGCGCCGCGATGGGCTATACCGGCTGTGCCACTGTCGCCGAGATGCGCACCAACTGCCAGTTCGTCCGTATCACCGGGGCAGGGCTGAAGGAAAGCCACGTCCACGACGTGCAGATCACGCGCGAAAGCCCGAACTACCGTCTGGGCTGAACGTCGGCCTCACAGCGAAAAGGCGGCCCCCGCAAGGAGGCCGCCTTTGTCATGGGCGGTCGGGGCGCACGGATGCACCCCTGCCGGATCAGGCCGCGATGTCGAAGCGGTCGGCGTTCATCACCTTGACCCAGGCGGCGACGAAATCACGGACGAACTTCTCGGCGTTGTCGTCCTGAGCATAGACCTCGGCATAGCTGCGCAGGATCGAGTTCGAGCCCACGGTCACGTCCACGCGCGACGCCTGCCAGCGGACGGCGTCAGTCTTGCGGTCGCGGATCTCATAGACCTCGGCGTCGCCTTGGGCCTTGGTCCAGCGGTTGGCCATGTCCGTCAGGTTGACGAAGAAGTCCTGCGTCAGCGCGCCTTCACGGTCGGTCAGCACACCCAGCTTGGACCCGCCATGGTTGGCACCGATCACCCGCAGCCCGCCCAGAAGGACGGTCATCTCGGCCGCGGTCAGGCCCAGCAGCTGCGCACGATCCAGCAGCAGCTCCTCGGCGTTGACGGCGAAATCGGCCTTCAGCCAGTTGCGGAACCCGTCATGCACCGGCTCCAGCGCGTCGAAGGATGCCGCGTCGGTCTGCTCATCGGTCGCGTCGCCGCGGCCGGGGGCAAAGGGCACGGTGATCGCGTGGCCCGCCGCCTGCGCGGCCTTCTCGATGCCGACATTGCCAGCCAGCACGATGACATCGGCCAGGGGGACGCCGGCCTCATCGGCGATGGGCTGCAGGACGGACAGGACGCGGGCCAGACGCTCGGGTTCGTTGCCGGCCCAGTCCTTCTGCGGGGCCAGACGGATGCGGGCGCCGTTGGCACCGCCGCGCAGGTCGGACCCGCGGAAGGTCCGCGCGCTGTCCCAGGCCGTGGCCACCATCTCGGCCACGGTCAGGTCGGTCGCCACGATTCGCGCCTTGAGGCCCTCGACGTCGTAATCGGTCCGGCCGGCGGGAACCGGGTCCTGCCAGATCAGGTCCTCGGACGGCACGTCGGGCCCGACATAGCGTGCCTTGGGACCCATGTCGCGGTGGGTCAGCTTGAACCAGGCGCGGGCGAAGGCGTCGTCGAAGCTGGCCGAATCGGCGATGAACTTCTCGCAGATGGCGCGATAGACGGGGTCCACCTTCATCGCCATGTCCGCGTCGGTCATGATCGGCATGGTCTGGATCGACGGATCCTCGACATCGGCGGGCATGTCCTCGGGCTTGATGTCCACGGGCTCCCACTGCCAGGCGCCTGCGGGCGACTTGCGCAGCTCCCACTCATGGCCGAACAGCATGTCGAAATAGCCCATGTCCCACTTGGTGGGATTGCTGGTCCAGGCGCCCTCGATGCCGCTGACCATCTGGTCGCGGCCGATGCCGCGGCGGCCTTCCTGCGCGTTCCAGCCCAGGCCCTGCTCGTGCAGCGCCGCGCCTTCTGGCTCGGCGCCCATGTTTTCGGCCCGGCCGTTGCCGTGGCTCTTGCCGATTGTGTGGCCGCCGGCGGTCAGGGCGACGGTCTCCTCGTCGTTCATGGCCATCCGGGCAAAGGTCTCGCGGATGTGCTGGGCGGTGGCCGCCGGGTCGGGCTGACCGTTCACGCCCTCGGGGTTCACGTAGATCAGGCCCATCTGCACGGCGGCCAGCGGGTTCTCCATCGTGTCGGGCTTGGTCACGTCCGCATAGCGGCTTTCAGATCCCTCCAAGAACTCCTTCTCGGCGCCCCAGTAGATGTCCTTCTCGGGATGCCAGATGTCCTCGCGGCCAAAGGCGAAGCCGAAGGTCTTCAGACCCGCCTGCTCATAGGCGATGGTCCCGGCCAGCACGATCAGGTCGGCCCAGCTGATCTTGTTGCCGTACTTCTTCTTGATCGGCCACAGCAGGCGGCGACCCTTGTCGGTGTTGTTGTTGTCGGGCCAGCTGTTCAGCGGCGCGAAACGCTGGTTGCCGGTGCCCGCACCGCCCCGACCGTCGCCAAGGCGATAGGACCCCGCCGCGTGCCAGGTGACGCGCGCGAACATGCCGACATAGCTGCCCCAGTCGGCGGGCCACCACTCCTGGCTGTCGGTCATCAGGGCGCGGATGTCGTTCTTCAGCGCCTCGACGTCCAGCGACTTCAGCTGTTCGCGATAGTTGAATTCGGGGCCAAGCGGGTTCGTCTTGCGGTCATGCTGGTGCAGGATGTCGAAATTCAGCGCACTGGGCCACCAGTCGGTGTTCGACGCCGCGGTCGAGGTATGGCTGCCATGCATCACCGGGCATTTGCCGGCGCTGTTCATCGGGTTGCCGTCCATCATCATCTCCATCTTGCGGGCCATGCGGGCGGTCCGGCGGCATTCCGCGGACCGGTCGCATCGCGGGCGATTCGTCATGGCCAGACAGTAGCTTGGTCAACGCATCAGGTAAACTTCGATTAACTGATCGACACCGTCAGGAATGCTGATGGGGCTGGCCCGGTCCTTTGTCATCATGATAGGCAAATGACCTGACAGATCAGCCAAGGGCACCCATGACCCATCACACCCTTTTCGGACGGGCGACATCGTGACGCCCGCCGCCCGCATCAGCGCCGCCATCACCGTTCTGGACCAGATCCTTGCCGGCAGCCCCGCGGAACAGGCGCTTTTGCGCTGGTCGCGTGCCAGTCGCTTTGCGGGGTCGGGCGACCGGGCCGCCCTGCGCGATCTGGTCTTCGGTGCCCTGCGGCAGCGAGACAGTCTTGCCGCCTTGGGCGGGGGTCTGACGGGGCGGGGGCTGATGATCGGCCATGTCCGCCAATCCGGTCCGTCGCTGGACGCGATCTTTACCGGAGAAGGCCACGCACCGTCACCCCTGACGGAGGCCGAGGCCGCCGTGGTTCCCCCCGACCCGCTGCCCGACGACCTGCCCGACTGGTTGCGCCCGGCCTGGCGGCAGGCCCTGGGCGATCAGGCCGATGCCGTGGCGCTGGCCATGACGCAGCGTGCGCCAGTCTGGCTGCGCGTGAACGGGTCGCGCGCGACGCCCGAACAGGCGGCGGCGGTGCTGGCCGCCGACGGGATCACGGTCGAGGCCGCACCCCAGCTTGCATCGGCCCTGCGGGTCGTGTCGGGCGACCGCCTGGTCGCGCGGTCCAGCGCCTATCTGGACGGCCTGGTCGAGTTGCAGGACCTGTCGCCGCAGATGGCCTGCGCGCGGCTGTCATTGGCTCCCGGCCTGCGGGTCCTGGACTATTGCGCGGGGGGCGGCGGCAAGGCGCTGGCCCTGGCCGCGCGGCAGCCTGGCATGCAGGTGTCCGCCCATGACGTGGCCCCGGCCCGCATGGCCGATCTGCCCGCCCGCGCCGCCCGCGCGGGGGCCAAGGTCCAGATCCAGACGCAGCCGCGCGGGACGTTCGACCTGGTGGTCGCCGACGTTCCCTGTTCCGGATCAGGGACATGGCGGCGGACGCCCGACGCGAAATGGCGTCTGACCGCGGCGCAGTTGAGCGACCTCGTGGCGCTGCAGGCCCGCATCCTGGATCAGGTGGCGGCACTGCTCGCGCCCGGCGGTCTGCTGGCCTACATGACCTGTTCCGTTCTTGAGGCCGAGAACGGCGATCAGGTGGACGCGTTCCTGTCGCGCCATCCCGGTTTCCGGCGCATCGACCAGCAGGCATGGACACCCCTGACCGGGGGCGACGGGTTCTTTCTGGCCCAGCTGCGACAGGGTTAACGCAAATTTAAGCAAAGCCACGTTACCCTGCGCAGGATCGGACGGAACAAGGGACGATTCGCGATGGCGCATCTTGACGAACAGGCGGGCCTGCCGCGCGGGGCGCTAGCGGCGCTGCCGCTGCTGCTGGCGCCGATGGTGCTGGGGGCGGCCGTGCTGATGGCGCGACCGGGCGCCGCGACCGGGACGGCGGCCGTGCTTGCCTCGACGGTCGCGGTGGCGTGGTACCTGCTGGGAGGCGCGGTCGCCGTGGGCCATCTGGCGCGCGGACTATCGGCCCGCAAGGCCCTGCGCGCCATCAGGGGAGAGGTGGCGACAGCCGCCGACCCGATCTGGATGTGCGATGCCCGCGGCCAGGTGCTGTTCCAGAACGAGGCCGCCCGGACCGAGTTCGAGGACCTGACCGGTCGCCCGGTCCTGTCGCTGATCGCGCGCCTGCGCGCCGATGCCGAAGGGCAGCTGGCCGACCTGACCGCCCGTGCGCTGCGGGTGGGCAATGCCGATCTGGAACTGGCCGAGGGAGAGATCCTGTCGCTGTCCTGCCTGCCCGACGCGCCGCTGCAGATCTGGTCGCTGCACCGCGCCGGGGTCCAGCCTGACGGGTTCGAACTGGCCCTGGCGATGGAGGAGGACCAGCCCCCCGCCGATGATTTCGACGCCATTCCCGTCGCGCTGCTGCGTCTGGCGACCGACGGCCGCATCTGCCGCGCCAACGCCGCGGCCCGTCATCTGCTGGACGGCATGCTGGCGGACGAGGGCCAGAACCTGGCCGAACTGCTGGAAGGACCCGGGCGCCCGCTGGCGGACTGGCTTTCCGACATGTGCGCCGGGCGCGCCACCAACGGAACGGAAATGCTGCGCCTGCGCCACCCCGACAGCCGCCAGGGAGAGATGCGCGACCGCTATTTCCAGCTGTCGCTGGCGCGCGATCCGGCCGAGGCTGGCCGCATGATCGCCGTGCTGACCGATGCCAGCGCCCTCAAGACGCTGGAGGCGCAGTTCGTGCAAAGCCAGAAGATGCAGGCCATCGGCCAGCTGGCGGGCGGCGTCGCGCATGATTTCAACAACCTGCTGACCGCGATCAGCGGGCATTGCGACCTGCTGATGCTCAAGCGCGACAAGGGCGATCCGGATTATGCCGACCTGGACCAGATCAGCCAGAACGCCAACCGCGCGGCGGCGCTGGTCGGACAGCTGCTGGCGTTCTCGCGCAAGCAGACGCTGCGGCTGGAGACGCTGGACCTGCGAGACACGCTGGCCGACCTGACCCACCTGCTGAACCGGCTGGTGGGGGAACGGGTGGGCCTGACCATCACCTACGATCCGGCGCTGCGCGCCATCCGCGCCGACAAGCGGCAACTGGAGCAGGTCATCATGAACCTTGTCGTCAACGCCCGCGATGCCATGCCGCAAGGCGGCGACATCACCGTGCGCACCGAAAACCTTCACCTGTCCGAGGCGATGACCCGCGACCAGGTCACGCTGCCCAAGGGCGACTATGTCCGCATCATCGTGCGCGACCACGGCTGCGGCATCGCGCCGGATCATCTTGGCAAGATCTTCGAGCCGTTCTTCACCACCAAGCGCACGGGCGAGGGGACGGGGCTGGGCCTCTCGACGGCCTATGGCATCGTCAAGCAGACCGGCGGCTTCATCTTCTGTGACAGCGTGCTGAGCGAAGGGACGACCTTCTCGCTCTATTTCCCGGCCCATGCCCGCGCCCAGGTCGCGGCGATTCCCGCCGCGCGTTCGGCCCCCCGGCCCACCCCGCAGCTGCAGACCGGCCCCAAGGCGACCGTGCTGCTGGTCGAGGACGAGGCGCCGGTCCGCGCGTTTGCCGCGCGTGCCCTGAAGCTGAAGGGGTATGACGTCCTTGAGGCCGGATCGGGAGAGGCCGCGCTGAGCCTTCTGGAGGGGCGCGACGGTCCGGTCGACATTTTCGTCACCGATGTCGTGATGCCCGGCATGGACGGCCCCACCTGGGTCCGCGAGGGGCGGCGGATGCTGCCTTCCGCCAAGGTCATCTTCATGTCCGGATATACCGAGGACATCTTTGTGGACGGACAGGTGCCCATTGCAGACGCATCGTTCTTGGCCAAGCCGTTCACGCTGACCGAGCTGACGCAGATGGTCGAGATGCAGCTGACGCGCCCCTCGGGCAGCGACCGGCTGCACTGACGCGCGGATCAGCTGCGGCTGTGCAAGGACGCGTATACGTCCAGGTCGCGGGCCATCGCGTGGCGCAGCTGCGCCTCGGCCGGTTCGGGCAGATGGACGTCGACACTGGGCGGCACGTTGATGCGCGGCAGCTCGATCGCGCAATCAAGTCGCGTCTCCAGGAAATCCACGAAGCTGGCGATGTCCTCGTAGCGGAAGATGCAGTCGACGCGATGATCGCCGTCCGTCAGAAACGCGCTCTGGCTGCCGATTTCGGGGTGCTGGCCTGCGGCGTAACGCGTTGCGAAACCGGAAAAGCTGATGCCGTCCATGGCATGGCGCGGATCGTCATGATCGTCGCGCAGCTTGAAGCGGTACCAGCTGCGCAGCCAGTCCACCGGCTCTCTCATCAGGGCGACCGTGGTGAAATCCGCACCGGTCTGCGCGGAAAGCCACGGGCCGACGAAACGGCGATAGGTGGCGATATCCGTGTGCTTGAGCGCGTCCGGTCGCAGCAGCGACGCAGAGGCCAGCGACTCGAGCGCAACCTCGATCGCCGTCGAGCCGGCCTTGGGCGTGGCGAGAAACACCAGCCTCTGGTCCCAAAATATCAGCATGCCTGTCGTCCGATCATGGTGTTGCAGATGCACGGAGGCGTTGGATAGCGGGCCCGCCAAAGGCTGTAAACGCTTTGTTAACCCTGTCCGCGCGATGCTGGCGCAGACGAATCGACAATCGTCCACAACATCCTTGAAAACCGGTTAAGGATGACGCATCTAGTGGTGAACAAGACAAGAACATCCGGTCGGTCGAATTGATTGCCCCGCCCGGAGGGCTGTGAAATAACGTGGGGATCACATGGCACAGGCGAGCATCTTCGACATGACGGACAAACGCGCGGCGGACAAGCAGAAGGCGCTGGACAGCGCCCTGGCCCAGATCGAACGGCAGTTCGGCAAGGGCTCGATCATGAAGCTGGGCAAGGACAATCCCGTGGCCGAGATCGAGTCGACCTCGACGGGGTCGTTGGGTCTGGACATCGCGCTCGGCATCGGCGGCCTGCCCAAGGGCCGGATCATCGAGATCTTCGGGCCGGAAAGCTCGGGCAAGACGACGCTGACGCTGCATGTCGTGGCCGAGGAGCAGAAGAAGGGCGGCGTCTGCGCCTTCGTTGACGCGGAACACGCGCTGGACCCGCAATATGCTAAGAAGCTGGGCGTGAACCTGGACGAGTTGCTGATCAGCCAGCCCGATACGGGCGAGCAGGCGCTGGAGATCGTGGACACGCTGGTGCGGTCAGGCGCGGTCAGCTTGGTCGTGGTCGACTCGGTTGCGGCGCTGACGCCCAAGTCCGAGATCGAGGGCGACATGGGCGACATGCAGATGGGCAGCCAGGCCCGCCTGATGAGCCAGGCCATGCGCAAGCTGACCGCCAGCATCGGGCGTTCGAACTGCATGGTGATCTTCATCAACCAGATCCGCATGAAGATCGGCGTGATGTTCGGCAACCCCGAGACCACAACAGGCGGCAACGCGCTGAAGTTCTATGCCTCCGTTCGTCTGGACATCCGCCGCACCGGCGCGGTCAAGGACCGCGACGAGGTCGTGGGCAACGCCACCCGCGTCAAGGTCGTTAAGAACAAGGTCGCGCCCCCCTTCCGGCAGGTCGAGTTCGACATCATGTACGGAGAGGGCATCAGCAAGGTCGGCGAACTTATCGACCTTGGCGTCAAGGCCGGCGTGGTCGAGAAGTCGGGCGCCTGGTACTCCTATGGTGACGAGCGCATCGGCCAGGGCCGCGAGAACGCCAAGCAGTTCCTGCGCGACCGCCCCGAGGTGGCCTTTGCCATCGAAGACAAGATCCGCGCCAGTCATGGCCTGGAATTCGGCGTCGGCGAAGGGTCGGACAGCGGCGACGACGACTCGCTGACCGAATAAGGTCGCTGCCATCACGACGACGGGCGCGGGGGAGACCCTGCGCCTTTTCGCATGCCGGTTGCTGGACAGGGCAGCGGCCGAGCGATAGACCATCGGCAGCCCGGCTTGGCCGGAGACACTTTTGCGATGAAGGCCCGCCATGCCCAGTCTGAATGACATCCGCTCGACTTTCCTTGGCTATTTCGAAAGGAACGGCCACCGGGTCGTGGACAGCAGCCCGCTGGTCCCGCGCAACGACCCCACGCTGATGTTCGCCAACTCTGGCATGGTGCAGTTCAAGAACCTGTTCACCGGGGTCGAGACGCGCGACTACAACCGCGCGACCACCGCGCAGAAATGCGTTCGTGCCGGCGGCAAGCACAACGACCTGGACAATGTTGGCTATACGGCGCGGCACCACACGTTCTTCGAGATGCTGGGCAACTTCAGCTTTGGCGACTATTTCAAGGACCAGGCGATCGCGCATGCCTGGGAGTTGCTGACCCGCGATTTCGCGATCCCCAAGGATCGCCTGCTGGTCACCGTCTATCACACCGACGATGAGGCCGTGCAGATCTGGAAGAAGGTCGCGGGCCTGTCCGACGACCGCATCATCCGTATTCCGACATCGGACAATTTCTGGCAGATGGGCCCGACCGGTCCCTGTGGCCCCTGCACCGAGATCTTCTTCGATCATGGTGACAAGATCCCCGGCGGCCCTCCGGGCAGCCCGGACGAGGATGGCGACCGCTTCATCGAGATCTGGAACCTGGTCTTCATGCAGAACGAGCAGTTCGAGGACGGCTCGATGCGCGCGTTGGACATGCAGTCCATCGACACCGGCATGGGGCTGGAGCGGATCGGCGCACTGCTGCAGGGCAAGCACGACAACTATGACACCGACCTGATGCGGTCGCTGATCGAGGCCTCGGCCCATGCGAGCAGCGCGGATCCCGACGGGCCGGGCAAGGTGCATCACCGGGTAATCGCGGATCACCTGCGGTCGACCAGCTTCCTGATTGCGGACGGGGTGATGCCCTCGAACGAGGGCCGTGGTTACGTGCTGCGCCGGATCATGCGCCGCGCGATGCGCCATGCGCACATGCTGGGCGCGCAGGACCCGGTCATGCACAAGCTGGTGCCCGCATTGGTGCGCCAGATGGGCGCGGCCTATCCGGAGCTGACACGCGCGCAGGCGATGATCGAGGAGACCCTGCGGTCCGAGGAAACGCGGTTCCGCCAGACGCTGGACCGGGGTCTGCGCCTGCTGGACGACGAACTGGCGCGCCTGCCCGAAGGGGCCGACCTGCCGGGCGAGGCCGCGTTCAAGCTGTACGACACGTTCGGATTTCCGCTCGACCTGACCCAGGACGCACTGCGCGAAAAGGGCCGCGCGGTGCAGACCGAAGGGTTCGACGCGGCGATGGCGGAGCAGAAGCGCATGGCCCGTGCCGCATGGTCGGGTTCCGGAGAGGCCGCGGATGCGACCATCTGGTTCGAGCTGGCCGAAAAGCACGGCGTCACCGAGTTCCTGGGCTATGACACCGAGGAGGCCGAGGGCCAGATCACCGCGCTGGTGATCGACGGCGCCGACGCGGTCGAGGCGGGCGAGGGGGCCAAGGTCGCCATCGTGGTGAACCAGTCGCCCTTCTATGCCGAAAGCGGCGGGCAGGTCGGCGATCACGGCCTGATCCGCACCGACACGGGCGCGGCACGCGTCACCGACACCAAGAAGGTTGCCGGCGTCTTTATCCATCAGGCCCAAGTCACGATGGGCACGATAAGCCGTGGCCAAGGGGCGCAGCTGTCGGTCGATCACGACCGCCGGTCGGCGATCCGCGCGAACCACTCGGCGACGCACCTGCTGCACGAGGCGCTGCGCGGGGCCCTTGGCGATCACGTCGCACAGCGGGGCAGCCTGAACGCGCCGGACCGGCTGCGGTTCGACTTCAGCCACAATCATGCGGTCACCGCCGAGCAGCTTGCGGCGATCGAGGCCGAGGTGAACGGCTATGTGCGCCAGAACAGCCCCGTCGAGACCCGGATCATGACGCCTGACGATGCACGCGCCTTGGGGGCGCAGGCCCTGTTCGGCGAGAAATACGGCGACGAGGTTCGCGTCGTGTCGATGGGCGCGCAGCCCGGCAGCGGCAAGGGCGCCGATGGGGCGACCTATTCGTTGGAGCTGTGCGGCGGCACGCATGTCGCGCGGACCGGCGATATCGGGGCGTTCGTGCTGTTGGGCGACGCGGCCTCCAGCGCGGGTGTCCGGCGGATCGAGGCGCTGACCGGACAGGCGGCGCTGGCGCATCTGCGCGATGCGGACAGCCGCCTGGCCGAGATCGCGGGCATCCTCAAGGCGCAGTCCGCCGAGGTGGTGACCCGCGTCCGCGCGCTGGCCGACGAACGCAAGGCGCTGGCCAACGAGGTCGCGCAGCTGAAGCGGCAGCTGGCGATGGGCGGCGGTGACGAGGCCGAGGAGATCGCGGGTGTCAAGTTCATCGCCCGCAAGGTCGATGGCGTGGGCGGCAAGGAACTGGGTGCGCTGGTCGACGAGATGAAGGCATCCCTGGGCAGCGGCGCCGTTCTGGTGCTGGCCGAGGATGGCGGCAAGGCCACCGTGGCCGCGGGCGTCACGCCCGATCTGACCGGTCGCATCAGTGCCGTGGCGCTGGTGCAGGCTGCGACCGCGGCACTGGGCGGCAAGGGCGGTGGCGGCCGCCCCGACCGGGCACAGGGTGGCGCGCCCTCTCTGGCGGCCGCGGAAACGGCGTTCCAGGACGCCCGCAAGATCATCGAGGACAGCAAATGACAGCGCTTTGGATTGCCCATGTGACCGTGACGGACCCGGACGCCTATGGCCTTTATGCCAAGGCGGCGGGCCCTGCGATCGCCGCCCATGGCGGTGTGTTCCTGGCCCGCGCCGGCCGCTATCACGTGCTGGAGGGGGCGGACCGCGCCCGCCACGTGGTCGCGCGGTTCCCGTCACTTGATGCGGCCGTTGCCTGTTATCACAGCACCGAGTACCAGGCGGCGCTTGCGCATGCCAAAGGGGCCAGCGAACGCGATCTTGTAATCGTGGAAGAGGCCGCACCCCCCACGGAATAGGTGAAACCTTCAGACTTTCGTGCTAGTCCTGTCACAAAAGAGACGTGAAGGGGCAGGGCATGTGTCGTTGGGCCGCCTATCTGGGCGCACCGATCTTTCTGGAGGATATCGTCAGCCGGCCAGCGCATTCGCTGATCCGGCAGAGCCAGGGTGCAATGCGGTGCCATACGCCGGTGAATGCCGACGGCTTCGGCATCGCGTGGTACGGCGAACGTCCCGAACCTGGGCTGTACCGCGATGTCATGCCGGCCTGGTCCGACCCGAACCTGCGCAGCCTTGTGGCGCAGGTGCGGTCCGGCCTGTTCATGGCGCATGTGCGGGCGTCGACGGGGACGGCGACCAGCCGCAACAACTGTCATCCCTTTGCCGTCGGTCGATGGAGCTTCATGCATAATGGCCAGTTCGGCGGCTATGACGCCTTCCGACGTCATGCCGACGTGCTGATCCCGGACGAATACTATCCCCACCGCAAGGGCGCGACCGACAGCGAGGCGCTGTTCCTGGTCGCCCTGGGATGCGGGCTGGACCAGAACCCCAAGGTTGCGATGGAACGGGCGCTTGGGCTGTTGGGCACATTGGCGCGTCAGCGCGGCTGCGCACCGCATGTCCGCGCCGCCTGCGCCCTGTCGGACGGAGAGCGGCTGTACGCGCTGCGCTACAGCAGCGACGATCAGGCGCCGTCGCTGTACCATCGGTGGTCGGAAAGCCGTCAGGGCTGGGCCGTCGTGTCCGAACCGCTGGAGAGCGACGAGGCGGACTGGACCGAGGTTCCCCCCGGCAGCTTCTGCACGTTCGAGCGTGGCCGGGTCGAGGTCGTGCCGTTCTGCCCCGAACCGCTCAGCGCGGCCGCCTGACCCTTACGGACGGTCGGTCATCGCATCGGGGGCCGCGGGCGCGGCCTCGGGCTGGGGCAGGCGGCGCAGTTCAGGATCGACGCTGTGCGGGCGGCGGAACACCAGCACATTATGATAGACCGTGGTGCGCCCGGTCAGGCCGCTGCGCTCCTCGCTTGGCAGGACATCGGCGCGCACGTATTCCCAGCCCTCGGCCGACATGCGGTTCAGCTCTGCCGTCAGCGACAGGGCATACCGATCGGTCGGCGTCTTTGCCTCGCGGGCCTTCTCCGTCTTGGTCGGCGCGGGGATGACGGAATATTCAAAGCGCATGTCGGCGTCCTGTCGCGATGGGATAAGGGTCACAGAGCCAGTTTCCGGGCGACCATGTCGTTGACGGCGGCGGGATTCGCCTTGCCGCCGGTGGCCTTCAGCACCTGGCCCACGAACCAGCCCGCCAGCTTGGGGTTGGCGCGCGCCTTTTCGACCTGGGCGGGGTTGTCGGCAATGATCTGATCGACCGCAGCTTCGATCGCGCCAAGGTCGGTGACCTGCTTCATGCCGCGTTCCTCGACGATCCGGGCGGGGTCGCCGCCTTCAGTCCACAGGATCTCGAACAGGTCCTTGGCGATCTTGCCGGAAATCGCGTCCGACGCGATCAGGTCGATCACGCCACCCAGCTGCGCGGCGGACACCGGAGAGGTCGCGATGGTCAGACCTTCCTTGTTCAGGCGGCCGAACAGCTCGTTGATGACCCAGTTCGCGGCCATCTTCCCGTCGCGGCCCGATGCCACGGCCTCGAAGTAGTCGGCGTTCTCGACCTCTGCGGTCAGCACGCCCGCATCATATTCCGACAGGCCCATGCCCTGCACGAAGCGGGCCTTCTTCTCATCGGGCAGTTCGGGCATGGATGCCGCGATGTCATCCACCCAGGCCTGCTCGATCTCCAGCGGCAGAAGGTCGGGGTCGGGGAAGTAGCGATAATCATGCGCCTCCTCCTTCGACCGCATCGACCGCGTCTCTCCCTTGTCGGGATCATAAAGGCGCGTCTCCTGGACGATCTTTCCGCCATCCTCAAGGATCGCGATCTGGCGCCGGGCCTCATAGTCGATGGCCGCCTGGATGAAGCGCATCGAGTTCATGTTCTTGATCTCGCAGCGCGTGCCCAGATGGCCGAAATCGCCGGTCTCCTGGAACCGTTCGTAATCGCCGGGCTTGCAGACGCTGACGTTGACGTCGGCGCGCAGGTTGCCGTTCTGCATGTTGCCGTCGCAGGTGCCCAGATAGCGCAGGATCTGGCGCAGCTTGACGACATAGGCGGCGGCCTCCTCGGGGCCGCGGATGTCGGGGCGGCTGACGATCTCCATCAGGGCGACGCCGGTGCGGTTCAAATCGACGAAGGACATGGTCGGGTCCATGTCGTGGATCGACTTGCCCGCGTCCTGTTCAAGGTGGATGCGCTCGACGCGGACGCGGCGGGCGACGCCGGGGGCCATGTCGACGATGATCTCTCCCTCGCCCACGATGGGGTGATACAACTGGCTGATCTGATAGCCCTGCGGCAGGTCGGGATAGAAATAGTTCTTTCGGTCGAACGCGCTGCGCAGGTTGATCTGGGCCTTCAGGCCAAGGCCGGTGCGGACCGCCTGCGCCACGCAGAATTCGTTGATGACCGGCAGCATGCCCGGCATGGCCGCATCGACGAAGGCCACGTTGCTGTTGGGCTCGGACCCGAAACGGGTCGAGGCGCCGGAAAACAGCTTGGCGTTCGATGCGACCTGGGCGTGAACCTCCAGCCCGATCACCAGCTCCCAATCGCCTTGCGCGCCTTGGATCACTTTCGGCTGCGGGGCGGTGAAGGTCAGGTCAAGCATGGCGGGCCTCTTTGGCGGCAAACGGTCTGGCGGCGGTTTTAGGGCAAGGCTGCGGCATTGTCACGGCCCCGCCCGCCACTGCCGCGCGAATCATCATGGGCGCCGTGCAATGCGTAAAATTCGAATGAACGGCGGCGTTCGTCCAAGGCCGTCGGCGGATTTCCGACCATCTGCCTTTCGCGTCGCGGCAGGTTCCCGCCGAGGCAAATCCTTCTTCTTGCAGGATATTCGACACACGCTATGGCAGAGGACGACGAAACCACCCTTTGAGGTAACCATGCGCGCCGCGCTTTCCCTTGCCGCCCTAGCCCTGGTGGCCGCCTGTTCCACGACCCCGTCGGGTCCGACCGACGCCCAGGTCGAGGCACAGGAGATGGCCCTGGCCCAGGTGCCCCCGATGCGGTGGGGAGAGCGCAACGGCTCTGACGAATGGACCCGCGCCACGATGGAGGCGCTTGACCGCGAAGGCGTGACGATGCTGTCCAGCGTCCCCCATGACATCGCGGAATTCTGCCCCAACTATCGCCAGCTTGCCCCCACCGGCCGCAAGGCGTTCTGGGCGGGCCTGCTGTCGGCCGTCGCGCGGCACGAAAGCACCTTCAATCCGCAGGCCGCCGGTGGCGGTGGCAAATGGATCGGCCTGATGCAGATCGCGCCGGCGACATGGCGCAACTATGACTGCACCGGCAACATCCGCAACGGCGCCGACAACATGGCATGCGCGGTCAAGATCGCCGCACAGCAGGTGGGACGCGACAACGCCGTCGCCCGCGACGACAACGGCTGGCGCGGCGTCGCGCGGGACTGGGCGCCGATGCGCAGCAGCAAGAAGCGCGCGGACATCGCCGCCTGGACCTCCAGCCAAAGCTATTGCAGCGCGCAGGGCTGAGACCGGATCAAGTTGGGGAAAGGGGGCCGGATCGGGCCCCCTTTTTCATGTCAGCGCAGAGCCGACAGGATGCGCGCCCAGGACCGCGCGCCCTTGGCAAAGCTTTCCACGTCGTACTTTTCGTTCGGTGAATGGATGCGGTCGTCGTCGCGGGCAAATCCAACCAGCATCGAATCCATGCCCAGCAGCTCCTTGAAATCGCCCGCGATGGGGATCGACCCGCCGCCGCCGATATAGGCGGCCTCCTGGCCCCATTCCTGCGTCAGCGCATCCTTGGCCTGGCCGAACGCCGGATCGCTGATGTCCATGACGCTGGCGGGCCCGGCGCCGTGGTCGTGGAATTCCACCCGGCAATCGGCGGGAACGAAGCGGCGCACGTGATCCTGGAAAGCCTGGCGCACCGCCTGCGGGTCCTGGGTGCCCGTCAGGCGGAAGCTGACCTTGGCCCGCGCCGTCGCCGGCAGAACGGTCTTGAACCCCGCGCCGGCATAGCCGCCGGCGATGCCGTTGATCTCGGCCGTGGGCTGGTTCCAGACCATCTCCAACGCGGTGCGGCCCCGTTCGCCGATGGGCTGGGACAGTCCCACGCGCGACAGATAGTCGGCGGCGTCGAAATTCAGCGCCTGCCAGTCGCGCGCCAGCTCCGGCGACAGATCCGCCACGCCGTCATAGAAGCCGGGCAGGGTGACGCGACCCGTGTCGTCCTTCAACGCCGCCAGCGCCTGCGCCAGGATCATGATCGGGTTCGCCGCCAGCCCACCGAAGCTGCCTGAATGCAGGTCGCGATCGGCGGCATGGATCACGACCTCCTGTCCCACCAGCCCGCGCAGTTGCGTGGTGATGGCGGGCCGCCCGTCGGCATAGCGCGCCGTGTCGCAGATCATCGCCAGATCGGCGCGCAGGCTGTCGGCATGTTCGATCAGGAACGGTCGCAACGACGGAGAGCCGGACTCCTCCTCGCCCTCGAGCAGCAGGATCAGGTCGGTGGGCAGGGCGCCATGCACGGCCTTCCAGGCCCGGAATGCCTCGACGAAGGTCATCAGCTGGCCCTTGTCGTCGGACGCGCCGCGGGCGCGGATCACCCGTCCCTGGGGCGTATCCTCGATCGCCGGTTCGAATGGCGGGCGGTCCCACAGGGACAGCGGATCCACCGGCTGCACGTCGTAATGGCCATAGAACAGCAGCGGGCGCGCATCGCCACGGGGGCTGCGGGCGGTGATCATCGGATGGCCGGGCGTGTCGTGGACCTGGGTGTCGAAGCCCAGGTCCCGCAGTTCCTGTGCCAGCCATTCGGCGGCGGTCCGCACATCGCCCGCATGCGCCGGATCGGTCGAGATGGACGGGATCTCCAGAAAACGCATCAGCCGTGCCAGCGCATCCTCCAACCCCTGGTCCAGATGCGTCAGGATGTCCTGCAGCCTTGCGTGTTCGCCCATGATTCCTACCTCTTGCGGTGTCGATTTCAGGTTTCTGCCTGCGCCTTTCGTCGAATTGCGACGTTTTCGGCCTGTTTTTTTTGCGCCTTGACCTCTATCAAGGCAGAAAGCGCGCGGTCGGAGAATGATCGCACCCAGCCAGCTATGCAAGGGATCGCCCGCCATGAAATATGATGTCGCCTTGGACAAGGCCCTTGCACGTCTGCACGAAGAAGGGCGCTATCGCACCTTCATCGACATCGAACGTGCGCAGGGCCGGTTCCCGCAGGCGGTCTGGAATCGCCCCGACGGCGAACGCCAGGAAATCACCGTGTGGTGCGGAAACGACTATCTGGGCATGGGTCAGCACCCGACCGTCTTGGCCGCGATGCACGAGGCGCTGGACGCCACCGGCGCGGGGTCCGGCGGCACGCGCAACATCAGCGGCACCACGGTCTATCACAAGCGCCTGGAATCCGAACTGGCGGACCTGCATGACAAGCAGGCGGCCCTGGTCTTCTCCAGCGCCTACATCGCGAATGACGCGACGCTGTCGACGCTGCCCAAGCTGTTTCCCGGCCTGATCATCTATTCGGACGAGCTGAACCACGCGTCCATGATTGAGGGGATCAAGCGCAATGGCGGCGCCAAGCGCATCTTCCGGCACAACGATCTGGCGCATCTGCGCGAGCTGCTGGCCGCGGACGACCCGGATGCGCCCAAGCTGATCGCCTTCGAATCCATCTATTCGATGGACGGCGATTTCGGCCCGATCGAGGGGTTCTGCGATCTGGCCGACGAATTCGGCGCGCTGACCTATCTGGACGAAGTCCATGCCGTCGGCATGTACGGCAAACGGGGCGGCGGCGTCGCGGAACGCGACGGGCTGTCGGACCGCATCGACATCATCAACGGCACCCTGGGCAAGGCGTTCGGCGTGTTCGGCGGCTATATCGCGGCCAGCGACAAGATGTGCGACGCGATCCGATCCTATGCGCCGGGGTTCATCTTCACCACGTCTCTGCCACCGGCGGTTGCAGCGGGGGCCGCGGCGTCCATCGCGCTGCTGAAGACGGCCGAGGGGCAGAAGCTGCGCGATGCGCAGCAGCTGCATGCCCGCATCCTGAAGATGCGCCTGAAATCGCTCGGTATGCCGATCATCGACCACGGCAGCCATATCGTGCCCGTCCATGTCGGTCATCCCGTGCATTGCAAGGCGCTGTCCGACATGCTGCTGCGCGATTACGGCATCTACGTGCAGCCGATCAACTTCCCCACGGTCCCCCGCGGGACCGAGCGGCTGCGCTTTACCCCGTCGCCGGTGCACGATCCGAAGCAGATCGATCACCTGGTCCGGGCGATGGATGCACTGTGGTCGCACTGTGCCCTGAATCGCGCGGAATTGAGCGCGTAATGCAATCCACGGGTGAACTGCTCTCGCCTGCGTGATAACCTTTGGCTAAAGAAGCTTTGGTAGCCTTCGATTCGGAGGCAGCCTATAACAAGCGGATGAGGCATAGGCGATGAGCAGGCTGCGGGCACCTGACCCGGCAGAAGATTTCGTGCAAGTCGGGGATACGGCAGTGTTCCTGGACGATGACACGCGGTTGGGCGATCTGATGCGCGGAGAGCGGGCGACGTTGGGCAAGTCCCTTCTGGACGTCCAGCGCGAATTGCGCATCCGTGCCTCCTATGTCGCCGCGATCGAGAACTGCGACGTCTCGGCCTTTGACGCGCCCAGCTTCATCTCGGGCTATGTGCGCTCCTATGCGCGTTATCTGGGCATGGACCCCGACTGGGTCTTTCGGCGGTTCTGTCAGGAATCTGGCTTTCAGCCGACGCATGGCATGGCTCCTGCCGCTGCCGGGCCCAAGCCGGGCCGCCGTCCGTCCGACCCTGCCGAAGCGCTGGCCAATCCCCGCGCCTTGTTCATCCCTCAGGAACGCGGATTCCTGTCCGAGGTCGAGCCGCGAGCCATCGGCGCGATCTTCGTGCTGATGGCGCTGATCGGCGGGTTGGGCTATGGCGGATGGGCCGTCCTGCAGGAGGTTCAGCGCGTCACGCTGACCCCGGGTGACGATCTGCCCACGGTGGTCGCCGAACTGGACCCGACACAGGGCGCGGGGCTGTCGGACCCTGACATCGACGGCGGACAGGGCAGCGACATCGCGCTGAGCCTGCCCCAGCCCGAGGCGCTGGATCGCCTGTACCGTCCGCAGATCCTCGAGGCACCGGTCCTGACCGCGCGCGACGGGCCCATCGCGGCGATCGATCCCGGTCTGCTGGACAGCTCTGCCACGGTCGAGGATGTGATCGCCTCGGCGGGACAGGTCGCGCAGGTGCCGCTTCCCCAGAACGCGCTGGCGCAGCAGGCCGGCGTGGCGCAGGTGCCGACCGGAACGCCCGGCGCCATCGGCGCCTTGCAGACCGCTCAGCCCGCCGCCGTGGAAAGCGTCGTGCGCACGCTGGCCCCGGATGCACCCCCGTTGGAGCTGATGGCGGCACGTCCGGCCTGGGTGCGCGTGACATCGGCGGACGGCACGGTGCTGCTGGAAAAGATCATGGATGCGGGCGAACGCTTTGCGCTGCCGCCGCTGGAACAGCCGCCCGTGCTGCGGACCGGAAATTCGGGCGCGGTCTATTTCGCGGTCAGCGGCCAGACCTATGGCCCGGCGGCGCCCGGGGCGCAGGTCATCAGCGGGGTGGAACTGTCCCCCGCCAGCCTGACCGAGCGTTATGCACTGGCCGATCCCGAGGCCGACCCGGAACTGGCGCAGATGATCGCGGTGGCGCAGGTCGCGACGCCCGGCCAGACCGAAACCGAGTGAGAGCCGCAGGGCCGGAACCCCGGCCCACCTAGCGCCAGGTGCGTTCCAGCAGGCCGATCCAGTTGTCGCAGGCGATCTTGCGGATCAGGTCGGGGCCGTAACCGGCATCGTCCATCGCTTTGATCAGCACGGGCAGCGCCGATGCGTCGGGCAGATCCCGCGGCATCAGCGCGCCGTCGAAATCGGACCCCAAAGCCACGCCATCCTCCCCCAGGATCTCCAGCAGGTGATCCAGATGCCGGATCATCATGCCCAGATCCTCCAATGGCTGGCGCCGCCCGTCGGGCCGCAGGAAGCTGGAGGCGAAATTCAGTCCGACCAAGCCCTTGCTGTCCGCGATCTGGCGCAGCTGCCGGTCGGTCAGGTTGCGGCTGCTTTCGCTGAAGGCATGCACGGCGCTGTGGCTGGCGACGAGGGGCGCGTCCGACAGCCGGGCCACGTCGTCGAAACCGGCCTGGTTCAGGTGCGACAGGTCCAGCATGATGCCAAGCGCGTTGCAATCCGCGACCAAGGCATGACCTTCGGGGGTCAGCGGGCCGCCCATGTCGGGGCTGGCGGGAAAGGCGAAGGGCACGCCCTCGCCGAACTGGGTGGGCCGCGACCAGACCGGCCCAAGCGAGCGCAGCCCCGCCGCGTGCCACAGGTGCAGCGCATCACGGTCGCGGATCGCCTCGGCCCCCTCCATGTGCATGATCGCGGCGATCCGCCCGGCCGCAATGGTCGCGCGCAACCCTGCGGCGTCGCGCACGATGTCCAGGGTGCCGGTCCGCTCCAGCGCCAGCAATGCCGCCGCTTGTGCGAAAGCCTGGGACAGGGCCACGTCGGACGCGATCTGGGCGGGCAGGGGTAGCTCAAACGGCGGGTTCTCCATCGCGTCCATCGCATGGTCGTCGCCCAGCCCTGCCGGTGTCGGTATCCAGATCGCGAAGAAACCGCCGACCATGCCACCGGCCTGCATCCGGGGCAGGTCCAGATGGCCGGTGCCGTCGCCATGCAGCCAAAGCTGGTCGGCATCCGCGCCCGCCGCCACGACGCGCTGCAGAAAATCGTTGTGGCCGTCGAATACCGGGGTCATGGCTGGTCCTTGCTGTTTCGTCCCGGCAGGATGCACATCGTGCAGCGCCCTGCAATGGCACTTTGCGCCAAGGGGCTTGGGGGTTACGCTGGTGGCAGGACCATGCCCATGAAAGGCCAGCCCATGCCCCGCATCACGCCCGATTTTGACGGCCAGACCGTCATCACCACCTTCGAGGTGACCCCCGGTACCGCGCATGACGTGCTGGACCTGCTGACCGAGGCGTGGGCGCAGGTCATCAGTCGACAGCCCGGCTGCCTGGGCGGGGCGATCCATCTGAACGACGCGCAGACCCGCATCGCCACCTATTCGCAGTGGCGCGACCGCCGCGATTACCAAGCGATGCTGCGCGACCCCGAGATGCGTCGCCGGAACCGCGAGATCCACGGAATGTGCAAGTCGTTCGAGCCCGTGATGTACGAGGTTCAGTCCGTGCATCCCTGATGCTGCACATGCAGAAACTTGGTGCAATCGGCCGCGTTGGACCCTAGGCTGGGCCAAACGCGGGGGATTGTCGCAATGTCAGGTCGGATCATCACGGTGGCTCAGCAAAAGGGCGGATCGGGCAAGACGACGCTGGCCGTCAATCTGGCGGTCAGCCTGCATGCGCGGGGTCATTCCGTCGCCCTGGTCGACACCGATCCGCAGGGCAGCCTGGGCCGCTGGTTCATGGAACGCATGTCCGCGGTGGGAGAGGACGAGGCGATGGATTTCTCGACCTCGTCGGCCTGGGGGGCCAGCTACGAATCGGAGAAGCTGAAGCGTCGGTTCGATTACGTTATCATCGACACGCCGCCCAAGATCGACAGCGACCTGCGCCCGGCGCTGCGCGTGGCGGATCTGGTGGTGGTGCCGGTGGCCACCAGCCATGTCGACCTGTGGGCAACCGAAGGGGTTCTGGATCTGGCGCGGCGCGACAAGGCGGATGTGCTGGTGGTCCTGAACCGCACCCGCCCCAACACGCGCCTGTCGGTCGAAGTGGCGCAGAAGGCGGCCGAGCTGGGTGCGCAGGTGGCCGACACGCAGGTCGCGAACCGCGTCGTCTATGCCGAGACCCTGGGACTGGGTCTGGGGGCGATCGAACGCCCCAAGGGTCCCGCAACAGCCGAGATGGCCGCGCTGACGGATGAGATTCTGGCCCGCATCGGCTGACCCGACCGGGCCAGCCGGTTCGATCAGATCAGCGACACAGCCGTTCGGATTGCGCCGCAAAATTGCGGTAGCGGGCCCAGAAGGCGTTGTCCGCATCACGCTTTGACGTGCGGACCTCTTGGGCGCGATGCGGCTCGCGGAAGAACTGCGCCGCCTGGCGCTGGTCCGACCGGGACAGGGTCTGGTTCGCGACCTGCTGGATGCAGCCGCACAGCGGTGCGTTGCCGCGCGCGCGGTCCGACCGGACGCAGGCGCTGTCGATGGGTCCGGCCATGGCCAGGGGGGTCGTCATGACGATCGCGGCGGCCGCGATCACGAAACGGTTCAGCATGGGACTGTCTCCTCGAAATGCCTCGGACGGCCGCGCGCCGGTTGGTCCGGTTCTTGCCCGCATAGGCCGATCGGGCGATCCTAGCATCAAGCGGCCCGCCGCTCAATCGCGGCGACCCGGGTGATCGGGGTCATGTGGCGGGCAGCGGGCGGGGGGTGAAGCCCGCGGCGGTCAGGGCGGATTGCGCGGTGGCGGGATCCAGCCCCTCGACGGTGACGCGCTTTTCGGGCAGATCGACGGTTGCGCGGCCGCCAGCCCCGGCGACGGCGGCCTCGATCGCGGCCTTGCAGTGGTCGCAGCTCATGTCGGGGACGGAATAGATCATCGGGCGCTCCTGTGCTGGGTCGTTCGATCCTGAAACAGCGCGGCGCCGCCCGCAAGAGGACGACATGACCCTGTTTGACGCCATCGGGCTGGATGCCGACGACACGCTGTGGGAGAACGAGACGTTCTTTCGTGTCACCGAGGCCGAGTTCTGCGCGCTGCTGTCGGACCACGGCGACGCCGAGACCATCGCGGCGCTGCTGTACGACACGGAAAGCGCGAACCTTGCGCGCTACGGTTACGGCATCAAGGGCTTCATGCTGTCGATGGTCCAGACCGCGATCGAGTTGACCGACGGACGCATCGAGGGCCGCCAGATCGCCCGCATCCTGGACCTGGGCGCCGAGATGCTGGCCCATCCCGTGACCCTTCTGCCGGGCGTGGAACAAGCCCTGGACGCGCTGGAGGGGCGGCGGCTGATCCTGATCACCAAGGGCGACCTGATGGATCAGGAGCGCAAGATCGCAGCCTCTGGACTGGCCGAGCGATTCGCGGCGGTGCAGATCCTGGCCGACAAGACGCCCGAGGCCTATGCCCGGGTCCTGATGGGGCAGGGGGTGGAGCCGTCGCGGTTCCTGATGGCGGGCAATTCGATGCGCAGCGACGTGATCCCGGTGCTGGATCTGGGCGGGACGGGAGTCTTCATCCCGCATGACCTGACCTGGAGCCATGAACATGCCGAGGCGCCCGATCATCCGCGCCTGCACCAGCTGTCCGACATGGGCAGACTGCCCGCACTGATCGCCGACCTGGAAGGTGCGGCGTGACCGACAACGGGCGTGCCGCGCTGTTCATGTCCGCATCGATGGCGATGTTCGCGGTCGAGGATGCGTTTCTCAAGGTGCTGACCCGGACGATGCCGGTGTGGCAGTTGCTGGCGATGGTGGGCGTGGTCGCAGGTGCGGTCTTTTGGATGCGTCTGGCGCGGCGGGGAGGGCGTCTTTGGACAGGTGACCTGATCCATCCCATGGCGCTGTTGCGCAATGCCGGAGAGATCGTGGGGGCCGTCTGCCTGGTGACGGCGCTGGCGGTGGGTGATCTGGCGGTGACCTCTGCGATCCTGCAGGTGCTGCCGCTGACGCTGGTGCTGGGCGCGGCGCTGTTTCTGGGCGAAAAGGTCGGCTGGCGCCGCTGGCTGTCGGTGGCGGTCGGGTTCGCGGGGGTGCTGCTGATCCTGCGGCCCGGGACGGCGGCGTTCCAGCCCGCAATGCTGTGGGCGGTGGCGGGCGTCGCGGGGCTGACGCTGCGCGATCTGGCCACGCGACGCATTCCGCCGGGTGTGGCGTCGGATCAACTGTCGGCCTCGGCCTATGGCGCGATGATTCCGGCGGGGGTGGTGCTGGGCGTGCTGGCCGGACCCGCGCCGGTGATGCCCGGCCCGGTCGAGGTGGTCTTGCTGGCGGGGACGGTGGTGTTCGGCGTCGTGGGCTATGCGACGCTGGTGGCGGCTTCGCGTCTGGGCGAGGCGTCGGTCGTCGCGCCGTTCCGATACACGCGGCTGGCCTTTGCGCTGGTCGTGGCGGCGGTGATCTTTGGCGAGCGGCCCGATGCGGCTACCTTGGCGGGGGCGGCGTTGATCGCGCTGGCGGGGGGCTATGCGATGTGGCGCGAGGCGGGGCTGCGGCGCAGGCGCCCCGTCGACAGCCTGGTGCGACCCGGTCCCGGCTGAGATCCTGCCTGCGCGTGGCTTGGGCGCACGAGGCCGCCTGCGGCCCCATCGAGGGGCCTTGGCGGCCGCGCGACCCAGATGGTCGCACCGGTGCGACATCGCGACCGGGAACTCGGACGCGTCGGGAACATTGACATGCCGAACGCCATGGCGCCATCCCGGCATCGTGGCGATTTTTGCATCCCTCAAGGAGGTTTACCATGCCCAAGGCCCTGTTCATCCTGACCTCGCACGACACGCTTGGCGACACCGGCAAACCCACGGGTTTCTATTGGGAGGAGCTGGCCGCCCCCTATTGGATCCTGTCGGACGCGGGCTGGCAGATCGAGCTGGCCAGCATCAAGGGCGGCAAGCCCCCGGCGGACCCTTCCTCGGCCGAGGGCGACGCGATGACCGACGAGGTCCGCCGCCTGCTGGCCGACGAGGCGGTCATGAACAAGCTGGAAAACACCACTAAGGTCGAGGACGTCGAGGTGTCCGGTTGCGACATCTTGTTCCTGCCGGGCGGTCACGGCACGATGTGGGACCTGCCCAATTCGAAGGCGCTGGGCGATCTGCTGGGCCGGGCGTTCGACAAGGGTGCGGTCGTCGGCGCGGTCTGCCACGGGCCGGCCGGGTTGCTGTCGGCGCGTCTCGCCTCGGGTGATCCGCTGGTCCACGGTCGACGCGTGGCGGGGTTCACCAACAGCGAGGAGGACGCGGTCGGCCTGTCCGACGTCGTCCCGTTCATGCTGGAGGACCAGCTGAAGGCCCAGGGCGGCCATCATCAGAAGGGCCCGGACTGGCAGCCCTTTGCCGTCGCCGATGGCAACCTGGTCACCGGCCAGAACCCTGCCTCGTCGGCCGAGGTCGCGCGCCTGATGCTGAAGGCCGCGGACCTTCCGACCGCGCCCTGACACCAAATAACGCAGGGCCGCGAAACCCTCTTTTCGCGGCCTTTGCGGGGCTGTATAGCCCGCCCATGACCGACCTTGACCTCATCCGCAATTTTTCGATCGTGGCGCATATCGACCACGGGAAATCCACGTTGGCCGACCGGCTGATCCAGTCCACGGGCACTGTCGCGGATCGCGACATGAAGGCCCAGATGCTGGACAGCATGGATATCGAGCGCGAGCGCGGGATCACCATCAAGGCCAACACGGTGCGGATCAGCTATCCGGCAAAGGACGGCCGGACCTATGTCCTGAACTTGATCGACACGCCAGGCCACGTGGACTTTGCCTATGAGGTCAGCCGGTCGATGCGCGCGGTCGAGGGGTCGCTGCTGGTCGTCGATGCCAGCCAGGGCGTCGAGGCGCAGACGCTGGCCAACGTCTATCAGGCGATCGACGCGGGCCACGAGATCGTGCCGGTCCTGAACAAGATCGACCTGCCCGCGGCCGAGCCCGACCGCGTCAAGGAGAACATCGAGGAAGTCATCGGCATCGACGCGCAGGACGCGATCCCGATCAGCGCCAAGACCGGTCTGGGCATCCCGGACGTCCTGGAGGCCATCGTCACGCGCCTGCCCGCGCCCAAGGGCGACCGCGACGCGCCGCTGAAGGCGATGCTGGTGGACAGCTGGTACGACGCCTATCTGGGCGTTGTCGTGATGATCCGCGTGATGGACGGGGTGATCCGCAAGGGCGACCAGATCAAGATGATGCAGACCGGCGCCAGCCACCGCATCGACAAGCTGGCCGTCCTGACGCCGCAGATGGTCGACATCGCCGAACTGGGCCCGGGAGAGATCGGTGTCTTCACCGGCTCGATCAAGCAGGTCCGCGATACGCGCGTGGGCGACACGATCACCCAGGAACGCAAGCCCTGTGCCACGGCGTTGCCGGGCTTCAAGCCGGCGCAGCCGGTGGTGTTCTGCGGGTTGTTCCCGGTGGACGCCAACGATTTCGAACCCCTGCGAGACGCCATCGAAAAGCTGGCCCTGAACGACGCCAGCTTCAGCTACGAGATGGAGACGTCGGCGGCCCTGGGGTTCGGCTTCCGCTGCGGGTTCCTGGGGCTTCTGCACCTTGAGGTCATCCGTGACCGGCTTGAGCGCGAATACGACCTGGACCTGATCACCACGGCGCCGTCGGTGGTCTTCAAGCTGCACATGCGCGACGGCGAGGTGCGCGACCTGCACAACCCCGCCGACATGCCGGACCTGACCCATGTCGACCATATCGAGGAGCCGCGCATCAAGGCCACGATCATGGTGCCGGACGAGTATCTGGGCGACGTGTTGAAACTGTGCCAGGACCGTCGCGGCATCCAGCTGGACCTGACCTATGCCGGCGCGCGGGCGATGGTGGTCTATGACCTGCCGTTGGCCGAGGTCGTGTTCGACTTCTATGACCGGCTGAAGTCGGTGACCAAGGGCTATGCCAGCTTCGACTATCAGATCAGCGAGTACCGCGAGGATTTCCTGGTCAAGATGTCGATCCTGGTGAACGACGAGCCGGTGGACGCGCTGTCGATCATGGTTCATCGCGACCGTGCCGAAAGCCGTGGCCGCGCGATGGTCGAAAAGCTCAAGGACCTGATCCCGCGGCACATGTTCAAGATCCCGATCCAAGCCGCGATCGGCGCGCGCGTGATCGCTCGCGAGACGCTGTCGGCCATGCGCAAGGACGTGACCGCCAAGTGCTATGGCGGCGACGCCACGCGGAAAAAGAAGCTGCTGGAAAAGCAGAAGGCCGGCAAGAAGAAGATGCGGCAGTTCGGCAAGGTCGAGATTCCGCAGACCGCCTTCATCCAGGCGCTGAAGATGGACAACTGATCATCATTCCCGAATGAAGGGAATGATGATGCGGCAATGGCTGGCCACGGCCTGACCGATCGACAGTGCGCCATCGCGCGGCCCTGATCCGAACTGGGACAGGCCTGCGCCCTGCGCCTGGCGGGCCGGGTCCAGCGTGAACAGGATGCCCTGACCTGCCTGGCGCGGCTTGGGACTGGCGCGCCAGATGCGCGTCGCGACCGGCTGGTTCATCACCTGCTGCGCAAGATCACCGGCGGCGCACCAGTAATCCGTGTCGGTCCGGCCCGCCTCGAACGGGACCGCGATATCGGTCGCATCGACCTGACGGGCTTCCATGCCATTGCGGGCGGTGAAAGCGTGGGCGGGCAGGGGTAGCGCGAGCAGCGCCATCAGGATGATCCGCATGATGGCCTCATCGTTTCTTTAAGGGATACGTTCAAACGGACCAGACCGGCATCGGGTTCCTTATCCAATGCCCCATGCGCATGAGAAAGCCCCCCGGCAGCACGCTGCGGGGGGCCGTCATGTCTTGCCGATCGATCAGGATCACATCCCGGCTTGAGCCTCGGCGCTTTCCTGCTGGACGACCGCGCCGGCGGTCGAGATGTCGCGTCCCGCACCTTGCACGGTTTCGCAGGCGGCCAGCGTCATCATGGCCAGAACGGCGGTCAGGCCCAGGATCTTCTTCTGCATCGCTCAGTCTCCTTGTGGATAAGCATCTGGGCTTGCAACGCAATATCGGCGCATCGGTTCCGTCTAAAACGCCACGCCGGCGTAAAGGGCCACATTGGCATAGGGGGTGCATTCCCCGGTCCGCACGATCGCGCGGGCGTGGCGCGACGCCGCCTTGAAGTCGTCATGCGACAGCATGGTGACCGGTCCGATGTCGCGTCGCGCGAATTCGGCCTGCAGGTCGGGGGCGGCTTCGGTCGCCATTGCCGAACGTTCGACGACCAGTTCGACCAGCACCGCATCCAGCACGTCGAAGACGCCCGGAATGCCGCGGGTCAGGGCCAGGTCAATGACCCGGACGCCGGCGGGCACGGGCAGCCCGGCATCGCCGATCACCAGCATGTCGCCATGGCCGAAGGCGGCGATCAGCCCTGACAGTTCGGCATGCAGCAAGGTCGTGCGTTTCATCGGTTCCTCTCAGTTCTCGGGCAGGGTTTCGGCCAGATAGGCCATCATGTTGCCTCCCATGACCTTGGCGATCTGCACCTCTGACATGCCCTGGTCAAGCAGTGCCTGGGTCAGTGCCGAAAGATGGGCGGCGTCGAACGGCGTGTCGACCGACCCGTCCCAGTCCGAGCCGAGCGAGACGTGGTCCTCTCCGGCGATCTCGATCGCGGCTGCGATGGCCTGGGCCACGTCGGCGGGCGTCGATCCGCAGACCACGTCCGACCAGAACCCGACGCCGATGATCCCGCCCGCCTGCGCGATGTCCGCGACCAGATCGTCGGGCAGGTTGCGGGGGCTGGGGCAGTGGCGGGTGATGCCGGTATGGGACAGGACCGGCCGCGCGCCCGGAATGGCCAGCACGTCGCGCACCATCTGTGGGCTGGCATGGGTCACGTCGATGATCATGCCGCGCGCGATCATCGCGTCCGCCACCTGACGCCCGAAATCGGACAGGCCCGCGCCGGTGCCGCCCTCTCCGTGCAGGCTGCCGCCCAGTTCGTTGTCGAAGAAATGCGTCAGCCCCATCAACCGGAAGCCCGCGTCATAGAGCACGTCCAGATTGGCCGGATCGCCCTCCAGAGGGTGACCGCCTTCCGATCCCAGCACCGCGCCCAGCACCTGCGCGCCTGCCTGCCGCCGCGCCAGATGGTCGGCCAGATCGGCGCGGCTGCGGATTACCCGCAGCCGGTCAGGTGCGCGATCCGCGGCGTCCTGCAACGCCTGCGCCTGCACCAGCGCCCGTTCGCGCAGCGAGAACCAGCTGCGCGGCGGGCGCAGCTGTCCGATGAACAGGGGCGTGATGTTGTCGCCGGTATCGGTGGAGTTGTGGTCATAGTTCTGGCCGCGGGGGCTTTTCGTGACGGTGGTGAAGACCTGCACCGCCATGTTCCCGTCCAGCAGGCGCGGAACGTCGGTATGACCCCGATCCGCACGGTCCAGCAGGTCGCGGTCCCACAACAACGCATCGGAATGCCAGTCGCCGATCACCAGCCGGTCATGCAGGGCCTGCGCCTCTGCCGTGACCGGCCAGCCTTCCGCAGGTATGGTGACGGGGTTCATCCCGCGTTCGACATAGGCCGGGGCGAAGGTCAGAAACCCCGCCACGCCCATCGCCAGGACCACGCCCGTCCCCAGCAGCACCCGTTTCCACATCGCTCCTCCGATCCGTTGCGCACAGTCTAGCGCGACGGACCGGGGACGCCAGACGGGATCACGCCTCCAGCGCCTCCAGCTGGTCGATCAGGCTCTCGATCATGGACAGGCCCTTGTCCCAGAAGGCCGGGTCGGACGCATCCAGGCCGAACGGTGCCAGCAGTTCGCGGTGATGCTTGGAGCCGCCGGCCTTCAGCAGGTCGAAATACTTGTCCTGAAAGTCCGGCAGGCCGTCCTCGTAGGCGGCATAGAGCGCGTTCACCAGCCCGTCGCCGAAGGCATAGGCATAGACATAGAAGGGCGAATGCACGAAATGCGGGACATAGGTCCAGAACGTCTCGTATCCCGGCATGTATTCGAAGACCGGGCCCAGGCTTTCATGCTGGACGGCCATCCACAGCGCGTTGATGTCGTCGGGAGTCAGCTCTCCCTCGGCGCGGGCGGCGTGCAGGCGGCACTCGAAATCATAGAACGCGATCTGACGGACGACCGTGTTGATCATGTCCTCGACCTTGCCCGCCAGCAGGGCCTTCTTCTGCGCGGGGTCGGTGGTCTTGGCCAGCAGCGCGCGGAAGGTCAGCATCTCACCGAAGACGGACGCGGTTTCCGCCAGGGTCAGCGGCGTCGAGGACAGCAGCTCCCCCTGACGGGCGGCCAGACGCTGATGAACGCCGTGGCCCAGTTCGTGCGCCAAGGTCATCACGTCGCGCGGTTTGCCCAGATAGTTCACCAGGATATAGGGATGCGCGGTCGAGACGGTCGGGTGCGCGAACGCGCCCGGCGCCTTGCCCGGCTTGACGCCCGCGTCGATCCAGCCCCTGTCGAAGAACGGTTCGGCCAGTTCGGCCAGTTCCGGCGAGAAGCCGGCATAGGCGTCCAGAACCGTCGACCGTGCCTCGGGCCAATCGATCACGCGGGGCGCGTCGGTCGGCAGCGGCGCGTTCCGGTCCCAGACCTGCAGCTTGTCCAGCCCCAGCCATTTCGCCTTCAGCGCGTAATAGCGGTGCGACAGGCGGGGATAGGCGGCGGTGACGGCATTGCGCAGCGCCTCGACCACCTCGGGTTCGACATGGTTCGACAGGTGACGGCCGTATTGCGGCGTGGGCATCTTGCGCCACTTGTCCTCGATCGCCATTTCCTTGGCCAGCGTGTTGTGGATGCGCGTGAACAGCCCGACATTCGCGGTGAAGACCTTGGCCAGCGCATGGGCGGCGGCCTCGCGGCGTGCCCGGTCGTGGTCGGTCAGCAGGTTCAGCGTGGCCTCCAGGCCCAGGGTCTCTCCGTCGACGTCGAAGGTCAGGGCGGCGGTCGTCTCGTCGAACAGGCGGTTCCAGGCGGCGGCGCCGACGACCGAAGTGTCGTGCAGGAACTGCTCCAGCTCGTCCGACAGTTGGTGGGGCCGCATCGCGCGCATCCGGTCGAAGACCGGCTTGTAGCGGGCAGGGCCGTCGGCGGCGGTGAACATGGATTCGTAGGTCGCATCGGGGATGCGGTTGAACTCCAGCGAGAAGAAGATGATCGGCGTCGTCAGATCGGTGATGCGCGCCTGCAGGTCGCCCATCTGCTTGGCACGGACCGGGTCGGTGGTGTTCTGGTAATAGCGCAGCCCGATATAGGACATGACGCGCCCGGCCAGGATATTGATTTGCTCGAACGCCTCGACCGCCTCCAGCATCTGCGCGGGCGTCAGGTCGGCCAGCTTGCCCTGGTATTCGGCGGCAAAGGCCTGCGCCTGCGTCTCGATGCGCGCGATGTCCGCGGTCAGTTCGGGGCTGTCGGGGGCGGTATAGAGGTCGCTGAGATCCCATTCGGGCAGGGTGCCGAAATCGCCCTTGGCGCGCGCCGGATCGGTTGCATCGAAGACGGTGTTGCCTGCCATGGTGGGTCCTTTCAAAATGCTTCGGCGTCAGATGTGGACCCTGCCGGGCAGCGCCGCAAGGGGCGCGCCGTCACAGCGCCGTAAAGGCCCCGGCATGGACGACAGCGCTACCCCGGGGCAGGCTGCCGTGGATCTGCAGGCCAGGTCCCGCATAGGGGGATGCCAGATCCGCGGGGACGAAGCCCGATCCGGCATAGACCGTGGGATCGCCCACGACCACGACCGGCCCCGTCGCGGCGCGCAGTGCGGCATCGATCAGCGCCCGACCGATGCCGCGCCGCTGCATGGCCGGATGGACGGCCAGCGGCGCCAAGGCGAATGCCGGTTCCGGCGCCTGCAGGGGCGACAGGGCGACAAGGCCGACCGGCACGCCTTCGACATGGGCCACCAGCGCGTGGGACAGATCGCCATCAGCCCGCAGCGCGCGCAGCAGGCGGGCCTCGGCCGGGCCATCGAATGCGCGTACCAGCAAGGCGTGCAGGGCTGCGTGATCCGACGGGACTTCGGGGCGGATCATGACCTGCGCGGCGTGGCGATGGAAATCGCGACCCATGTCGCGGCTGCGCAGGCCCCAGGGGCTGGATGCCGTGCGGGCCTGATGCGCCGCGAACGCGTCCTCATCGGCAAAGACCTCGGACAGGGTCCAGACCATCGGGTCGTCGGATTGCGCGATGTCAAAGCGCAGGCATCCCGGCTCGGCGCGGCTGGCATCGGCATGATCCTGCAGCAGGTCCAGCGCGGTCAGCATCTGTGCCGTGTCGTGACAGATCAGGCGTCCGTGCAGGGCGACGGGGGCAGGCGACAGGGGCACCGGCGTGCCAGAGGGGTCCAGGGCGGGGGTATGGGCATGGCCGCAGGCGCAATCCATCGGCAGGTCCTTTCGCTGATCGGCGGGCAGCGTGGCGGCACGGCAGCTCCGCGTCAAGCGGCTCAGACCGGATCGCCCGCATCCAGGCGGTCCAGGAACGCGGCCGCGTCGCTGCGGATCTGGCGGCGCTTGTCGGCGTCCATCCGGTCCCAGGTCGCATAAGCGCGCCCGATGCGGGGGTTCGACTGGAACCGGTCGCGATGACGCACCATGAAATCCCAGTAGAGCACGTTGAACGGGCAGGCGCCCGGCCCGGTCTTCTGCGTCACCTTGTAGGCGCATCCGCCGCAATAATCCGACATCTTGGCGATGTAGTTGCCCGAACTGACATAGGGCTTGGACCCAACCACGCCGCCATCCGCGAACTGGCTCATCCCGATGACGTTGGGTGCCTCGACCCATTCATAGGCGTCGACATAGACGGCCAGATACCATTCATGGACCTGCGCCGGATCGATCCCCGCCAGCAGGGCGAAGTTTCCCGTCACCATCAGCCGCTGGATATGATGCGCATAGGCGTGATCGCGGGTCTGTCCCACCGCCTGCGCCATGCAGTTCATCCGCGTGGGCGCACCCCAATAGACCGGCGGCAGGTCGCGGTCATGCACCAGCACGTTGCGCGCGGCATAGTCCGGCCCTTCCAGAAAATAGATGCCACGCATGTATTCGCGCCACCCGATGATCTGACGGATGAAGCCTTCGGCCGAATTCAGGCGGACCTTGCCCGCGGCATGGGCGTCGGCGGCGGCTTGGCACACCTCCATCGGGGACAGCAGGCCCGCGTTGATATAGGGCGACAGGATCGAATGATGCAGGAACGGATCGTCCTGCAGCATCGCGTCCTGATAGGGGCCGAATTCGTCCAGCGAATGGTCGATGAAATGCGCCAGGACCTGCAGCGCGCCGGCCCGGTCGGTGGCATAGCCAAAGGGCCGCAGACGGCCGAAATTGTCGGGAAACCGTGCCTCGACCAGGTCCAGCACCTGCGCGGTCACCGCGTCGGGCTCGAACCGGGGCGGGGGTATCCGCAGCAGATCGGCCTGGGCGGGCTTGCGGTTGTCGTGGTCATAGTTCCACTTGCCGCCCATCGGTAGGTCGCTCTCCATCAGCAGCCCGGTCTTGCGGCGCATCTCGCGATAGAACCACTCCATCCGCAATTCCTTGCGGCCGTCGGCCCAGGCCTCGAACTCCGGCTGGCTGCAGATGAAGCGGTCGTCGGGCAGCTGCGTGACGGGCACGGGCAGGTCGTCCAGCGCGGCGATCAGGCGCCATTCCCCAGACCGCGTGGCGATCACGCGCTCGGCGCCATGCGTCGCGGCATGGCGCAGCAGCTCTCCGGGAATGGACTGGGTGTTGTCCGGATCGTCCAGCGTCGCATAGGCGACGCGGTGGCCGGCCTCGCGCAGACGGTCCGCGAACTTGCGCATCGCGGCGAACAGGAAGGCAATCTTCTGGGGGTGGTGAGGGACATAGCTTGCCTCGGACATCACCTCGGCCATCACGATCAGATCGTCGGGGCGCGCCTCGCGCAGCGCTGACAGGTCAGGTGACAGCTGGTCGCCCAGCACCAGGATCAGACGCATTCCACACCCCCAGAATGACAAGGACGCGCAGGTTGCCCTGCGCGTTCCCGACATGTCATGCGACGCGGTGCCGCGTCATTCCCATTCGATCGTGCCCGGCGGCTTGGACGTGATGTCATAGGTGCAACGGTTGATGCCCTTGACCTCGTTGATGATCCGCGTCGCGGTCTCGCCCAGGAAGTCGTGGGTAAAGGGATAATAGTCCGCCGTCATCCCGTCGACCGAGGTCACGGCCCGCAGCGCGCAGGCGAAATCATAGGTCCGGCCGTCGCCCATCACGCCCACCGTGCGCACCGGCAGGATCGCCACGAAGGCCTGCCAGATCTCGTCGTACAGACCGTGCTTGCGGATCTGGTCGATGAAGACCGCGTCGGCCTTGCGCAGGATCTCCAGCTTTTCGCGGGTGATCTCTCCGGGGCAGCGGATGGCCAGACCGGGGCCGGGGAAGGGGTGGCGACCGATGAAGCTCTCGGGCAGGCCCAGTTCGCGGCCCAGCTCGCGGACTTCGTCCTTGAACAGTTCGCGCAGGGGTTCCACCAGCTTCAGGCCCATCTTCTCGGGCAGGCCGCCGACGTTGTGGTGCGACTTGATCGTGACCGACGGGCCGCCGCTGAAGCTGACGCTCTCGATCACGTCCGGGTACAGCGTCCCCTGCGCCAAGAAATCGGCGCCCTCGATCTGGCTGGCGTATTTCTGGAACACGTCGATGAACAGCCGACCGATGGTCTTGCGCTTGACCTCGGGGTCGCTGACGCCTTCCAGCGATCCCAGGAACAGGTCGGCCTCGTTCGCATGGATCAGCGGGATGTTGTAGTTGTCGCGGAACATCTTGACGACGTCCTCGCCCTCGTTCAGCCGCAGCAACCCGTGATCGACGAAGACGCAGGTCAGCTGGTCGCCGATCGCCTCGTGGATCAGGACCGCCGCCACCGACGAATCCACGCCGCCCGACAGGCCGCAGATCACCTTGCGGTCGCCCACGGTCTCGCGGATCTTGCGGATCGCCTCGTCCTTGTAGCTGGCCATGGTCCAGTCGCCGGTGAAGCCCGCCAGCCGGACGAAGTTCGCCAGCATGGTGCGGCCGTTCGGCGTGTGATGCACCTCGGGGTGGAACTGGACGGCATAGAAATGGCGCGCCTCGTCCGCGATCATCGCCATGGGCGCGTTGGGCGAGGTGCCGATGACCTCGAAGCCCGGCGCAAGGCTGGTGACGCGGTCGCCATGGCTCATCCAGACCTCTTCGCGGCCCGTGTCGAACAGGCCGGCAAAGATGCCGTCGGACTTGTGGCCCGGCGCGGGCGCGATGAAGGCGCGGCCGTATTCGGCGTGGTGCCCGGCCTCGACCCGGCCGCCCAGCTGCTCCATCATGACCTGCTGGCCATAGCAGATGCCAAAGACGGGCACGCCCATGTCGAACACGGCCTGGGGCGCGCGCGGGCTGCCGTCGGTCGTGACGCTGGCGGGGCCGCCCGACAGGATGATCGCCTGCGGCGCCATCTGGCGCAGCGTGTCGTCGGTCACCGTGTTGAACGGGTGGATTTCGCAATAGACGTTCAGTTCACGCAGGCGACGCGCGATCAGCTGCGTCACCTGGCTGCCGAAGTCGATGATCAGAAGGCGCTGGTGCTGGGTCATGGGTGCGCTTTAAGCGCGGTTTCAGCACCTTGCAAGCATTTCGGCGCCGGGGCGGGCGGGAACCGACGAAACCCGCGCGCGTTCGGGGTCAATCACCCCGATCCGTGCAAAAGGTATGTCCCGATGAAGCGCTTGTCCCTTGCCGCCACCTGCGTTCTGGCCCTGTCTGCCTGCCAGATGCCGATTCCCGGCCTGACGGCCCCGCAGGCCCCCGCCGATCAGGCGCTGGCCACAGAATGCCGCGGAGAGGTCGACGCGGGGCTGCGCCTGTCCGCCGCCGTCAACGCCGCCCGCGCGGCCGAGGGCAAGAACGCACTGGCCAGCAGTGCGGAACTGGACCGCATCGCGCTGGCCCATGCCTGCGACATGGCGCGAATGGGCCGCGCTGACGTGGCCGGGTCGAACGGGTCGAACGTCGTCGACCGCGCGCGGTCCGTGGGCTATCCGACCTGCGGCGTGGTCCAGCTGGTCGGCGCCGGCGGCACGCCCGAAGGAACGGTCAACGCGTGGCTTGTCCCCGGCCCGCAGCGGGAACAGGTCCTGGGACAGCTCAGCTATCAAATCGGCAGCGGAGTCGTGCGCGGCGCGGACGGGCGGCTGTGGCACAGCACGGTTCTGGGCAACAACTGCCGCTGAACGGACAAGGGGCGCGGTGTGATCCGCGCCCCTTTTCCATGTCGCCCTTATTTTTCGGGCAGCAGGCCCCGTGGCGCAAACCGCAGCACCAGCAGCAGCACCGCCCCCATCGCGATGAAGCGCATGTGCGGCGCGCTGTCCAGCAGGTGCGCCTTGACCGGCCCGTCGGCCATCGGCCCGGTCAGCATGGCGATCAGGGCAGGACCCCAGACCTCGGCCTTGATCCACAGGAACCAGATGGTGACGGCCCCCAGCACTGCACCCCAGTTGTTGCCAGACCCGCCGACGATCACCATCACCCAGATCAGGAAAGTATAGCGCAGCGGGTTATAGCTTGTCGGCGCCAAAAGCCCGTCCAGCGTGACCATCATCGCGCCCGCGACCCCAATGACCGCCGACCCCAGGATGAACACCTGCAGGTGGCGGCGGGTCACGTCCTTGCCCATCGCCTCGGCCGCGGTCTCGTTGTCGCGGATGGCGCGCATCATGCGGCCCCAGGGCGATTTCAGCGCCAGTTCGGCCAGCAGGATGATGACCAGCAGCACGACCAGGAACAGCGACATGTAGGAAAGTTTGACCCAGATGCCTGACGCCTCGGCCGCGGGGAAGCCCCAACTGGCGGCAAAGTCGACGAAATCAGGGTTGCGCTGCAGGGCCACCTCCTGCGCGACGGGGCGCGGGATCGAGGTGATGTTCTTGACCCCACGGGCCAGCCAGTCCTCGTTCTTCATCACGGCCACGATGATCTCGCCGATGCCAAGCGTGGCGATGGCCAGGTAATCGGACCGCAGGCCCAGGGCGACCTTGCCGATGGCCCAGGCCGCGGCGGCCGCGAACAGGCCGCCCACCACCCAGGACAGCAGCACCGGCAGGCCAAGGCCGCCGATATTGCCGTTGCGGGCCGGGTTGTTCGCCTCGATCGCGATGACCGCGGGATCGAACAGCCAGCGATAGGCGACAAAGCCGCCGATCAGCACGACCGCGGTCAGGATGCCGCTGCGGGTGCGCGTCCAGGCCAGCTTGGCCATGGCCAGCGTTCCCACGCCCACGGCCAGCGCCAGCATCAGCCGCGTGCCACCCGCGGCCCATGCTCCTTCGACCGGGGGCAGCGACACCAGGACGGGGGCCAGCGCGCCCATCGCCAGAAAGCCCACCACGCCCACGTTGAACAGGCCCGCATAGCCCCACTGCATGTTGACGCCCAGGGCGGTGATCGCGGACAGCAGCCCCATGTTCAGAATCGCCAGCGACGTGTTCCAGCTGCCCGAGAACATGCTGTTCCGGACCGTGCCCTCCAGCACGAACAGGATGGCCAGCACCGCGAACAGGATCGGCGCGCGCCAGGGGCTGGCGGATGTCGCGGCTTGACGGTTGGTTGCCATGATCTCTCCCCCTCAGACCGATTTGCCGCGGAACAGGCCGGTGGGCCTGAACAGCAGGACGACGATCAGGATCACGAAGCTGACCGCGAATTTGTATTCCGTGCCCAGAAGCTGCATCAGCCCGCCGGGTTCGTACCAAGGGGCCAGATAGCCCACGACCTTGACCCACGGATAGGTCACCGCCACCTCGGAGAACGCGACCAGGAACCCGCCCGCGATGGCGCCAAGCGGATTGCCCAGGCCTCCGACGATCGCCGCAGCAAAGATCGGCAGCAGGATCTGAAAATAGTTGAAGGCCTTGAACGACTTGTCCAACCCGTAAAGCGTGCCCGCGATGGTGGCCAGCGCGGCCGCGATGATCCAGGTCAGGCGCACGACGCGTTCCGGGTCGATGCCCGACAGCAGGGCCAGATCCTCGTTGTCGGAATAGGCGCGCATGGCCTTGCCCGACTTCGTGCGGTTCAGGAACCAGAACAGCGCGATCATCACGATCAGCGCCACCCCCACGGTCAGCGCCTGGGTCGAGCGCAGCGCCAGGCCTTCCTCCAGCCCGGTCATCTCGCGGAAATCGCGGACCGCGATCAGGAAGCGCGCGCCGTCGTCAAAGCGGATCTCGTCCACGCCGATCAGGATGCGGGTCAGGCCGTTCATCACGAACATCACGCCGACCGATGCCATCACCAGGATGATCGGCGCGGCCTTCTGCCGGCGATAGAATTTATAGACTGCGCGGTCGGTGCCCAGCACCAGCAGCGCCGTCAGCGCGATGCCAAGAGGAAGGGCGATCAGCGCCGTGGGCAGCGGGCCCGCGCTGATGCCCAGGGATTGCAGCCCCCAGGTCAGCAGGATCACGATGCCCGTGCCAAAGGCCATGGTGTCGCCATGCGCGAAGTTCGAAAACCGCAGGATGCCATAGATCAGCGTGACGCCCAGGGCGCCAAGCGCCAGCTGCGCGCCATAGGCGGCGGCCGGGATGAAGACGAAGTTCAGAAAGACCACAAGGGCGTTCAGGATATCCACGGCTCAGCCCCCCAGGAAGGTGCGACGCACCTCGTCGTTCTGCATCAGGTCGGCCCCGGTGCCGGTATGGGCGTTCGCGCCCTGCACCAGCACATAGGCCTTGTCGGCGATCATCATCGCCTGGCGTGCGTTCTGTTCGACCATCAGCACGGGCAGCCCGCCCCGCGCGATGGCGATGATGCGGTCGAACAGCTCGTCCATGACGATGGGGCTGACGCCCGCGGTGGGTTCGTCCAGCATCAGCACCTTGGGTCGGGTCATCAGCGCACGACCAACGGCGACCTGCTGGCGTTGACCGCCCGACAGTTCGCCCGCGGCCTGGCGGCGCTTGGCGGCGACGGCGGGGAACAGGTCATATACCTGCTCCATCGTCGCGCGGATGTCGTCGCGGCGGATATAGGCGCCCATCTCCAGGTTCTCCTCGACCGTCATGGACGGGAAGATGTTGTTGACCTGCGGGACGAACCCCATGCCCGCCTTGACCCGGTCCTGGGGGTTCAGCGCGGTGATGTCCTGACCGTTCAGCCGGACCGATCCCTGGCGCAGGTTCAGCATGCCGAAGATGGCCTTCATCGCAGTGGACTTGCCCGCACCGTTGGGGCCCACGATCACGGCGATCTGGCCCTGTTCGACCGCGATGGTGCAGTCGTGCAGGATGTCGGCGCCCTTGCCGTACCCGCCGGTCATCGCCTCGCCGATCAGAAATGGATCGCCCGCGCGACCGGCGCCCACCGGTCCGGACCGCCGTGTGCCGTCGATCTGGCCCATCCCCTTGATGTTCACCACCGAGGCGTCGCGGTTGCCGCGATTGCCAAAGCCTGCGTCGCTCATGCGCCCACCATGTCCTTGTTCTTCAGGCCGGTGCCCAGATAGGCCTCGATCACCGCCTCGTTCTTCATGATGTCCTGGGCGCTGCCCTTGGCAAGAACCTTGCCCTCGGCCATGACGATCACCGGGTCGCACAGCTTGCCGATGAAATCCATGTCATGCTCGATCACGCAGAAGGTATAGCCGCGTTCCTTGTTCAGACGGATGATCGCGTCGGCGATGGTCATCAGCAGGGTGCGGTTCACGCCCGCGCCGACCTCGTCCAGGAAGACGATCTTGGCGTCGACCATCATCGTGCGGCCCAGCTCCAGCAGCTTCTTCTGGCCGCCGGACAGGTTGCCGGCCTTCTCATGGGTCAGGTGGCGGATGGTCAGGAAGTCCAGAACCTCGTCGGCCTTGCGCTTCAGTTCGGCCTCCTCGCGCTCGATCCGGCCGCGCTGGAACCAGGTCTTCCAGATCGTCTCTCCGGATTGCGCGCCGGGGACCATCATCAGGTTCTCGCGCACGGTCATCGAGCTGAACTCATGTGCCAGCTGGAAGGTGCGCAGCAGACCCTTGTGAAACAGCTCGTGCGGCGGCAGGCCGCTGATGTCCTCGCCGTCCATGAAGACGCGGCCCGATGTCGGGGGCAGCACGCCCGCGATCACGTTGAACAGCGTCGACTTGCCCGCGCCGTTCGGCCCGATCAGCCCGGTGATCGAGCCGGTCTCGATCGTCAGGCTGGCGCCGTCCACGGCGCGAAAGCCGCCGAAATGTCTGTGAAGATCCTCGACACGGATCATGCGTCACCTTCCCTGTCTTCACATTCCTGGTGAAGATATGCCGTCAAGCGGCTGTTATCTTTGCAAAACGGCCCGGCACCAAAATGGTGCCGGGCCGCCTGTTCAGGTCTGCGATCAGCGATAGCCGACCACTTCCAGCTTGCCGTCGGTGAACTGGATCTCGCGGAAGGTGCCCGCGGATTCGCCCGGACCCACCAGCTCGACCGAGGTGCCGCCGACATAATCGACGTCGCCGCCGCCGTTGATGATCTCCAGCGCCTTGGCCAGTTCGCCCGGCAGGATCTCATCGCCGGGGCCGTTGGCCACGTCCATGATGTGCTCCTTGTAGACCGCCGGGTCCGACGACTTGGCCTTGGCCATCGCCAGCAGCATCAGCGCCGCCGCGTCATAGGCCTCGGCCGAAAAGGCGCCCGAGCCGTCAAAGCCCGCGGTCTCGGCCATCGCCAGATAGGCCTCGCGGCCTTCGCCCTCGGCTGCGGGGTTCTGACCGAAGCTGCCCTCGATCTCCGATCCGAAGTTGTCCTCCAGCGCCTGGCCGACCATGCCGTCCGGGAACACGAAGGTCTCGAAGGCGCCGCTGTCCAACGCGCCGCGCACGATGCCCGAGCCGCCCTGGTCGACATAGCCCACCACGACCAGCGCATCGCCGCCCGCGGCCGACAGGGCCGCGATCTCGGCCGAATAGTCGGCCTTGCCGTCGTCATGCGCGCTGTTGACGGTCACGGTGCCGCCATTGGCGGTGAAGGCCGCGGCAAAGCTGTCCGCCAGGCCCTTGCCATAGTCGTTGTTCGTATAGGTCACGGCGACGGTTTCGATGCCGCGGTCGGCGATGATCTGGGCCATCACCTCGCCCTGGCGGGCATCCGACGGGGCGGTGCGGAAGAACAGGCCGTCATCCTCGATGTCGGTCAGCGCGGGCGAGGTGGCCGACGGAGAGATCATCACGATGCCGTTCGCCTTGGCGACGTTCTCCAGCGAGGCGATGGTCTCGCCCGAGCACATGCCGCCGATCAGACCCTTGATGCCTTCGGATGCGATCAGACGCTCCACCGTCGCGGTCGCCGCGGCGGCGTCGATGCAGGTGCTGTCGCCCGTGACCGCCACAACGGTCGACCCGTCCAGCAGGAGGCCGGAATCGCTGACCTCCTTCATGGCCATCTCGGCGCCCTGCTGCATTGCGGGTGCCATCGATTCCAGCGGACCGGTGAAGCCGAGCGAGATGCCCAGCTTGATTTCTTCGGCGCCCGCGGCACCGGCCATCAGCGCCCCGGCGGCGGTCGCGAGAAGAAGCTTTTTCATGTGGAAGTCTCCCAGTTGGAACATTGTCCTGCGCGTCAGGTTAGAAGCGCAACATTCAAAAAGAAAGTGCGTTGTCGCGCGTATTTGCATGGTTTTTGGACAGGTTGACGTGTGACGCAGGGGCAACTTTGGACCGCCTGATCGCCCCTCGCTTCAACACGGCTTTGGGGCGGTCGGCCGTCGTCGTGGTCATCCCGTTCCGAATGGTGCCAACGGCGTTTCACAGGGTGTAGTGACGTCGGACGTCATCGCCGCTGTCGCAGAGCATCCGCCTAACTTGTGCAGCGGTTACGTCCCTGAAAATGCCACGTTCGAACCTGACATCCGCACTGGTCATCCTGTCAACCATGCCCCCGATGGCGGACCAACACAGAGGGGCAATGCACGGGTGGTCGGTTGCCACGACGCTTGCGACGAAGCGCGGCGGCAACCGTCCGTCGCGGCCTACTTGTCCGCGACCGTCACGCCCAACACGGGCTGATAGATCTGCGCAATCCGGGCGATGGCCTCCTGCGGAGAGACTTCCTCGGTCTGGCCGGTGCGGCGGCTGGTCAGCTCGACCTTGTTGCTAGTCAGGCCGCGCGGACCGACTGTGATGCGCCATGGCAGGCCGATCAAATCCATCGAGGCAAACTTTGCCCCGGCGCGTTCGTCGCGGTCGTCGTACAACGGGTCCAGGCCGCGGGCCTGCAGTTCGGCATAGATCGCGTCGCAGGCGGCGTCGGTGGAATTGTCGCCCTGCTTGAGGTTGACGATGCCGACGTGGAAGGGGGTCACACCCTCGGGCCAGATGATGCCCTTGTCGTCGTGGTTCGCCTCGATGATCGCGCCCAGCAGGCGCGACACGCCGATGCCGTGGCTGCCCATGTGCACGGGAACCTGCGCACCGTCGGAGTTGCGGACCATTGCGCCCATCGGTTCGGAATACTTGGTCCCAAAATAGAAGATCTGCCCGACCTCGATGCCGCGCGCGGTGCGGCGGCGTTCCTCAGGGACCTGGGCATAGACGGCCTCGTCATGCGTCTCGTCGGTGCGGGCATAGCGGCTGGTGAACTCCTCCAGCACGGCCTGGCATTCCTCGACGCTGTCATAGTCGATGTCCCGGTCGCCAAAGGTCAGGTCGGTGATCTGGCTGTCATAGAACACCTCGGATTCCCCGGTCTCGGCCAGGACCAGGAATTCGTGGGTGTAATCGCCGCCGATCGGGCCGCCATCGGCGCGCATCGGGATCGCCTGCAGGCCCATCCGCTCATAGCTGCGCAGATAGCTGACCAGGTGGCGGTTGTAGGCGTGCAGCGCGTCTTCCTTGGTCAGGTCGAAATTGTAACCGTCCTTCATCAGGAACTCGCGCCCACGCATCACGCCGAAGCGCGGACGGATCTCGTCGCGGAACTTCCACTGGATGTGGTACAGCGTCAGCGGCAGATCCTTGTAGCTGCCGACATGGCTGCGGAAGATGTCGGTGATCATCTCCTCGTTCGTGGGGCCGTACAGCAGGTCGCGCTTGTTGCGGTCCTTGATGCGCAGCATCTCCTCGCCATAGTCGTCATAGCGGCCGCTTTCGCGCCACAGGTCGGCGGGCTGCAGCGTGGGCATCAGCATCGGGATGTGACCGGCGCGAGCCTGCTCCTCGTGCACGATCTGCTCGATGCGCCGCAGCACCTTGAAGCCCAACGGCAGCCAGGAATAGATGCCCGCCGTCTGCTGCTTGATCATGCCCGCGCGCAGCATCAGCCGGTGGCTGACGATCTGCGCCTCTTTGGGGTCTTCCTTCAGCACGGGCAGGAAATAGCGCGACAGACGCATGGCACGGGTCCTTCAAAGCGGTTCGGTCCGCAGCGTTACCGGATCGGTCCGGCCTTGCCAAGCATCGCGCTTGCAACCAGACGCACGGGGCGGCACATTCGCCGCAGGTTTCTGGACAAGGGTCGAACCATGCGCATCCCCGTACGCAAGCAGGTCATGTGGTGGGGCATCGCGGCGCTGACGTTGCTGGTGACGCTGTGGCTGCTGGGGCAGGCCGTCCTGCCGTTCATCCTGGGGGCTGGCATCGCCTATCTGCTGGACCCGCTTGCCGACCGTCTGGAACGCGCGGGCCTGTCGCGCACCATGTCCGTGGTGGTGATCACCTTTGCGGTCGTGCTGGCCTTCGTCGCCATCGTTCTGCTGGTCATGCCGATCCTGGTGCGCCAGGCCACCGCCCTGATCGAGACCGCGCCGGAGATGATCAGCCAGGCGCGGGGTTTCCTGGACACGCGCTTTCCCAACCTGATCCCGCAGGGCGACGGGCTGCAGCAGACGCTGACCGACCTGCAGGCGACGATGGGCGATCAGGCCGCACGGCTGGCATCGACCGTCCTGGGATCGGTCACCGGCGTCCTGGGGACCGTGGCGCTGCTGGTCATCGTGCCGGTGGTCGCGTTCTATCTGCTGCTGGACTGGGATCACCTGGTCGCGGCCATCGACGACCTGCTGCCGCGCGAACATGCGGCGACCATCCGCCAGCTTGCCGCCGAGATCGACGACGCGCTGTCCGGGTTCCTGCGCGGGCAGGGGGTCGTGATCGCCATCCTGGGGACGTGGTACGCGCTGGCGCTGATGCTGGTGGGCCTGCCCTTCGGCTTCTTCATCGGGATCATGGCGGCGGTCCTGTCCTTCATCCCGTATGTCGGGGTGCTGATCGGGGGCGCGACGGCCATCGGCGTGGCGTTGTTCAGCTTCTGGGGCGATCCGCTGTGGATCGGTGCGGTCGTCGCGATCTTTGCCCTGGGCCAGATCGTCGAGGGCAACTATCTGCAACCCAAGATCGTCGGCGGCCATGTCGGCCTGCATCCGGTCTGGCTGCTTCTGGCGCTGTCGGTCTTCGGCGCGCTGTTCGGCTTTGTCGGTCTGGTCATGGCGGTGCCGATGGCGGCGGCGCTGGGGGTGCTGGCGCGGTTCCTGATCGCGCGCTATCGCGAAAGCTCGCTGTTCACCGGGCAGGCATTGCCGGCGGAACCGTCGCAGCCGATCCTGGTCGAGATGGTTCCCGCGGGCACCGTGGCCGCACGGATGCGCGCCGCGCGGATGGATGCCGACCGCGCCCGCAGCCAGCAGCAGATCGAGGCCATGCAGGAAAACCTGGCGCGCCGCGACCTGCAAGGCTGACGGGTTGAGCCTGTTTCCGCCCTCGCGCCAGCTGACGCTGGACCTGACCACGCCGCCCGCCCATGCGCGGGCGGATTTCCTGCCCGCGCCTGCCAACCATGCCGCGCTCAAGGCGCTGGACCGCCCCCAGGACTGGCCGGCGGGCCGGATGCTGCTGATCGGGCCCGAGGGGTCGGGCAAGACCCATCTGGCGGCCTTCTGGGCGGCCGAGAACGGCGCGCGCCGCATCAGCGCCTCGGCCCTGCGCCCCGATGCCGCCGATCTGCTGGCCGCCGACGGCGGCGCCGTGGTGGTCGAGGATGCCGACCACGCGGGCTTTGCCGCGGGGGCTGAACAGGCGCTGTTCCATCTGTGGAACCTGTGCGGACCCCGCGACTGCCTGCTGCTGCTGACCGCACGGACGCCGCCGCGGGACTGGGGACTGGTGCTGCCCGATCTGCGGTCGCGCATGGATGCGATGCCGCAGGTGCGGCTTGGGTCGCCGGACGAGGCGCTGATGGCCGCGGTACTGGTCAAGCTGTTCGCGGATCGCCAGCTGGCCGTGCCTGCGGGGCTGATCGACTGGCTGGTGCTGCACATGGATCGCGACTTGGGCCTGGCGCGTCGGCTGGTCGCGGCGATGGACCATGCGGCCATGGCGCAGAAGGGCCCGGTGACCCGCCGGATCGCGGCCGACCTGCTGGACAAGCTGTCCGAGGGTGACGCATGATCGCGTCCACGCCAGCCGCCGGACGATCATGACCCAAGCCGATTTTCTTCGCACGCCGTTCCCCGAACCCAAGACCCTGCCCGAGGGCGTTCCCGAAGGCGCCGCACGGTTCTTCAACCGCGAGCTGTCCTGGCTGTCGTTCAACTGGCGCGTCCTGGACGAGGCGCGCAATCCCCGCGTGCCGCTGCTGGAGCGCCTGCGCTTCGTGTCGATCAGCGCCACGAACCTGGACGAGTTCTACACTGTCCGCGTGGCTGGCCTGCGCGAACTGGTGCGCGAGGGCAGCACCACGCCCTCGGATGACGGCCTGACACCGGCGGAACAGCTGGCCCTGATCAACGCCGACGCGCGCCGCCTGATGGGCGCGCAGCAGAGCGTCTGGAACACGCTGCGCAAGGAGATGGAGCAGGCGGGCATCGTCATCCTGTCCCGCCAGCGCCTGACCCGCGCCGAGGAGGAGTTCCTGAACGGCCATTTCCAGAACCTCGTCTTTCCGGTCCTGTCGCCCTTGGCCATCGACCCCGCCCACCCTTTCCCGTTCATCCCGAACGCGGGCTTTTCGCTGGCGCTGGAGTTGGCGCGCGAGACCGATGGCCGCAAGATGCAGGCGCTGTTGCCGATCCCCGCGCAGCTGCCGCGGTTCGTGCCCCTGCCGGGCGGGCAGCGGTTCCTGCGGCTGGAGGATCTGCTGCTGATGCATCTGTCCAGCCTGTTTCCCGGCTATCGCGACACGGGCCATTGCAGCTTCCGCGTGCTGCGCGACAGCGATCTGGAGGTTGAGGAGGAGGCCGAGGACCTGGTCCGCGAGTTCGAGACCGCGCTGAAGCGGCGCCGTCGCGGCAGCGTCATCCGGCTGAAGATCACCGCCGGCGCCCCCGACCGCCTGCGCCGCCTGATCATGGAGGAGCTGGAGGTCAGCCCCGACGAGGTGATCGAGGTCGAGGGCCTGCTGGGCATGGCCGATCTGCGCGAACTGGTGCTGGACAGCCGCCGCGACCTGATGTGGCCCGCCTTCACCCCCCGTGTCCCCGAGCGGATCCAGGACCATGACGGCGACATGTTCGCGGCGATCCGCCAGAAGGACATGCTGCTGCATCACCCCTACGAGACCTTTGACATGGTCGTGCGCTATCTGGCGCAGGCGGCGCGCGACCCGGACGTGCTGGCGATCAAGCAGACGCTGTATCGCACCAGCCGCGACAGCCCCATCGTCGATGCGCTGTGCGAGGCGGCCGAGGCTGGCAAGTCGGTGACCGCGCTGGTCGAACTCAAGGCCCGCTTCGACGAGGCCGCCAACATCCGCCAGTCGCGCCGGCTGGAACGGTCGGGCGCGCATGTCGTCTATGGCTTCGTGAACTACAAGACCCACGCCAAGATCAGCACCATCGTGCGGCGCGAGGGCGAAGGCCTGGTGACCTATACCCACTACGGGACCGGCAACTATCACCCGATTACCGCGCGCATCTATACCGACCTGTCGCTGTTCACCTGCAACCCGGCCCTGGGCCGGGACGCGACCAAGGTCTTCAACTATCTGTCCGGTTATGTGCAGCCCGCAGGGCTGGAGAACCTGTCGATCTCTCCGATCGACCTGAAGTCGCGGCTGATCGACCTGATCGGCCGCGAGGCCGAATATGCACGCCAAGGCCGCCCCGGCGCGATCTGGGCCAAGATGAACTCGCTGATCGAGAAGGACGTGATCGAGGCGCTGTATGCCGCCAGTGCCGCAGGTGTCCGCATCAGCCTGATCGTCCGCGGCATTTGCGGAATCAGGCCCGGGATCAAGGGGTTGTCAGAGAATATTCGTGTGAAGTCGATCGTCGGGCGCTATCTGGAACACAGCCGGATCGTGTGCTTTGGGTCCGGCCACGGCATGCCGTCGCCCAAGGCGCGGGTGTTCATCAGTTCGGCCGACTGGATGGACCGCAACCTGAACCGCCGGGTCGAGACGCTGGTCGAATGCGTGAATGACACGGTCAAGGCGCAGATCGTCAACCAGGTCATGGCCGCCAACATGGCCGACGAGGCGCAAAGCTGGTTGTTGCAGCCGGATGGCCGTTTCCTGCGTTACCTGCCCGAGGGGCGTGACGATCTGTTCAACTGTCATCGCTTCTTCATGGAAAACCCGTCCCTGTCGGGACGGGGAACGGCGGGCGCGCGTGACGTGCCGGCCCTGACCCATTCGGCGGATTGACGGTTTGGCCCCGCCGGGCCACTTAACGGGCGACCAAGGACAAGGGGCTGCAAGATGAACGGCGTACGCACGACAAGCGGCCAGACGATCGAGCCATTCGGCGGCAAGTTCCGCAAGCTGCCCAAGCGGTCCCTAAAGCGGATCGGCGTGGTGGATGTCGGATCGAACTCGATCCGGCTGGTGGTGTTCGACGGGGCGGCGCGCTCGCCCGCCTATTTCTACAACGAAAAGGTCATGGCGGGTCTGGGCCAGGACATGGCCCGCACCGGCCGCCTGAACCCCGAGGGGATCAAGCGCGGCTTTTCCGCGCTGGCCCGTTTTGCGGCGCTGGCCCGCAGCATGGACATCGCGCCGCTGACCTGCGTCGCGACTGCCGCCGTGCGCGAGGCCGAGGACGGCCCCGCCTTCCAGCGCCGCGTCGAGAAGGAGACCGGCCTGAAGCTGCACGTGATCGACGGAGAGGAGGAGGCCCGGCTGTCTGCGCAGGGCGTCCTGCTGGGCTGGCCTGACGCCAAGGGGCTGGTTTGTGACATCGGCGGCAACTCTATGGAGCTGGCGGAGGTCGCAGACGGCAAGGTCGGGCGGCGCGTGACGTCGCAGCTTGGCCCGTTCCGCCTGCAGCAGGTCGCCCCCGATCAGCTGCGCGCGCATATCACCACGATCCTGCGGGGGCTGGCCGAAAAGCTGGGCACCGATCACGACCGGATCTATCTGGTCGGCGGGTCGTGGCGCGCCATCGCGCGGCTGGACATGGAGCGCGTGGGCTATCCCATGACCGTCCTGCACGAATACCGCATGACCCCCGACGCCGTCGCCGACACCGTCGCCTGGATCGGCAAGCACGACCTGGGCACGTTGCGTGCCAAGGTCGGCATCTCCGCCTCGCGGATCGAACTGGTGCCGCTGGCCTCGCAGGTCCTGTCGCAGATGATAGAGGTGTTCGGTCCCAAGGAGCTGGCGGTGTCCAGTTATGGCATTCGCGAAGGGCTGCTCTATGAGCACATGTCGACGACGCTTCGCAAGCGCGATCCCCTGATCGAGGCGGCGCGCTTCACCGAAAAGCAGATGGCCCGCCTGCCGGGTTTCGGCAAGAAGCTGTACCAGTTCCTGCTGCCGCTGTTCCCGAACCTGACGCCCCAACGCGACCGCCTGATGCGGGCGGCCTGCCTGCTGCACGACACCGCATGGCGCGCCCACCCCGATTACCGGGCCGAGGCCTGCTTCGACAACGTCACGCGCGCCAACATGGCGGCGCTGAGCCACCCCGAGCGGATCTTCCTGGGGCTGGCGCTGCTGCACCGATACAAGAACAACCGCGCGGAATCGCAGATGGCGCCGCTGTTCGCGCTGCTGGATGACGACGAGATCCGCGCGGCCGAGATCCTGGGCAAGGCGATGCGCTTTGGCGCGATGTTCGCGATCGACGATCCGTCCGATGCGGCCAGCTTGCGGCTGACCCCGGCCGGCACGCTGGAACTGCGCCTGACATCCACTGGCCGTCACCTGATGGGCGAGGTCGCGCAGTCGCGCTTTCTGTCGCTGTGCAAGTCGATCGGCGTCGTCGGCATCGTCAAGTAGATGGGCCATCGGCCCTGTCGGATGCGAAAAGGGCGCCCCGCGGGGCGCCCTTTCCTGTTCTGCCAAGGGGCAGGGGGATGATTACATCATCCCGCCCATGCCGCCCATGTCGGGCATGCCGCCGCCGGCACCGCCCTGGCCCTTGGGCTCGGGCTTCTCGGCGATCATGGCTTCGGTCGTGATCAGCAGGCCGGCCACCGACGAGGCGTCTTCCAGCGCGGTGCGGACGACCTTTGCGGGGTCGATCACGCCGAACTTGAACATGTCGCCATATTCCTCGGTCTGGGCGTTGAAGCCGAACGACTTGTCGGACGACTCGCGGACCTTGCCGGCCACGACGGCGCCGTCGACGCCTGCGTTTTCGGCGATCTGGCGCATCGGGGCCTCCAGCGCGCGACGGACGATGGCGATGCCTGCGTCCTGGTCGCTGTTTGCGCCGGTCAGGCCTTCCAGAACCTTGCCGCCCTGCACCAGAGCCACGCCGCCGCCGACGACAACGCCTTCCTGGACAGCTGCACGGGTCGCGTTCAGCGCGTCATCGACGCGGTCCTTGCGCTCTTTGACCTCGATTTCGGACATGCCGCCGACGCGGATCACGGCAACACCGCCGGCCAGCTTGGCCACGCGCTCCTGCAGCTTCTCCTTGTCGTAGTCCGAGGTGGTTTCCTCGATCTGCTGACGGATCTGGCTGACGCGTGCCTCGATCTCGGCCTTGTCACCGGCGCCATCGACGATGGTGGTGGTGTCCTTGTTGATCGTGATCTTCTTGGCGCGGCCCAGCATGTCGATGCCGACATTCTCCAGCTTCATGCCCAGGTCTTCGCTGATGACCTGACCGCCGGTCAGGATCGCCAGATCCTGCAGCATCGCCTTGCGACGATCACCAAAGCCCGGTGCCTTGACGGCAGCGATCTTCAGGCCGCCGCGCAGCTTGTTGACGACCAGCGTGGCCAGAGCCTCGCCCTCGACGTCTTCCGAGATGATGACCAGCGGCTTGCCCGACTGGATGACGGCTTCCAGCAGCGGAACCATCGGCTGCAGCGACGACAGCTTCTTCTCGTGCAGCAGGATGTAGGCGTCTTCCAGATCGGCGACCATCTTGTCGGGGTTGGTCACGAAGTAGGGCGACAGGTAGCCGCGGTCGAACTGCATGCCCTCGACGACTTCGACCTCGGTCTCCATCCCCTTGTTCTCTTCGACGGTGATGACACCCTCGTTGCCGACCTTCTGCATCGCGTCGGCGATCTGACGACCGATCGAGGCTTCGCCGTTGGCCGAGATGGTGCCGACCTGCGCGACTTCGTCGCTGTCGTTCACCGGGCGCGAGGCGGCCTTGATGGCCTCGACGACCTTCGAGGTGGCCAGGTCGATGCCGCGCTTCAGGTCCATCGGGTTCATGCCGGCGGCGACCGCCTTCATGCCTTCCTTGACGATGGCCTGAGCCAGGACCGTCGCGGTGGTGGTGCCGTCACCGGCCTCGTCGTTGGTGCGCGAAGCGACTTCGCGGACCATCTGGGCGCCCATGTTCTCGAACTTGTCGGACAGTTCGATCTCTTTGGCGACCGACACGCCGTCCTTGGTGATGCGGGGCGCACCGAAGGACTTGTCGATGACCACGTTGCGGCCCTTGGGACCAAGCGTGACCTTGACGGCATCGGCCAGGATGTTGACGCCGCGCAGCATGCGGTCGCGCGCGTCGGTGCCGAACTTGACTTCTTTAGCAGCCATGGAAAATCTCCTGAATGTTGGGGGAGGGAAGCGTCTTGGGGCCGATCAGCTCAGCACGCCCAGGATGTCGCTTTCCTTCATGATCAGCAGCTCTTCGCCGTCGACCGTGACTTCGGTGCCCGACCATTTGCCGAACAGGACGCGGTCGCCAGCCGAAACCGACGGTGCGATCAGTTCGCCCGAATCCTTGCGCGCGCCTTCGCCCACGGAAATGATCTCGCCCTCGGCGGGCTTTTCCTTGGCGTTGTCGGGGATGATCAGGCCGCCCTTGGTCTTCTCTTCCGATTGGACGCGACGGACCAGCACGCGGTCATGCAGCGGTTTAAATGCCATTGTCGAACACTCCTTGATTCAGGTTGCAGTGTTGCTTTGTTGGCACTCACCGGGTGCGAGTGCCAATGACGGCTAGATAGGCAAATCGCCCAAGCCTGTCAACGGGTCATCGCGGTCTGGTGTCTGGCGGCAGGGGGGCAAACATGACAGTCTGGCGGCCATTGACGGACCAGCAAGGATACCCATGCGACTGACGATTGCCGCCGCCCTGTTCGCCCTGTCGGGACATGGCGCGATGGCCGCCTGCACCGGCCAGAACCTGTTCGACACCATGCCCGCCGAACGCGCCGCGGCGATCGAGGCCGCCAGCCGCGACGTCCCCTTTCGCCAGGGCCTGCTGTACCAGGCCGTGCGCGACGATCAGCGCATCACGCTGGTGGGCACCTATCACTTCGGCGACGCGCGCCACCAGCCGATGATCAAGCGTGTCCGCCCGCTGATAGATCAGGCCCATGCGCTCTATGTCGAGGCCGCCCCCGCCGAGGAGGCCCGCCTGACCAAGGCGCTGACCGAGGATCCGACCCTGATGGTCGATCCCGACGGGCCCACCCTGCCGGAACGCCTGTCGCCCGACGAATGGGATGCGCTGTCGCAGGCCATGTCGGATCGCGGCACGCCGGGTGTCATCACCGCCCGGATGCGGCCCTGGTATGTCGCGCTGATGCTGGGCGTCTCTCCCTGCATGGTCCGCACCATGGCCGAGCAGGGAGGAGAGTCCGGCGGCCTGGACCACCTGCTGGTGGCCGAGGCGCAGGACGCGGGGATGCCCGTCCGCTCGCTGGAGCCGTGGGACACCATCTTCGGCCTGTTCGAGGACCTGACGCCCGAACAGGAGCTGGACATGATCCGCGCAAGCCTGCCTGCGGCCAGCTATGCCGACGATTACGCGGTGACGCTGACGGATGCCTATTTTGACGGAGATGTCTGGAAGATCTGGGAATTCGGGCGTTTCGACGCCTATGCCAATTCCGGACTGTCCAGGGAAGAGGTCGATCGCCAGATGGACCTGGCCCAGACCCGGCTGATGGACGATCGCAACCGCGCGTGGATCGCACCGCTGCTGGAGGGTGCCGCCGAGGCCGGGGATGAGGGAATTGTCGCAGCCTTCGGTGCGCTGCACCTGCCCGGAGAGGCGGGGGTCCTGTCGCTGCTGCAGGACGAGGGCTTCACGATCACCCGTCTGGACGGGTGACCGGATCTATTGGCCGTTCAGGACGCCAAGCGCGTGGGCACGGCCCTGTTTCTGATAGGTGATGCGGCTGTCGCCGATCTCGCTGATGGTGCCGCCGTTGATGCGGTCGCCGATGCGCAGCGTCAGCACGCGACCGTTGGACAGGCGGACCAATGCCCGGCTTGCCCGGCCCGCGCCGATCGTGCCGATGATCTGGGTGCTGCTCAGCTGGATCCCGTCCTTGACAGTGGCGCTGGCGGCGGCATTGCCGATGGCGTTCTGCGGGACGGCGGCCATGACCTCGGGCTCGCTGTCGACCTCGGGCGGGCGGTACTGCTGGTTGCGCGATGCGGCGGCCTGCGCCTCGGCCTGGGCCTGGGCGCGGGCGCGGGCTTCGGCCTGGGCACGAGCCTGAGCTTCGGCCCGGGCGTCGGCTGCGGCTTGTGACCGGGCGCGCGCCTCGGCCTGGGCCTGCAATTCGGCATCCTGCCGGCGCTGTTCGGCGATCGCGGCCTCGGCCGACTGTGCCTCGGCTGCGGCGCGCAGGTCGGGCGACGACGGCGACAGGGCCGCAGCGACCGGGGCGGCCGTGGCCACCATCGCGTTGACGGCGGCGCCACCGGCGCGGCGCGGCGGAATGGCCGACGATGTCAGCGCGGTCAGCGCCACCGCGCCGGGCGCGGCAGGGCTGTTGCCGATGGCCGATGCGATGGCATCCTCCACGGCCTGTTCCGACACCGCGGGGCTGGCCACGGTGCGCGTGCCGGGCCGGCTGTTCGGGCGGGCCGACCGCAGGATGGCGCCCGACGGTGCGGCGGTGGGGCCGGGATCGATGGCCGCGGGACGGGGTGCGGCAAGACTGGCCGCCGCACTGGCCCGCGGGGCGGGGCGGGCGGCATCGACGCCCTGTGCCACGGCATCCTGCACGGCCTGTTGGGACGGTGCGCGCACAGAGACCGGCCGGCGCGTGGGCCGGGCGTCGGCCAGTTGGAAGACCAATCCGCGCTCGGCCTGGCTCAGCGGCGCGTCACCTGCCTGCGCGGTCCGCAAATCGCGCAGCTGATCGATGATCAGGCTGCGTTCCGCCTGCGTCAGCGCCGCGGTCTGCTCGGGCGCGCTGCCTTCGTCTAGCAGGGACAGCCGGTCGGGGCGCGAGGGCGGGCGGGCTGACGGCTGTGCCGGGGCAGCCGCAGCCTCGGACGCAGGCCGGGCCGGGGCGGGACGCGCTTGGGCCGGGCTGGGCGGGCGTGCCGCCGGGGTGGCGGTGGCCTGCGCCGGGGCGGCCTGCACCGGGGCGGCCGCTGCTGCGGGGCGATTGGCCGGCGCCGAAGCCGGAGCGGATTGCGCGACGGGTGCCGCGGCGGGGCGCGACGGCGGCCGCGCGGCCGCTACCGGTGCCGCCGGCTGGTTCTGCACGCCATACGGCAGCGGATTGGCCGGGACCGTCGGCTGGCGGTCGGGCGTGGCAGGTACGGAGGCCGCAGCCGGGGTCGCCCGGGGAGGACGGGCCGACCGCGCCAACTGTTCGGCCTGCGCGGCGGCGGTTTGCGCGGCGGACGGGGTCGGTGCGGTTGCAGCGGGTGCCGGCGCCGTGGTCGCTGCGGGTGCAGGTTCGGCGGGCGTCGGCTCCGCGGCGGGCGCAACTTCGGCGGTCGCGGTGGCAGCCGGGGCGGCCGTCAGATCCGCGATCATCGATGCTGCAGGCGGCACGGCGACCGGTGTCAATGCAGGGGCAGGCGCACGGGCCTGGGCCAGCGCCTCGGCCAGGGCCTGATCCAGGGCGTCGGGCTGTTCAGGCGTCGTCTGCGCGGTCTGCGGTTCCTGTGCCACAGGGGCGGGGTCGACCGGCGTCGTGGGCGCGACAGGGATGGCCGCTTGCGGGGCGGGTGCCGTCTGCTGCGGCTGTGCCGCGACGGGGGGCTGCTGGACAGGTGCCTGCGGAACGGGGGCCTGCGGAACGGGGGCTTCGGCCAGTTCCTCCTGCGGCGCGGGGCGGCCAAGGAACAGCAACGCCACGACCAGCAGCAGGGCCAGCCCGCCCACCAGGACGGGCAGACGCGCCGGGTCCAGGGCGCGCAGGCGGTCGGACAGCGTCGGTGCGACGTCCTCGGCGGGTGCGGCCGCGTCGCGTTCCGCCCGTGCGGCGGCGGCGCGGCTGTGCACGGCCTCGGCCCGCGGCGACAGGCGCTTTGCGGTCAGCGGCCCGCTGCCGTGACGGATCACCGCGGCAGGCGTCTCACCCGTCGGGGGCGCGACGGTGTCGGTGGCGGGCTGGACCGCGACCGCCGCCGGGACCGCGACCACATGCGGGATGATGCGCGAGATGACTGGCACCGCGGCGACGATGGGCTGTTCGATCTCGATCTGCGGGGCGGTCACGCGCGCCTGGCTGAGGACCGGCTCGCTGAAGGGCCGGCGGTTGTACTGTTCCTGCACCAGCCGCGAGGGGCCGAAATCGGGATTGCCCTGGAACCGGTCGTCGCCCGGCCGCGCCTGAAATCCGGATGGGCGAAAGCCCTGGGCGCGGGCGAAATCCTCGGCCTCGTGCAGGGTGCGGCGGGCGACGGCGGCCACGCGCAACGTCTCGATGTCGCCGTTCGTGGCGGGGCACCAGTCGAAGGCCAGATCCTCGGCGCGATAGGGGGTCGACGCCTCCAGCGCGCGCGCAATGGTTGCAGCGGTGTCCGAGCCGAAGGGGACCGTCAGCACCGTGTACAGGATCTGATCGTCGGGGATCACCAGGACCGTGTCCAGTTCCCCGGCCTGGCCGCCCGCCTGCTCGCGCAGCCCGTTCAGCACGGCGGCCATGTCGCCGCCGGCGAAGCGGGCATGGCCCAGGGGCCGCCAATCCGGGCCGTTGCGGCATTCCAGCCGGACCGCCTCCTGGGTAAAGCTCATGGCGAATTCGGGTGGCGCGGCGTGCTGGTTCATGGCTGTCTTCACTGCTCGGGGTGCGTCGCGTGGTCGTGCCCGCGACGTCATTGTTCACCAATCACCACTACCGCAAATTGTGGAACGTTGAAAGAAGAACTGCCATATCTGTGATCGGTTTTGCGCGTGAAAGGGCTAGGAAGCGGGCATCGGTCAGGGCATCAACGCCTGAGCGAACACGCGATCAGAAAGGATCCCCTGATGCGACCGATCTTCCGTGCCCCCCCTGCCAGACGGCTGGCCCTGTCCGTGGCCATGACCGCCCTGATGGCCGCCCCCGCCCTTGCCGCGCCCATGGCCTGCGGTCCGGCCGGTCCGTCGCGCCTGACCGTCACCGGCGAGGGGCAGTCTCGCATCGCCCCCGACATGGCGACCGTCCAGCTGGGCGTGACCACGCAGGCCGACAGCGCCGCCGCCGCGATGGAGCAGAACAGCACCCAGCAGAGCGCCGTGATCGAGGCGCTGACCGGCGCCGGGATCGACGAGGCGCAGATCCAGACCTCGGGGCTGAACCTGAACCCGCTGATGCAGTACGGCGAGAACCAGGCCCCGACCGTCACCGGCTATCAGGCGACGAACACCGTTGCGGTGCGCGTGTCCGACCTGGCCCGTCTGGGCGAGGTTCTGGACGCCATCGTCACCGCAGGTGCCAATGAGATCAACGGCATCACCTTCAGCCGCGAGGATGGCGCCGAGGCGCAGGATCAGGCCCGCCGCGATGCCGTGGCCGACGCACGCCGCAAGGCCGAGCTGCTGGCAGAGGCCGCGGGCGTCGACGTGGGCCCGGTGCTGACGCTGCGCGACATTCAGACCGGCACGGGCGGACCGCGCCCGATGATGCGCATGGAGGCCGCGATGGCCGATGCCGTGCCCGTCCAGGCCGGAGAGGTCGAGATGGCCGCCCAGGTCGAGATCGAATACGCGCTGGCCGGAGAGGGTGCCTGTGCGCCGATGCCGCCGCACGGCATGGGCATGCATCACGGCGACCGCGGTCATGGCGGCCCCGAGCATGGTGGGCCTGAGCATGGTGGCCCCGAACATGGAGGTCCCGCGGGTGGTCCGGCGGGCGGGCCTGACGGCAGCCCCGTGCATCCGCCGATGCCCGGCGACGGCGCACCCGCGCCGGACGAACCGATCGTGCCCGGCATCGTCGAGCCGCTGCCCGAGACCCCGGCGAACTGATCGGACGACATTGCAGGGACGGGCCGGGGGGCGACCCCCGGCCCGTTTCGTCAGGCCGTGGCCTTGGCCAGGGCCTGATCCAGGTCGGCGATCAGATCGTCCGCATCCTCGATGCCCACCGACAGGCGGACGACCTCGGGGGCGGCACCGGCAGCGCGCTGCTGATCCTCGGTCAGTTGGCGGTGGGTGGTGGAGGCCGAATGGATCACCAGCGACCGCGCATCGCCCAGGTTCGCCACATGGCTGAACAGCGACAACGCATCGACCAGCTTGACCGCCGCCGCATAGCCGCCCCTGATCGCGAAGGTGAACAGCGCCCCGGCGCCCTTGGGATACAGCCGGCGCGCCGTCGCGTTCCACGGAGAGCTGTCCAGGCCGGCATAGGTCACCCGCTCCACCCGGTCGTCGGCCTCCAGCCAGGCGGCGACCTTCTGCGCGTTGGCGACATGGCGTTCCATCCGCAGGCCAAGCGTCTCGATCCCCATCAGCGTGTAATGCGCACCCTGCGGGTTCATGGTCATGCCCAGATCGCGCAGCCCGATGGCGATGCCGTGGAAGGTGAAGGCCATGTTGCCGAAGGTCTCGTGGAATTTCAGACCGTGATAGGCGGGTTCCGGGGCCGACAGGCTGGGAAACTTGTCGCTGGCGGACCAGTCGAAGGTGCCGCTGTCCACGACCACGCCGCCGGTCACCGTGCCGTTGCCGGTCATGTATTTCGTCAGGCTGTGCACGACCAGCGTGGCGCCCATCTCGATCGGGCGGCACAGATAGGGGGTGGCCAGCGTGTTGTCGACGATCAGCGGGATCCCCGCCGCATCCGCGATGGCCGCGACCGCCGGAATGTCGGTGACCGACCCGCCGGGATTGCTGATCGATTCGCAGAAGACCGCGCGCGTGTCGTCGTCGATCGCCGCGCGCAGCGCCTCGGGGTCGTCGAAATCGACGAACTTGGCCGACCATCCGAACCGCCGGATCGTGTGGCTGAACTGGGTCACGGTGCCGCCATAGAGCCGGGTCGAGGCCACGATGTTGCGCCCGGGCGCCATCAGCGGAAACAGCGCCATGATCTGCGCCGCATGGCCCGACGAACAGCAGACCGCGCCCGCACCCCCCTCCAGCGCCGCGACGCGCGCTTGCAGCGCCGCGACGGTCGGGTTGGTCAGGCGCGAATAGATGTATCCGACCTCCTGCAGGTTGAACAGGCGCGCGGCGTGGTCGGCGTCGCGGAAGGCATAGGCCGTCGTCTGATAGATCGGCACCTGCCGCGCCCCGGTCGCCGGGTCGGCGGCCGCCCCCGCATGGATCGCCCGCGTGTCGAAACCCTGTTGATCGCTCATAGTGTCCTCCCTCCGATGTGGCGCAAGCCTAGTCGCCGGGCCGGGCGGGCGGCAATCGGGAAAAGGCTTCTCCGGCGGGGGACCGGGGCAGGGGAAATCCTCTTCTCAGCGGCCTTGGCGGCGCGCCATGAAGGCCAGCTTCTCGAACAGGGCCACGTCCTGTTCGTTCTTCAGCAGCGCGCCGTGCAGCTTGGGCAGCATCGTCGCAGGATCGCGGGCCAGATCCTCGGGAGACAGGTCCTCGGCCAGGATCAGCTTCAGCCAGTCCAGGAACTCGCTGGTCGAGGGCTTCTTCTTCAGCCCCGGCACGTCGCGCAACTCCATGAACTGGGACAGCGCGCTGTCCAGCAGGCGGGGTTTCAGCCCCGGGTGGTGCACCTCGACGATGGCGCGCAGGGTCGCGGCATCGGGAAACCGGATATAATGGAAAAAGCACCGCCGCAGGAACGCGTCCGGCAGCTCCTTTTCGTTGTTCGAGGTGATGATGACCACGGGCCGGTGCGCGGCGCGCACCGTCTCTCCGGTTTCGTAGACATGGAACTCCATCCGGTCCAGTTCCTGCAGCAGATCGTTCGGAAACTCGATATCGGCCTTGTCGACCTCGTCGATCAGCAGCACGACCCGTGCGGGGGCGGCAAAGGCCTGCCACAGCTTGCCCCGCCGGATATAGTTCGACACGTCGTTCACCCGCGCGTCACCCAGCTGGCTGTCGCGCAGCCGACTGACCGCATCGTATTCGTACAGCCCCTGCTGCGCCTTGGTCGTGGACTTCACGTGCCATTCGATGATGGGCATGCCCAGGCTGGCGGCGACCTGCCGGGCCAGCTCCGTCTTTCCGGTTCCGGGCTCTCCCTTGACCAGCAGCGGGCGTTCCAGCGTGGCGGCGGCGTTCACCGCCAAGGCCAGATCGGGCGGGGCCACATAGCGGTCGGTTCCCGTGAACTGCATGAAACTCTCCTTTAGCGCAAGGTGCTTGGCCGCAACTGCCCGCAAAGTTGCGGCGAATTGCACGCCGCGCATCATTAGCGCCCTGAACCCTAGTGACAAGCAGCACGTCATACTTTAAGGGACCGCGCAAGGTGCCGGTAATTTTGCTCCGCCCGGCGCCGCCGGAGGACGTAATGAAAGCCCAGACCTTCCTTCCCCAGGATTATCGCCCCGCCGAGGACGAACCCTTCATGAACGAGCGTCAGCTCGAATATTTCCGGCGGAAGCTCGAGGCCTGGAAGCAGGAACTGCTCAGCCAGTCGGCCGAGACCCTGGAAGGACTGCAGGACAGCGCCCGCAGCGTACCCGACCTGGCCGACCGCGCCAGCGAGGAGACCGACCGCGCGCTGGAACTGCGTACCCGCGACCGTCAGCGCAAGCTGGTCAGCAAGATCGACGCCGCGCTGCGCCGCATCGAGACCGGCGATTTCGGCTATTGCGAGATGACCGGCGAGCCGATCAGCCTGCGTCGTCTGGATGCCCGTCCCATCGCAACCATGACGCTAGAGGCGCAGGAGCGTCACGAGCGCAAGGAACGCGTCCACCGCGACGACTGATCCATCCGTCAGCGCCGCGCCAGGCCCCGCCCGGTGCGGGGCCTTGTCACATCCGGAGGTCCTATCCATGTCCGCGCTTGAGAACCGTCCCGTGACCGTCATCGGCGCCGGAATCGGCGGCCTGACGGCGGCGCTGGCCTTGGCGCGACGCGGGGCGCAGGTCACGGTCCGGGAACGCGCGCCCGAACTGGGCGAAGTCGGCGCGGGGATCCAGATTTCGGCCAATGCGGTGCGGGTGCTGGATGCGCTTGACCTGGGAACCGCGCTGGATGGCGCCGCGCTGCGCACGGACGCGGTGCAGCTGAACGACGAACGCGGGCGGCGCGTGCTGCGCATGGACCTTCGGGCGCATCGCCCGGAGGCGCGCTTTCTGCTGATCCACCGCGCCCGGCTGATCGGTCTGCTGGCCGATGCGGCACGGCAGGCGGGCGTAACGATCCAGCTTGGCGTGACGGCGGCTGATACCGATGGCCTGACCATCGCCGCCGACGGGCTGCGCAGCACGCATCGGGCAGCACTGAACGGCCAGCAGGTGCCATTCTTCACCGGCCAGACCGCATGGCGCGCCCTGATCCCCGATCCCGGAGGCGCGCCCGTCGCGCAGGTCTTCATGGCCGCGCGCAGGCATCTGGTCAGCTATCCGCTGCCCGGCGGCCTGCGCAACATCGTGGCCGTCGAGGAACGCCCGGGCTGGCAGGACGAGGGCTGGTCCCATCCCGGCGACCCCGACCGCCTGCGCGCGGCCTTTGCGGGCATGGGCGGGCCGGTGCCGGGCTGGCTGGCCCAGGTGGACCATACGCATCTGTGGGGTCTCTTCCGCCATCCGGTCGCGGCGCGCTGGCATGACGACCGGCTTGCCCTGCTGGGCGATGCGGCCCACCCGACGCTGCCCTTTCTGGCCCAAGGCGCGGGCATGGCCATCGAGGACGCCTGGACGCTGGCCGCCTGCCTGGACGCGATCCCGGATCAGCCGCAGGCCCTGGCCCGCTATCAGGCGCTGCGCCAGCCGCGCGTGACCCGGATCGTCGATGCGGCGAACGCCAATGCCCGCAACTATCATTTCGGGGGTGTCATGCGGATCGGCGCGCATTCGGTGCTGCGCGTGGCGGACCGCCTGGCGCCGTCGCTGATGCCCGCCCGTTTCAACTGGCTCTATGACTTCGATCCGGTGGGACAGATACCCTGATCCGACATCGGCACCCCTCCGCGACGGGGGGTCCGGGGGGCGCATAGCCCCCCGGCCGCCGCGGGACGCAAATCAGGCTGCGCGTTCGACCGCCGCGACGATGCCGTCGACGACCTCGCGCAGGACGGCCTCGTCCTCGGCCTCGGCCATCACCCGGATCAGCGGCTCGGTCCCCGATTTCCGGATCAGCACCCTTCCAGATCCCGCCAGCCGCGCCTCGGCATCCGCGATCATGCGCTTGACCGGCTCGGCCGCCAGCGGATCGGCGCCCGCGGCATAGCGGACGTTCTTCAGCATCTGCGGCACGGGTTCGAACTGCGCGACCAGTTCGCTTGCCGCCCGACCTGTCTCGGCCATCGCGCCCAGCACCTGCATCGCGGCCACCAGCCCGTCGCCGGTGGTGGCATAGTCGGTCATCACGATATGACCCGACTGTTCGCCGCCCAGGTTGAAGCCGCCCTCGCGCATGCGCTCGACCACATAGCGGTCGCCGACCTGCGTCCGTTCCAGCCGCAGGCCGCGCGCGGTCAGGTAATGCTCCAGCCCCAGGTTCGACATGACCGTGGCGACCAGGGCGCCGCCTGCAAGCCGGCCCTGTTCGGCCCACCGCCCGGCCAACAGCGCCATGATCTGGTCACCATCCGCCACGCGGCCCGTCTGGTCCACGATCACCACCCGGTCGGCATCGCCGTCCAGACTGATCCCCAGATGCGCGCCATGGGCACGGACCGCATCGGCGCAGGCCTGGGGATGCGTGCTTCCGACGCCGTCGTTGATGTTGAACCCGTCCGGCTCGACGCCCAGGGGGATCACGTCCGCGCCCAGTTCCCACAGGACGTCGGGCGCGGCGCGATAGGCGGCGCCGTTCGCGCAGTCCAAGACCACCTTCAGCCCGTCCAGCCGCAGCTTGGCCGGGAAGGTCGTCTTGGCATACTCCATGTAGCGGCCCCGACCGTCGTCGATCCGCTTGGCCCGGCCAATGCTGGCCGGGGCGACGGGGTCCAGCGCGCCCGCGACCAGCGCCTCGATCTCGGCCTCGGCCTCGTCGGACAGCTTGAAGCCGTCGGGACCGAAGAACTTGATGCCGTTGTCCTCGGCCGGGTTGTGACTGGCCGAGATCATGATCCCCAGATCGGCCCGCATCGACCGCGTCAGGAACCCGACGGCAGGTGTCGGCACCGGGCCCAGCAGCAGCACGTTCATGCCCGTGCTGGTCAACCCCGCCGTCAGCGCGTTTTCCAACATGTAGCCCGACAGGCGCGTGTCCTTGCCGATCACCACGCGGTGCCGGTTGCGCCCGTCGCGGCGAAAGTATCGACCGGCGGCGGCGCCAAGGCGCAGCGCCATCTCGGCGGTCATCGGATAGGTGTTGGCGCGCCCGCGGACCCCGTCGGTGCCGAAAAGCTTTCTGCTCATGTCCCTGCCTTCCCGTTCTTGTTGAGGGCCGCGATCAAGCGCAGCCCCTGTGCGTGTTCCGCGACATCGTGGACGCGGTGGATCTGGACCCCCTGGGCCACGGCCGCGACCGTCAGGGCCAGCGTGCCGGGCATGCGCTCTGCCGCCAGGTCGGCCCCGCCGATCCGGCCGATGAAACGCTTGCGCGACACGCCCAGCAGGATCGGGCAGCCCAGCCCATGATACAGCGAAATCCGCCGCAGGATCGCCAGATTATGCGCCTCCGTCTTGCCAAAGCCGATGCCCGGATCGATCACGATGCGATCAGCGGGAATGCCCGCCCGGACCGCCCGGTCGATGCGTGCGGCCAAGGCATCATAGACGTCCAGCAGCACGTCGTCGTAACGCGGGTTGTCCTGCATCGTGGCGGGCAGCCCCTGCGCATGCATCAGGCAGACAGGTACCCCGGCACCGGCCACCAGGGGCGCCAGTCCCGCGTCAAAATCAAAGCCCGACACGTCGTTGACCATACCGGCCCCGGCGGCAAGCGCGGCCTGCGCGACCGCAGCCTTGCGCGTATCGACCGATATCGGCAACAGGCCGCGGGCAGCCTCGATCGCGGGCAGGATGCGGGCGATCTCGTCCGGGACGGCGATCTCCTCGGCTCCGGGACGTGTGGATTCGCCGCCGATGTCCAGCAGGTCCGCCCCATCCGCCACCAGGGTACGCGCCTGCGACGCAGGATCGTATCGGCCGCCATCCGAGAAGCTGTCGGGGGTCGCATTGACGATGCCCATCAGCCGCGGCCGGTCCAGCGTCAGGCCCAGGACGGACGGCCGCGGGGCCGTCAGGGCCACCATCACGCGATCGGGTGCGCTGTCGACGATGCGCGGGGCCGCGCCGCGTTGCAGGCATTCCAGATGCGTGAACCCGGTCCACCCCCCGGCGAGGGGCCAACGGCCGCCCTGATCCTGCGGGATGGGGCGATAGTAGAGGCCGTCCTGCATCATCGGATGTCAGGCGGTGCGCAGATGCGCGACGCTGACCGCCAACCCGTCCGGTACGACCGGCAGCGGCCTGTCGGCGGGGCCAGCGAAATCGATGTGATGGGCCCCAAGACGCCCCGCCAGCCACAGCGCAAGGCTGTCGGGACCGTCGCCTGCATCCGGGGCATCGGCGGCAAGACGCGTGGGCGCCCAGATCACCGGCTGACGCAGCTGGATCGCGGCGTCCAGTTCGGTGCGGGTCTCGGCCACCTCAATGCCCAGGTCGCCGCCAAGCCGCCATGCGGCCTGATCCAGCGACAACAGCGCCAGGCGGCGGGCATGCGGGCCGTCATCGGTCATGGTTTTGGCGCCCGGGACGATCACGACCGCCCCCGGGGCCAGCGGAGCGCCGGGGGCGTGCACCAGGATCGCCACCTGCGCGGCCACGCCCGTGGCGGGCACGCGGCCCCGATGACGGATGATCGACACGCCAAGGGCGCCCGGACCGCGGTCCAGCTTTTCGACGCTGACGGTGATGCGGGCGGCACGGGGATGGGCCAGCACCTCGGCGGCGATGCGTTCGGCCAGCGTCTCGACCAGGTTGTAGCGCTGATCGGCCAGCGCCGTGTCGACCGCCTGCGTCAGTACGTCATAGGACAGCACGGCGTCGACATGATCGCCGCTGCCCGCGACTGTCTCTCGCAGATCCACGGTCAGGTTGAATCGCAGGCGCTGATCCAGGCCGCGTTCCGATTGAAAGGCGCCGATCTCGGCCGAAAGGACGTGGTCGCGCAGAAAGATGCGGTCGGGATGTTCCATATCCGCCATTCACAGCAAATCCGCGGCGCGGGCAACCCCCGCCGCAGACCTCAGTTCGAGGCGACGCGCTGATTGGTGCGATAGAAGATGTGGCGGCCGATCTGGACGGTGCGCTGGAAACGGCGCGACCAGGACGGGCTGACCGCCGGGGTGTGGAAATAGGTGGCGCCACCGGTCAGCTGGCGCGGTGCGCCGGCCAGGGCTTCGGCCGCGATGTCCTGGGCGCGCAGATAGGCGGCCTTGTTGCGGATCGGCTTGGCGCCGCCGATGGTATAGCTGAACTGGCTGGGCTGGTTGATCACGCCGCAGACGGTGCGGGGAAAGGCGCCGCTGTCGACGCGGTTCAGGATGACCTCGGCCACGGCCATCTGACCCTGACGACCTTCGCCGCGGGCCTCGTGGTAGAGGGCCTCTGCCATGCAGTCCAGATCGGCGCGGGAAATCACCTTGCGCGTGTTGGCCAGATGCAGGGTTTCGACGGGCTCATCGGGAGTGATCTCGACCGTGACGGGCATCGCGTCGGTATAAAGCAAAGGCGTGGGCCGCGGAGCGTTCGCGGCGGCTTGCAAAGCGCCGAACATGCCGGTATCGGCGGAAAAAAGCGATCCGTTTCCCCCGGCAAGGGCAGTGGTCGTCAGAAGGGGCATGGCTGTTGCCGCACATAAAAGAGCGTGCGCCAGCCGTTTCGACAGCTTGGGCATGTACAGTCCTATACAAGGTCCCGTGTTGACGGGGCATTAATGCCCGGTCGACAGGGATGGTCTGTCACGCCGGGCGGGCTGACGATGTGATTAGGATTTTCGGCATCTGCTGTGCCATCCCACTTCGGCGTGAGGCCCGGAACCGGCCCGTTCGGGGCAGTTTTGGGCAGCAATCCGCCACGCCGTTGCGCGGAAACCGGCAACTTCCGGCACATGGGTGTAAGGGTCAGATGTTATGTCCAGACAAATCAGCAACTTGCAGTTGCAGAATCACGACCGGGGCACAGGCGGGCGGTTTCTGATGGCCGATTGCGCCGCCGCAAGCCGCGCGACCGGCACGCGGAAGGGTGAACAGGACACGTAATCCACGCCTGCCTGATGGCAGAACGCGATGGATTCGGGGTTGCCGCCATGCTCTCCGCAGACGCTCAGGGTGATGCCCGGAGCCTGCGCGCGGGCGCGCTGCACGCCGATCAGCAACAGCTCGCCGACCCCGTCCTGATCCAGGACATGGAAGGGATCCTCGGCATAGACCCCCTGGCCCACATAGGTTCCCATGAAGCGCCCGGCATCGTCGCGCGACAGGCCATAGGTCATCTGCGTCAGATCGTTCGTGCCGAAGGACAGGAAGGCGCTGTGGGCCGCGATGTCGCCGGCACGCAGGGCGGCACGCGGCGTTTCCACCATCACGCCGAGGCGATAGGTGAAATCGGTGCGCATCTCGTTCCTGACGGCGGCCGCGACGGCGTCGATGCGGGTCTTGACCAGTTCGACCTCGCGCATGGCGCTGACCAGCGGGATCATGATCTCGGGGACGACGGGGTCGCCCTTGCGGCTGGCCTGGACGGTCGCCTCGAAGATCGCGCGGGCCTGCATGTCATATATTTCGGGAACGGTGATCCCAAGACGGACCCCCCGCATGCCCAGCATCGGGTTGAATTCGGTCAGCGCCTCAACGCGCCGGGTCACGTCCGACAGCGGCAGGTCCAGCGATTCGGCCAGCTCGCGCAGCCCCTCGCGGTCATGGGGCAGGAATTCGTGCAGTGGCGGGTCAAACAACCGGATGGTGACGGGAAGGCCGGCCATGATCTCGAACAGACTGGCGAAATCCTGGCGCTGCATGGGCAGGATGCGGTCCAGCGACAGGCGCCGATCCTCGGGGGTGTCGGCAAAGATCATCTCGCGCATGGCGGGCAGGCGTTCGGCGTCGAAGAACATGTGCTCGGTCCGGCACAGGCCGATGCCCTGCGCCTGGAACCTGCGGGCGGCGCGGGCATCTTCGGGGGTGTCGGCATTGGCGCGCACGCCCATGCCGCCCGCATCCGCGGCCCAGTCCATCAGCTGCGTGAACGCATCGTCCAGCGCGGGGGGCAGCAGGACGGCCGCGCCCGCCAGAACCTCGCCAGAGCTGCCGTCGATGGTGATCTCGTCGCCCTCGTGCAGGATGCGGGATCCGGCACGCACGGTGCGGGCGCGGGCGTCGATGGTCAGGCCGCTGGCGCCCACGATGCAGGGCAGGCCCAGGCCGCGGGCGATCACTGCCGCATGGCTGGTCGTGCCGCCCCGCTCGGTCAGCACCGCGACCGAGGCGTGCATGCCGCGGATGTCCTCGGGCACGGTTTCGCGCCGCACCAGGATACAGGGTTCTCCCCGTGCATGGGCAGATTGCGCGCTGGCGGCGGAAAAGACGATGCGCCCGGTGGCGGCGCCGGGGCTGGCATCGATGCCGCGCGCGATCACGTCGCGGGGCGCGCGCGGGTCGACCTGATGGTGCAGCAGGTCGGCCAGGGCGCGCGGCTCGACGCGCATCAGCGCCTCCTCGGGGGGGATGATACCGTCGCGCGCCAGGCTGACCGCGATGCGGACGCCGGCGCGGCTGCCACGGGCCACGCGGGTGGCGTCGATGACGCTGATCCGGCCCTCGGTCACGACGAACTCGATCTGCATCTCCTCACGCAGGCGCTCGCGGGCGGCAATGCCGAAGCGGACCAGGTCGGCAAAGATCTCGGGCGCGGTGTCCTCCAGCGCGGGGCCGCGGTCGTCGCGGGTCAGGAACAGCGTCTCGGCGCCCGCCCCGACGGTCGCGCCGTGGCGCTGGCCGCGAAAGCGTCCGGTGACGCGCGGGGTACCGGTGACGGGGTCGATGAACTGGATCGTGCCCGATCCGCAGATGCCCGGACCAAGCGCCAGCGCCATTTCCTGCACCACCAGACCCAAGGGCGCATCCGCGGGCGCACCCTTGGCCTGACGCAGCAGGCGGGCGGTCGGCCCGTCCCATGCACGCGCCATGCTGCGCAGCACCTCGGACAGCTGTTCGGTGGGGTCCTGGGGGAAGGGCTGGTCCATCTCGTCCTGGTAGTGCCGCAGGCTGGCCGCCAGGGCATCGGGGCCGTCCTGCGTGAACAGGTCAGGGTCCAGCCGCGCGATATGGATCGCATAGCTTTGGACGAAGGACAGATAGACCGCGTCCGCATTGTCGCGCCCGATCACCTCGGCCAGCCGCGCGTGCAGCGCATCGTTGATGCCGACATTCAGGACCGTTCCGGGCCCGCCCCATTCCGGCATCGCGGCCGAGGGGCGCACGCTGACCAAGCCGCTGCCCGCAAAGATGTCCAACAGGGCGTCGGGCTGGATGCGCCGTCCCTGGGCGATCATGCGGACGGTGTCGGCAGGGATCGCAAAGCTGCGCGGGACGGGAAGCTGCATCCGGACCAGCCGCTGCAGGCATTTCGCACGCCACCCATGCAGCTCGCGGCTGATCGGGGCCGAGGGCGTGATCAGCAATGCGGTGGCGGGTGGGGGTGCGCTGGTCATGACCCCAGCATCCTAGGGGCGGCGACCGCAGTCCCGCAAGGCCATTATGCGGCAGTGCAGCAGAGGACCATGCGGCGCGTCCGCGCATGGCGCCGGATCGTCGATGAAAGAAGGGATATCCCCGCAGGGAGGGGGATCAGGGGACCGTGGCCCCCTGATCGGATCGCATGGGGATCAGCCCTCGGCGTCTTCCGCCGGGGCTTCCTCGGCCGGGGCGTCGGCAGCGGGTGCCTCCTCCGCGGGGGCGGCCGTGTCACCGTCCGCGATGGTCACGGTCATCATGTAGTCGGGCTCGGTCACCGATCCATTGGTGGCGGCGTCGCCCTTCTTGATGGAGTCCAGCACGTCCCAGCCTTCGATCAGCTGACCCACAACGGTATATTCACCGTCCAGGAACGGCGCCGGGGCCAGGTCGATGAAGAACTGGCTGTTGGCACTGTTGGGGTCCATGGCACGGGCCATGCCAACCGTTCCGCGGTCGAAGGTCTGTTCGGTGAACTCGGCCTCCAGGTCTGGCAGGTCGGAACCGCCCATCCCGGCCATCGCCGTGTCGCCGTCCTGACGGCCGTTCTCGACGTCGCCGGTCTGCGCCATGAAGCCGTCGATGACGCGGTGGAACACCACGCCGTCATAGGCACCCGAATTCGTCAGCTCGACCAGGCGGGCGACGTGGTTGGGCGCCAGATCCTCGCGGAGGTCCAGCACGATCGTGCCCTTGGACGTGCCTTCGGCGTCGGCAACCTCGATGACCATGTTCGGGCCGTCGGTATCCTCGACCTGCGGGTTGGTCCCCTGCGCGGTCGCGGCGGTGCCCAGCATCAGCAGGGCCGGAATCAGCGCGGCCTTACGCATCGGCGGCCACCTTGACGCTGATCATGCGGTCCGGGTTCACTGGCGGCTCGCCACGGGCGATCTTGTCGACATGCTCCATCCCCTCGATGACGCGGCCATAGACGGTGTACTGGCCGTTCAGGAAATGGTTGTCCTTGAAGTTGATGAAGAACTGGCTGTTCGCGCTGTTCGGGTTCTGCGACCGCGCGGCGCCGATGGTGCCACGGTCATGGGGCAGCTTGGAGAACTCGGCCGGCAGGTCCGGCTTGTCCGATCCACCCGTGCCGGCGCGGCCGGGGTTGTAGTCCTTTTCCATGTTCGCATGGGCCACGTCGCCCGTCTGGGCCATGAAACCCTCGATGACGCGGTGGAAGGCCACGTTGTCATAAGCGCCGGCGCGGGCCAGTTCCTTCATGCGCTCGGCATGCTTGGGGGCCACGTCGGACAGCAGCTCGATGACGACGGGGCCGTCCTTGAGCTGGATGACGATGGTGTTTTCCGGGTCCTTGATATCGGCCATGAGGCCCTCCTTTGTCAGGTGCGACCCCTGATCTAGGGTCTGTCGCTGCCCTGCGCAACGCGCGAAACCGTTATGGGGTCCGACCGGCAGGGGCGCGCGCATCCACCGGGCGCGGTTGACGCCGCGCCTGCCATGCGGGACAAGTTCGCCAACTCTTGGACCCTGAAGGATGCGACATGGCAAAGTTCAACACCATCGACGACATGGATCTTGACGGAAAGGTCGTGCTGACCCGGGTCGACGTGAACGTCCCCGTCGAGGACGGCCAGGTCACCGACACCACCCGCATCGACAAGATCGTACCGACGGTCAAGGACATCCAGGCCAAGGGCGGCATCCCCGTGCTGCTGGCACATTTCGACCGCCCCAAGGGACAGCGCGTCGAGGGCATGAGTCTGCGCCAGATCGTTCCAGCGCTGGAGGCGGCGCTGGGCCAGCCGGTCGTCTTCGCCGACGACTGCATCGGCGGTCCCGCCAAGCGCGTCGTCGCGGCGCTGCAGCCGGGGCAGGTGGCCCTGATGGAGAACACCCGCTTTCACGCAGGCGAGGAACAGAACGACGGCACCTTCGCCGCATCGCTGGCGGCGCTGGGTGGTGCCTATGTGAACGATGCCTTCTCGGCGGCCCATCGCGCCCATGCCTCGACCGAGGGGCTGGCGCGGCTGATGTATGCGGGTGCAGGTCGCCTGATGGAGGCAGAGCTGAAGGCGCTGGACGCGGCGCTGGGCGATCCGCAACGGCCGGTGATGGCGGTCGTGGGTGGTGCCAAGGTCTCGACCAAGCTGGACCTGCTGACGAACCTGGTCGAGAAGGTCGACCATCTGGTGATCGGCGGAGGCATGGCCAACACCTTCCTGGTGGCCAAGGGCGTCGAGGTCGGCAAGTCGCTGGCCGAGCGCGACATGGCCGATACCGCCCGTGCCATCCTGGAAAAGGCCGATGCCACCGGCTGCAAGATCCACCTGCCGGTGGACATCGTCGTGGCACGCGAGTTCAAGGCGGGCGCGGCATCCGAGACGCTGCCCGTCGATCAGTGCCCGGCCGATGCGATGATCCTGGATGCCGGCCCCGAGACGGTCGAGGCATTGCGTCAGGCGATGACCGCCTGCAAGACGCTGATCTGGAACGGCCCGCTGGGCGCCTTCGAGATCGAGCCCTTCGACGCGGCCACCAACGCCGCCGCGCGCGCCGCGGCCGAACTGACCGCGCAGGGACAGCTCGTGTCGGTCGCGGGTGGGGGCGACACCGTCGCGGCGCTGAACAAGGCGGGTGCGGCGGAGGAGTTCACCTTCATCTCGACCGCCGGAGGTGCGTTCCTGGAGTGGATGGAGGGCAAGACCCTGCCGGGCGTCGCAGCACTGGAAGCCGCCAAGCGCTGAGCGAACGGCGCGCCGGTGGCGGCGCGCCCTAGCCTCCGGTCTGAGCGGCCTTGGCGCCGTCTTCATAGGCCCAAAGCATCTTGAGCCACTGGGCATAGGCCATCGGCGGGGTGACGCGTTCCGCCGATTGCACCGTGGACGCGGGCAGCAGTTCGGTCTGGCTGGCACCCGCCGTGATGGGGCGCATCCAGACCGTCCGCTGGTCCGCGCCGATGCGGGTTTCCAGCGCGCTGGACCCGATGCCGAAGATCGGCAGCTGATAATGCGCCAGGGTCGTGGTCATGAACATGGCATCCTCCTGTCGGGGTCTGTCCCTGCCATGCAGGATGCGGACAATTCGTCAGAAAATCGATTCATCTGTGATTAAGCTTTTAGGGATCGCCCGCGCCGCGACGCGGCGGAAAACCGCATCTGCCTGAATTTGTTAGCGTAACCAGCATTGCCGCGGGTCCGGCGCATGCTATCCAGCACCCGACAATGATAGGAGAGACCCATGCAGATGACCGACACGGTGCGCCGCATCCTGGCCAATTACGAGGGCGAGACGCCGGGCGTGAAGGCGCAGCTGGCCCGCATGATGATGACCGGAAAGCTGGCCGGCACCGGCAAGATGATCATCCTGCCCGTGGACCAGGGGTTCGAGCATGGTCCCGCACGGTCCTTTGCGCCGAACCCGGCCGGCTATGACCCGCATTACCATTATCAGCTGGCGATCGATGCGGGGCTGAACGCCTATGCCGCGCCGCTGGGCATGATCGAGGCGGGCGCGGACACCTTTGCAGGCCAGATCCCCACCATCCTGAAGGTGAACAGCGCCAACAGCCTGATGTCGGGCACGGCGGGCAAGAACCAGGCGATCACCGCATCGGTGGATGACGCGCTGCGGCTGGGCTGCGCGGCGATCGGCTTCACGATCTATCCGGGGTCGGACATGGCGCTGGACATGTTCGAGGAGATCGTGGCCATGCGCAAGGAAGCCGCCGCCAAGGGCGTGGCGACCGTCATCTGGTCCTATCCGCGCGGCGAGGCGATCACCAAGGACGGCGAGACCGCGATCGACGTGGCCGCCTATGCCGCCCAGATCGCGGCGCTGATCGGCGCGCATATCATCAAGATCAAGCTGTCGACCGACCACCTGATGCTGCCCGAGGCCAAGAAGGTCTACGAGGAGAAGGCGATCGACGTGTCCAGCCAGGCCAAACGCGTCGAGCATTGCATGCAGGCCAGCTTTGGCGGACGCCGCATCGTGGTGTTCTCGGGCGGGGCGGCCAAGGGAACCGATGCGGTCTATGACGACGCGCGCGCGATCCGCGACGGCGGCGGCAACGGCTCGATCATCGGGCGCAACAGCTTTCAGCGGTCGCGCGAGGATGCGCTGGCGATGCTGGGCAAGCTGGTCGACATCTATCTGGGCAAGGACGCCTGACCAAACGGACGCGCCCCCGGAAACGGGGGCGCGACGCGATCAGCGCCTTGCGGCGCGGGACGGGGGCCGGTGGCCCCCTTTTTTCATACTTCCTCGATGCGCAGCTCGACCGGGTCGCTGACCAGGACTCCGGTGCGGGGCAGGGCCTCGATGGCGTAGTCGATGGCTTCGGGCGTGGTCTTGTGGGTCACGACCAGGACCGGGACGCTGGCCGGGCTGTGCTGGCCGTACTGGCGCATCCGGTCGATCGAGATGCCGGCATCGCCCAGGACCGTAGCGACCTTGGCCAAGGCACCGGGTTTGTCCTGCAACTCCAGACGGATGTAATAGGCTGCAGGCACGGCCGTGCGGGCGGGCTGAGCCGCGGTCAGCGATCCGGCAGGCTGTCCGAAGACCGGCATGCGGACACCGCGCGCGATCTCGACGATGTCAGACATGACCGCGCTGGCGGTCGGGCCTTCGCCCGCGCCTGCGCCGCGCAGGACGATCTGGCCCACGCTGTCGCCCTCGATCACGACCATGTTGGTGCCGCCCACCAGCTGCCCCAGGGGGCTGTCGGCGGGCACCAGGCAGGGCGACATCCGCTGTTCAAGCCCGCGGGCGGTCATCTGCGCGACGCCCAGCAGCTTGATCCGGTAGCCCATGTCGCGGGCCCGGTGGATGTCGTCGATACTGACGCGTTCGATGCCTTCGATCTCGACCGCGTCGAAGTTGACCTGGGTGCCAAAGGCGATCGACGACAGGATCGCCAGCTTGTGGCCCGCATCGATGCCGCCCACGTCCAGCGTCGGGTCGGCCTCCAGATAGCCAAGCTGGCGGGCCTCTTCGAAGACGGCGTCATAGGGCAGGCCCGCGCTCTCCATTCGGGTCAGGATGTAGTTGCAGGTGCCGTTCATCACGCCCATCACGCGGGTGATGCGGTTGCCGGCCATGCTCTCGGTCATCGACTTGATCACCGGGATGCCGCCCGCGACGGCGGCTTCGAACCGGATCACGCGGCCCAAATCCTCGGCCAGCTTGGCCAGGTGCTGACCGTGCATGGCCAGCAGCGCCTTGTTCGCGGTCACGACATCCTTGCCGGACCGCAGCGCGGCCTCGATGCTGTCGCGCGCGACGCCCGCATCCCCGCCGACCAGTTCGATGAAGACATCGACGTCATCGGCGGTGGCGACCGCCATCGGGTCCGCCTCCCACCGATAGGACGACAGGTCCGCGTCGCGGTTCTTCATGCGGTCGCGTGCGCTGACGGCGGTGATCGCCACCGGGCGACCCGACCGCATCGCCAGCAGGTCGGCGTGTTTCTGAACGATCTTGACGACACCGATCCCGACGGTGCCAAGCCCGGCGATGCCGAGGCGGAGGGGGGACGACATGAGTGCCTCTCATCCTTGATTTTGCGGGTGTTAGCGCGCCGGGCCGCGTGTTGCAACGCGCGATGCGGTCGCGGCGCGGTCCTGTGGCATGCGTGCCGACGAACCGATCACGGGTCGGCGCCCGCCCATTCCCCATCGATCCCGGTCCGCCGCATCACCGACACGACCTGGCGCGCCGCCTGCAGGGTCCGGTCGCGGACCTGCAGGACGTCTTCTGCCCCCATGTCATGAGGATGGCGTTCCCCGCGGGTGTTGATGAAGGTCGGGTGCCACATGCCGGGCCGTGCCCCCGGCCGCCAAGACGCATGGCACAGCAGGTTGCGCATCCGCCGCAGGTCGGTCAGCGTCGGTGGCAGCGCACCCAGCTCGACCCCCTCGCTGCGGCGGGCGGCGGCCAGAAAGCTGTCGATCAGCGTGCCCAGGGTGTCGTCGGCGATCTCCTCCATGCGGCGCAGCCAGGCCTCCAGGGCGTGGTCCTGCGCATCCTGGCCCAGACCCTTGCGGGTCAGCGAAAAGATCGCGCGCTTCAGCGCCTCCTCAAGAAAGCCGAAGGCCGCGACGGCATGGCCCAATGCCGCGGCCATCTCATCGGGCAGACGATCGGGCGCGCGGGGCAGGGGCATCATTCACGCCAAAGCTGCGCCACCCACGGGGTCGGCCGGACATAGTGGCGCAGATGCTTCAGGAAACCCTCGCGCCGCTGGCCGGTGAGGGCCGCGCGCAGGTGGTCCAACGGGGCGCGGGCCTCGTCGGCCTCGTCCCATCGGCCCAAAATCGCATCGGGCGGGTTCAGGCTGCCGGGGAACATCACGATGCGCGTCCCGCGCGGAATCTTGGGATCGCGCAGATAGTTCAGCGGGAATGTCGGCACGCAGTGAAAGCGGAAATGGGCCAGCCACCCGCGCGGCCAGAACTTGACCCCGCCCGGGGCATTGCGGGTGACAAAGCGCTGTTCGTACTTGTACTTGTCAGCGGCGGCTTGTGGGTCGGCGGCAAAGATCTTCTGCAGCGGCGCCAGATTGCCGACCCGCATCCGATAGACCGAGGTCTGGCCCATCTTCTCGAACGGCGTGTTGGGGTTCAGGCCCAGGATCGTGTCGTCCGGATCGCCATGTTCGAAGAACGCGTCAAGGCTGCCGGTGACGATCACGTCCAGGTCCAGGAACAGCACCACCCCCGTGACGTCGCCCAGATCCCCCCACAGCCGCGACTTGGGCCACTTGCCGCGGGTGTTGACCGGGGCCTGATAGGCGAAATCGGGCAGCGGGCGCACAGCGACATCCGGATGCAGACCGGTCCCGTCATCGGTGAAACAGAACAGCCGGAAAGGCGGCGTGATGTTGCGGGCGATCATCGCATGAAGGCGGTTGACATATTCGGGACCGAACTTGGCACCCCACTTGATGCAGATGATCTGCTTGACCGATCCGTTGCGCCCGTCGTCCATGTCTCACCCATTCGCTTTGGGTGCAGGGTTTCACAGCGCGCACCGCGAGGCAAGCAGACCTCACGGTTCCGCGCAGGCCACGGGGGGTGCGGGGGGCTGGCCCCCCGCCGTCGCGGGATGCAAATCTCAGGGTCGCGTCTCTCGGATCAGCCGCAGGATGTCAGCGGCCGCGGATGGGATGTTCGTGCCGGGGCCAAAGATCGCCTTGACCCCCGCACGGCGCAGGAAGTCGTAATCCTGCTGAGGGATCACGCCGCCGCAGATGACCAGGATATCGCCGGCGCCCGCATCCTTCAGGGCCTGGATCAGCTTGGGTGCCAGCGTCTTGTGGCCGGCGGCCTGGCTGCTGATCCCGATCACGTGGACGTCGTTGTCGATGGCGTCCTGGGCGGCCTCTTCGGGCGTCTGGAACAGCGGTCCCACGTCCACGTCGAAGCCGATATCGGCAAAGGCCGTGGCGATCACCTTGGCGCCACGGTCGTGACCGTCCTGGCCCATCTTGACGACCAGCATGCGCGGGCGGCGGCCTTCCTCCACGGCGAATGCCTCGACGTCGCGCTGGATCTGGGCAAAGCCCTCGTCCCCCTCATAGGCCGCGCCATAGACGCCGGCCAGGGTGCGCACCTCGGCGCGGTGGCGTCCGAATTCGTCTTCCATGGCCATGCTGATCTCTCCGACGGTGGCGCGGGCGCGGGCGGCCTCGACGGCGGCTTCCAGCAGGTTGCCGCCCTCCCGGGCGCGGCGGGTCAGTTCGGCCAGCGTCCCGGTGACGCGGCCCTCGTCCCGCGTGGCGCGGATGCGGGTCAGGCGGGCGATCTGGCTGTCCCGGACGGCGACGTTGTCGATGTCCAGGATGTCGATCGGATCCTCGGCCTCCTTGCGGTACTTGTTGACGCCGACGATCACGTCCTCGCCCCGGTCGATCAGGGCCTGACGCCGGGCCGCCGTCTCCTCGATGCGCAGCTTGGGCATGCCGCTGGCCACGGCCTTGGTCATGCCGCCCATCTCCTCGACCTCCTCGATCAGCGCCCAGGCCTTTTCCGCCAGTTCCGCCGTCAGGCTCTCGATGTAATAGCTGCCCGCCAGTGGATCGACGACATGGGTGATGCCCGTCTCCTCCTGCAGGATCAGCTGGGTGTTCCGCGCGATGCGGGCGCTGAAATCGGTGGGCAGGGCGATCGCCTCGTCCAGCGCGTTCGTGTGCAGCGACTGTGTGCCTCCAAGCGCCGCCGACATCGCCTCATAGGCGGTGCGGATGACGTTGTTGTAGGGGTCCTGCTCCTGCAGGGACACGCCGGACGTCTGGCAATGCGTGCGCAGCATCAGGCTGGCCTGCTTCTTGGGCTGGAACTCGGACATGATCCGGTGCCACAGCAGGCGCGCCGCGCGCAGCTTGGCGATCTCCATGAAGAAGTTCATGCCGATGGCAAAGAAGAACGACAGCCGCCCCGCAAAGGCATCGACATCCATCCCCGCCGCGATGGCCGCGCGCACATATTCGCGCCCGTCGGCCAGCGTATAGGCAAGCTCCTGGACCAGGTTCGCCCCCGCCTCCTGCATGTGATAGCCCGAGATCGAGATCGAGTTGAACTTGGGCATCTCTGATGAGGTGTATTCGATGATGTCCGCGATGATCCGCATGCTGGGTTCGGGCGGATAGATATAGGTGTTGCGGACCATGAACTCCTTGAGGATGTCGTTCTGGATGGTCCCGGACAGCACGGCACGGGAATGGCCCTGCTCCTCTCCGGTGACGATGAAGTTCGCGAGGATCGGGATGACCGCGCCGTTCATGGTCATCGACACCGAAACGCGGTCCAACGGGATGCCGTCGAACAGGATCTTCATGTCCTCGACCGAATCGATGGCGACGCCGGCCTTGCCCACATCGCCCTCGACCCGCGGATGGTCGCTGTCATAGCCCCTGTGGGTGGCCAGATCGAAGGCCACCGACACCCCCTGCTGCCCCGCGGCAAGCGCGCGGCGATAGAAGGCGTTCGATTCCTCGGCCGTGGAAAATCCAGCATATTGCCGGATGGTCCAGGGGCGGCCCGCATACATCGTGGCGCGCGGGCCGCGGGTGAACGGCGCGATGCCGGGCAGGCCGTCCAGGTGGTCCATCCCCTCCAGGTCGTCGCGGGTATAGACCGGCTTGACGGCGATCCCCTCCAGCGTGTCCCAGGTCAGGCTGTCGGGGTCGCGCCCCTTCAGTTCGCCCTGTGCCAGCTTGCGCCAGTCCTCCAGCGTGGGTTTTGTCATGATCCATCCTTTCCTGCCGACGGTCCTGCCCTATATTCAAGACATGACGAGGTGCCGATGAAGTTGAAATTTATGATATTCGTGATGGCGCTTGCGGCGATGGGCCCCGCGCGCGACGCCCCCCCGCCGGATGGCGCCGCCGTCCGGACACCAGACGGGGCGGCGGCCACGACGCGGCCGCGCGACACGGTGCCGCAACGCAACCCCGCCCGTCTGCCCCCAGTCGCGCAGCGCGTCGAGCCCGACCCGTTGCCGGACGCGTCCCCCCTGGACGACGGCTCTCCGCAGGTGCTGGACGCCGCGACGGTCAACCCGGACCAGTTCCTGTGGACGGCGCGCCCCGTGGTGATCTTTGCCGACACGGCGGACGACCCGGCCTTTGTCGACCAGGTGGCATCGCTGCGCCGTGACGGTCGGGCGCTGGTGTCGCGCGACGTGGTGCTTGTTCTCGACAGCGACCCGTCGGCCAACAGCGCGTGGCGACAGCAGCTGCGCCCGCAGGGGTTCTCGCTGGTGCTGATCGACAAGGATGGACAGGTCAAGATCCGCCGCCCCGTCCCATGGGATGCCCGAGAGATCGGCCGTGCCATCGACCGTCTGCCCCTGCGCCGGCAGGAGATCGGGCGCGGCAGCGTGATGCGATAAGGCGCAGGGCCGCGAAACTTGTGGATTTGCGGCGCGTTCCCTATATCATGACCGGTATCCGGCACGGTTGCCGGATCAGCAGGAGGGTTGATCATGGCCAATTCGCGTTCCGACCGCAGCCTGTCGCAACCGCGCGCGCCCAAGGCGCCCGCCCGACCCGACGCACCCGTGCTGCGCAGCGAAGCCAAGCCGAAACCGACCGCCGTCAGTCGTGCGAACGAAATCGTGCGTGCCATCGGATTGCGTCCCATCACCGGCCTCTCGGGTCCAAAGATCGGCTACTGACCTCGGTCGCCCACAGACGCTCGCGCATCTGCGCCAGTTCCTGCGGCAGGCGCGCACCGATCTGTGCCGCGGCCTGCGCCTCGTCCTCGTCCAGCATCGCCTCGACCGCGTCGGCACCGCCGCGCAGGCATTCGGTCAGCACCCGCATCGCCTGCAGGCCGGTATCGCGGGTTTCTTCCATCAGCTCCAGATAATCGGCCATCATCTGCGCCGCCCGCTTGCCGTCGCTGCGCGCGATCTGGCGCAGGTCGGTGGCCAGCGCGCCCATGATCGACAGCAGCCGATAGTAGAGCACGATCGGGTCGATGACCGGCGCGGGCAGGATGTGTATGTCGGAAATCACGGCTGCAAAGATGCGGTCGTTGGCCTGCTGCGGCAGGGTCGGCACGAAATCTCCCGACTCGATGCGCGACACCAGCAAGGCCGCATCCTGCGGCGACGGCACCTGCTGCTCCAGGGCAAAGACATGCGCCCGGATCTCTGCCAGCAGGGCGCGCTGTAGGTCGGTCTCGCGCGCGCGGCGCAGCGTGGCGTCGCGGCGGCGGGTCTGGGACGCGACGACGATCCAACCGATGGCCACGAAAAGGCCAGTGACGACCGCCTGCTGCAGCTGCGGGCTGAGCCATTGGTCAAGCGGCGCCATGGGAACCCGTCCCGCGCCATGCGCGTCCTGTTTCGGAAGGAGCGACCATGCACCGATTCTGCCTGTCTACCGTCCTGGCCCTGTGGCCTGCCATGGCACCCGCCGACACCGCCCGCGGTCCCGCGCCGCTGCAGGCGGACACGCTTGCCGCACTGCGTTGGCAGGCGCGCCCTGTCGTTGTCCTTGGACCCGAGGCGCAGGTCGCACGGCAGATCGCCGACCTGCAGGCACACGCGGAACAGTTGGCAGAACGCGAGGTGGTCATCCTGACCGACGGACCCGGTGCAGACGCGCTGCGCGACGGGCAGGGGTTCCAGGTTCTGCTGATCGGCAAGGATGGCGGGGTCAAGATGAGCTCGGCCACACCCGTCGCGGCAGAGGACATCCTGTCCCTGATCGACAGCATGCCGATGCGCCAGCAGGAGATGCGATAGCCCCCGCGCCTCATGCCACGCGCCCCCGTGTCAGCGACAGCGCCGCCAGACCTGCGGCGACATGACCGACAGCCGCCACGGCAAGCGCAGCCTGCCACGACGCATGACCGCCCAGCAGTGCCATCAATGCCGCGCCCCAGATGACCGCCGACAGCGGGATGGCCGCCGCCCAGAACCGCCACCCGCGCCAGCGTCCGGTGAAAACCCCGAAAACCAGCTGGAACAGCGCCAGCCCGACAATCGGCGGCAGCAGGTAGGCCAGTGGCACCTGCGTGCCGAGCAAGGGCGCGGTCTGCGCCGCCACCGCCGACAGGACGCCCGCCGCGCCCGCCAGCCCAAGTCCGGCCGACAGCAGATAGGCGGGCAGAGCGGGGATCATTCGAACTCCATGATCACGTCGTCGACCTTCAGGCTTTCGCCCGGCGCGGCATTGACGGATTTCACGATGCCCCGGCGTTCGGCGCGCAGGATGTTCTCCATCTTCATGGCCTCGACGGTGGCCAGCGCCTGACCCTCCTGGACCTCGTCCCCCTGGGCGACATTGATCATCACGATCAGGCCGGGCATCGGGCACAGCAGGAACTTGGACGTGTCGGGCGGAAGCTTTTCGGGCATCAGCCGTGCCAGCTCCGCCGCACGGGGCCGACGCACATGCACGCGCAGGTCAGCCCCGCGCGCACGCAGGCGCAGCCCGGCGGCGATCTTGTCCACCTTCAGCACCAGGGGGCGTCCGTTTACCTCCAGCCGCGCCAGCGACTGGCCGGGGCGCCAATCGCCCTCGACCCGGATCGTGCGCCCCGCGATGGCGACGTCGGCACCATGGGTATTGGCGGTGATGCGGACGGGCCAGTCATGCTTGTCCGCGAACACCACCCAATCGTCGCCCACATGGCGTTCGTGGTTGTTCAGGCGGCCGCTGATACGGGTGCGCCGGATCTCGGCCACGCGGTGCATGGCGGCGGCGGCGGCGGCAATGCGGAGCATCTCGTCCTCGGGAAGGGCCGCGCCGTGGAACCCGTCTGGATACTCCTCGGCGATGAAGGCCGTGGTGATGTCGCCCGCGACGAATTTCGGGTGATCCATCACCGCCGACAGGAAGGGCAGGTTGTGCCCGATCCCTTCGACCTCGAAGGCGTCCAGCGCGGTACGCATCGCCTCGATCGCCTCACCGCGGGTCGGTGCCCAGGTGCACAGCTTGGCGATCATCGGGTCATAGAACATGCTGATTTCGCCGCCCTCATAGACGCCGGTGTCGTTCCTGACCGCGGCCGGACCCGTCGGCGCGCCATGGGCAAGCCACTTGCCCCCGGTCAGCATCGGCCCCGCCGCCACCTCGACCGGTGGGCGGTAACGGGTCAGACGTCCGATGGAGGGCAAGAAACCGCGATAGGGGTCCTCGGCGTACAGCCGGCTCTCCATCGCCCACCCGGTGATCGTCAGGTCGGACTGCGCGAAGGGCAGCGGCTCTCCGGCCGCGACGCGGATCATCTGCTCGACCAGGTCGACGCCGGTGATCAGCTCGGTCACAGGGTGTTCCACCTGCAGGCGGGTGTTCATCTCCAGGAAATAGAAGTTGCGGCTTCCGTCGACGATGAATTCGACCGTGCCCGCGCTGGTGTATCCGACGGCCCTGGCCAGGGCCACGGCCTGCTGACCCATCGCGGCGCGGGTGGCCTCGTCCAGGAAGGGCGACGGCGCCTCCTCGATGACCTTCTGGTTGCGGCGCTGGATCGAGCATTCGCGCTCGTGCAGATAGACCGCGTTGCCGTGCTGATCGGCCAGGACCTGGATCTCGATGTGGCGCGGCTGCGTCACGAATTTCTCGATGAAGATCCGGTCGTCGCCAAAGCTGTTGGCGGCCTCGTTCCTGGAGGACTGGAAACCCTCGCGCGCCTCCTCGTCGGACCAGGCGATGCGCATGCCCTTGCCGCCGCCGCCCGCGCTGGCCTTGATCATCACCGGATAGCCGATCTGGGCACTGATGGCCGCGGCCTCGTCCGCGTCCGCGATCAGGCCCATGTGACCCGGAACCGTGCTGACCCCCGCGGCCTGCGCCAGCTTCTTGGAGGTGATCTTGTCGCCCATCTGCTCGATCGCGCCGGACGGGGGGCCGATGAAGACGACGCCCTCGGCCTCCAGCGCCTCTGCGAACTTCATGTTCTCGGACAGGAAGCCGTATCCGGGATGGACGGCCTCGGCGCCGGTCCGGCGGATCGCGTCCATGATCTTGTCGATCACGATATAGGACTGGTTGGCGGGGGCCGGGCCGATATGGACGGCCTCGTCCGCCATGCGCACATGCAGCGCATTGCGGTCGGCGTCGGAGTAGACGGCGACGGTGGCGATGCCCATCTTGCGGGCGGTCTTGATGACACGGCAGGCGATCTCGCCCCGGTTGGCGATCAGGATCTTCTTGAACATGGGCTCCCCCCCAGGACGGAACGTGAAAAAGCCGTCCGAAGCGCAGGGCTTCGGACGGCTTTGCAGACGGTCGGCGCGACGGGCGCGCCGATCAGCAGGTCACTGGCACAGACGGAAGTCGTTGCACAGCGCGCCAGCGGCGCCGCCGATGGCCGCGCCCTTGACGACGTTGGTGCCGCCGACCGATGCGACGGTCGCGCCGACGCCGGCGCCGATGAGCGCGCGGTCAGTGTCGGTCGGGTTGATGCCTTGGGTGCAGCCGGCGATGGCCGTGGTGCCGACCAGGGCAGCGATGGCAAGGAATTTGGACATGGTGAAGATCCCGTGGGTTGGGCGGCAGCCGCGCCGGGCGCGGGCTGCCGATAGGGTGAGAGGTTGCCGCAGCGATCAGTAGCGACGCTGGCAGACACCGGCGTCGTCGCACAGCGCGCCGCCGACGGCACCGATCGCGGCGCCGGTTGCCAGGTCTTCGTCCAGGGCCTTCGCGATGACGGCACCGGCAACGGCACCGCCTGCGGCGCGCTGCGCGTCGGGCGAGATGCCGCCGCCCTGATAGCCGGGGGCGCAAGCCGAAAGACCGGCGGCAACCAGGGCCAGGCCGGCAACGCGAAGCGAGAAGAATTTCTGCATGATAAGAAACCTGTCGTAATGGGCCCGTCGGGGGCCGATGGGAGGTGGTAAGGGGTTATCGCATAGCTGATGCCTGCGTCAAACTGACATGCGTGTGACTTCAAGGGGTTCAGCATCAACCTGCGCATCAGTCGTCGTCGGCCTCGTCGTCGTCCCAGCCGTCCTGGTCGTCCCAGTCGAACTCCTGGGGCGCATCCTTGACGAACAGCTCGGGGAAGGCGGCCTCCGCCTCGGCCATGTCGACCTGCAGCAATTGGTCGTAATCGGCAGGGTCGAACTGGCCCACCGGCTTGACCTCGCGGCCGATCAGCCAGGACAGCCGACCGGCATCAAGATTGCCGCGGGGAAAGGGTTCGTCGCCGAAATGCGCGATCAGCGCCGAAAGAAAGCCCGCATCGGCGCGCTTGTCGGCGGGCCTGCGGTCCTTGAACCGCTCGCGGCGCGTGATGGGCGTTGCGCCCTTCTTGCGATTCTCGCGCCGGATGACGAATTGGAAATCGGTGCCGGGCAGACGCCCGGGAAAGCCGCGATGCTTCAGCATGGCAGGGCCCCTGTGCTGGGGCGCGCGGGCCGGATCGCTGCGCACGGGCAGGCTGGCCGCCCGCGCGCAATTGTCGGACGTCTCGTCTTAGCCGAATTTGCTGTTGTAGACAGGCTCGGTCGTGACGGGGTTGACCATGGGCGCGGCCGGGGCGGTCGGGACATAGACGTCGGCAGGCTGCTGGCGCTGGCACGCGGCGAAGGCGGAAACCAGCACGAGGCCGAGGATGATCTTTTTCGACATGGAAACATGCTCCTGTAGGGCGGGCGGTGTTGCGCCCGGCTGCTCGGGTTGTGGTCGGCTTGTTGATCTGCCGGCCTGCGCGGCATGATAGAGAAGCCCGCCGCGATCAGACAGGGACGCAGGAAGGCGGGCACCAAAGCGCCGTCCCCCTGTGGCCCGGCTGCATCATTCACGACCTTGTGCATCGCGCGCCCGTCCCCGTCAGTCACAGCGGAATGTTGTCGTGCTTTTTCCACGGGTTCGTCAGCCGCTTGCCGCGCAGGCTGGCAAAGGCGCGGGCCACCCGGCGACGCGTCGACCGGGGCTGGATCACCTCGTCGATGAAGCCCTTTTCAGCGGCCACGAAGGGGTTGGCAAAGCGGTCCTCGTAATCCTTGGTGCGGGCGGCGATCTTGTCGGCATCGCCCAGTTCGCTGCGATACAGGATCTCGACCGCGCCCTTGGCGCCCATCACCGCGATCTCGGCGGTGGGCCAGGCATAGTTGAAATCGCCGCGCAGATGCTTCGACGCCATCACGTCATAGGCGCCGCCATAGGCCTTGCGGGTGATGACCGTGACCTTGGGCACCGTCGCCTCGCCATAGGCGAACAGCAGCTTCGCCCCATGCTTGATGACGCCGCCATATTCCTGGCCGGTCCCCGGCAGAAAGCCCGGAACGTCGACCAGCGTCAGGATCGGGATTTCGAACGCGTCGCAGAACCGCACGAAGCGCGCGGCCTTGCGCGAGCTGTCGATGTCCAGGCAACCGGCCAGCACCATCGGCTGGTTGGCGACGACCCCCACCGTTTGTCCCTCGATGCGGATGAAGCCGATGATGATGTTGCCCGCGAAATCCTTCTGGATCTCGTAAAAATCGCCCTCGTCCGCGACCTTGGCGATCAGCTCCTTCATGTCATAGGGCTGGTTCGGGTTGTCGGGGATCAGCGTGTCCAGGCTGGGCTCGATCCGCGCGGGGTCGTCGAAGAAGGGCCGGGTCGGGGCCTTTTCGCGGTTGTTCAGCGGCAGGAAGTCGAACAGCCGGCGGATCTCCGACAGCGCCTCGACGTCGTCCTGGAACGCGCCGTCCGCGACGGAGGATTTCCGGGTATGCGTGGACGCACCGCCCAGCTGTTCGGCGGTCACGACCTCGTTCGTGACCGTCTTGACCACGTCGGGCCCGGTCACGAACATGTAGGACGTGTCGCGCACCATGAAGATGAAGTCGGTCATCGCGGGCGAATAGACCGCGCCACCTGCACAGGGGCCCATGATCACGCTGATCTGCGGCACGACGCCCGATGCCAGCACGTTGCGCTGGAACACGTCGGCATAACCCGCAAGGCTGGCCACGCCCTCCTGGATGCGCGCGCCCCCCGAATCGTTCAGCCCGATCACCGGCGCGCCGTTCTGCATCGCCATGTCCATGATCTTGCAGATCTTCTGGGCATGGGTTTCCGACAGCGATCCGCCGAATACGGTGAAGTCCTGAGAAAAGACATAGACCATGCGGCCGTTGATGGTGCCCCATCCGGTCACCACCCCGTCGCCTGCCGGGCGGTCGTCCTGCATGCCGAAATCGGTGCTGCGATGGGCGACGAACATGTCGAACTCCTCGAAGCTGTCCTCGTCCAGCAGCAGGTCGATGCGTTCGCGGGCGGTCAGCTTGCCGCGGGCGTGCTGGGCGTCGATGCGCCGCTGGCCGCCGCCAAGCCGGGCCTGCTGTCGGCGTTCTTCCAGCTGCTGCAGAATGTCCTTCATCGCACCCTCCTGATCCGGTGTCCCAGGCTAGACTGCGATGCAGGTGCAGCAAAGACAATTCGGGGGAATTTGCAAAATACAGAAGCGACTGTTCATGCTAAGTGCATATATGCAAACACATGCTGCGGCAGCCTCTTGACGCGGGCCGGGCAGGGGGGCAAGCCACGCATATGGGATTGCAGATCGACATCGCGGCCATCGTGGCCAATCACGCGGCACTGGCCGCACTGGCCCCCGGCGCCCGTGCCGCCGCCGTGGTCAAGGCCGATGCCTATGGCCTGGGCGCCGACCGCGTCGCCCCGGCCCTCTATGCCGCCGGCGTGCGCGATTTCTTCGTGGCCCTGGCGCATGAGGGACGGGCGATCCGGCCGCTGCTGCCGCAGGACGCGCGCATCAACGTGCTGTCGGGGCACATGGAGGGCGCGGACCTGACCGGGCTGACCCCGGTCCTGAACAGTCCTGCACAGTTCTTTCGTGATCGCGCCATGCGCCCCGGCCAGCCCTTCGCCATCCAGCTGGACACCGGGATGAACCGCCTTGGCATGGAGGCCGTCGAATGGGGCGCCATCCGGGACGAGGCGCTGGCCGCCGGACCGGCCTTCATCATGTCGCACCTGGCCTGCGCGGACGAGCCCGACCACCCCGCCAATGCGGCGCAGCTGTCCACGTTCCGCGCAATGACCGATGGCTGTAACGTGCCGCGGTCGCTGGCCGCGACCGGGGGCATCCTGCTGGGACCGGATTATCACTTCGACATGGTGCGCCCCGGCGTGGGTCTGTACGGCGGGCTGCCCTTTGCGCAGGCCCGCGGCGTCGTCACGCTGTCGCTGCGCGTGATCCAGACCCGTGACGTGCGGAGGGGAGAGATGGTCGGCTATGGCGCCAGTTGGCACGCGCCGCGCGACTGTCGCATCGCCACCGTCGATGCGGGATATGCCGACGGCATCCTGCGTTCGCTGTCGGGCAAGGGCGCGCAGCTGTTCGCCGGCGATGCGGCCTGTCCGGTCGTCGGGCGCGTGTCGATGGACCTGATCACGGTGGACGTCAGCGATCTGGATGCGGTGCCAGACCGGCTTGACCTGATCTGCGCGCATCAACCCATCGACCGTCTGGCCGACATCGCCGGCACCATCGGATACGAGGTGCTGACCTCGCTTGGGCTGCGCTACCAGCGGACCTATCTGTGACGCCCATCCGGGCGATCGGACGACCCGCCCTACGCGCCACCCGGACCATCGGGGCGGTGGCGCTGTTCGCGATGCGGGGGCTGTCGGGGTTCGGGACACCCCGTGCAATCGTGCGCCAGGTGATGCAGATCGGCTGGCTGTCGCTGCCGGTCGTAGGGCTGACGGCGTTGTTCACCGGAGCGGCGCTGGCCCTGCAGATCCATTCGGGCGGAGAGCGGTTTCAGGCCGGCGACGTCGTCCCGGCAATCGTGGCCATCGGCATGGTTCGCGAACTGGGGCCCGTCCTGGGCGGCCTGATGGTCGCCGCCCGCGTCGCCAGCAGCATCGCCGCCGAGATCGGGACCATGCGCGTCACCGAACAGATCGACGCGTTGGTGACTCTGTCGACCGACCCGGTCCGCTGGCTGGTCACGCCCCGGCTGTGGGCGGCGATCCTGTGCATGCCGGTGCTGGTGGCCACGGGCGACATCATCGGCATCATGGGCGGCTGGCTGGTGGGCACGACGTCGCTTGGGTTCAATTCGGCCAGCTACATCGCGAACAGCTGGGCATATCTGGAGCCGTGGGACGTTACCTCTGGCCTAATCAAGGGGGCGGTCTTCGGACTGGTCATCGCGTTGTCGGGATGCTGGTTCGGCATGCGGTCGGGGCGCGGCGCGGCAGGCGTCGGACGGGCCACGACCAATGCGGTCGTCGCCGCCGCCGTCGGCATCCTGGCTGCGAACTTTGCGCTGACCGGGCTGTTCTTCGAATGATTCGGACCTGCGGCCTTAGCAAATCCTTTGGCGCCAAGCGGGTCCTCGACAGCGTCGATCTGAGCGTCGCCACGGGCGAGAGCCTGTGCGTGATCGGCCAGTCCGGCACCGGCAAGTCGGTCCTGCTGAAATGCATCCTGGGGCTGGAACGCCCCGATGCGGGGCAGGTGCTGTGGAACGGCCAGCCGCTGGACCGGGCACGCTTCATGGCGCGGTTCGGGATGCTGTTTCAGGGGGCGGCCCTGTTCGACAGCCTGTCGGTCTGGCAGAACGTCGCCTTCCGCCTGCGCCAGCGGATGGACGACCGCCGCGCCCGCGCTATCGCGCTGGACAAGCTGGCGCGCGTGGGGCTGGCTTCGGACATCGCCGACCTGATGCCCGCGCAGCTGTCGGGCGGCATGGCCAAGCGCGTCGGCCTGGCCCGCGCCATTGCCGACGACCCGGCGGTGATCTTCTTCGACGAACCGACTACCGGGTTGGACCCGATCCGCGCGCGGGCCATCGATGCGCTGATCCGCGGCATCGTGACCGAAACAGGGGCCACCGCGATCACCATCACGCATGACATGGCCAGCTGCCGGATCATCGGCGACCGTGTCGCGCTGTTGGCGGATGGTCGCATCGCGCATGACGGCCCGGTGGCGGACATGGACCGCGCGCCCGCCTTGTCCGGTTTTCTGGGAATCCCGTCTGCCGGGGTCAATGATCATGCGCGATAAGGATGCAACTTTTGCACAGGCTTGGCCGTTCTGCCACAAACGGGGGCAGTTGCGCCCCATTTACCACGAACATGAACTTGTGCGAATCCGACCGGCTTGCCACCATGGACCGACCAGATTGACCAGGAGAGACATTTGGGCCTGACCCCGACGCCACCCGTCACCGCGGCTTCTGCCGAAACCCTGCTTGAATTCCCCGACAACCGGCTGTTGATCGACCTGTGCGGTCCCAACGACCGCCATCTGGCCCGGATCGAGGAGGCACTTGGCGTCCATATCCTGCGTCGCGGCAACCAGATTGCCGTGGTCGGCGGCCCCGAGGCCCAGTCCGAGGCCGCGAACCTGCTTCGCGGCCTGTATGCGCGGCTAGAACAGCACCGCCCCGTCGGCCCCGACGAGGTCGAGGCCGCATTGCGCATGGGGGTCGAACCCGCCACCGACGTGACCCCGGCCGAACAGCTGGAGATGTTCGCGCAGGGCAACTACGAACTGCGAACCCGCAAGAAGTCGGTCGAGCCGCGCACGGATGCGCAGAAAGCGTATGTCCGGTCGCTGTTCCAGAACGAGCTGGCCTTTGGCATCGGGCCTGCGGGCACCGGCAAGACCTATCTGGCGGTGGCCGTGGGTGTGACGATGCTGATCGGCGGCCATGTCGACAAGATCATCCTGTCGCGCCCCGCCGTCGAGGCCGGGGAGCGGTTGGGCTTCCTGCCGGGCGACATGAAGGAGAAGGTCGATCCGTACATGCAGCCGCTCTACGACGCGCTGAACGACTTTCTCCCCGGAAAGCAGATGCAGAAGCTGATGGAGGAGAAGCGCATTGAGATCGCGCCGCTGGCCTTCATGCGCGGGCGCACCCTGTCGCGCGCCTTCGTCGTGCTGGACGAGGCGCAGAACGCCAGCAGCATGCAGATGAAGATGTTCCTGACCCGTCTTGGTGAAGGCTCGCGGATGGTCATCACCGGCGACCGCACCCAGATCGACCTGCCGCGCGGCATGATGTCGGGCCTGATGGACGCCGAGCGCATCCTGAAGGACGTCAAGGGCATCAGCTTCAGCTATTTCACCGCCGATGACGTCGTGCGCCACCCGCTTGTCGCGCGCATCATCAAGGCGTATGAGGTCGAGGACAACGCCGCCCTTGCCCGCGGTGAAACAGAGGAGCCGCGCGGCCAGTACGTTCCCCGCCGCGCATTCAGAAACGATGCCTGACGAGATTTCCGTCGACTGCGTCATCGAGGATGACCGATGGCAGGCCGCCGGTCTTGAGGACCTGGCGGCCCTTGCCGTCACTGCCGCGCTGGACCACCACCGCTTGGGCGGGGAGGTGGTCGTCATGGGCTGCGACGACGCCCGCATCGCCGCGCTGAATGCCGACTTCCGCGGCAAGCCCCGGGCCACGAACGTGCTGTCATGGCCGTCGGTCGAGCATCTGCCGCATGATCCCGGTCAGGCGCCCGAGATGCCGGACGAGGAGGAACTGGGCGACATCGCGATCGCCTATGATACCTGCGCGGCCGAGGCCGAGGATCAGGGCAAGCCCTTCGACCATCACGTCCAGCACCTGCTGGTCCATGCGACCCTGCATCTGCTGGGTTACGACCATCTGAACGATCCCGATGCCGAACTGATGGAGGCGACCGAGCGCGCCATCCTGTCCCGGCTCGGCATTCCAGACCCTTACCAGGAGAAAGACCGATGAATTCCGAAAGCCGATTATCCGAGCCCGCTCCTCAGCCGGCCATCGAGGAAGTCACGGCGATCGCCGTCGACGGTGGCGCCACCGAGGAGAAGGAGGCCGGTAATGGCAAAGGATTCTTTGGCCGCGTGCTGTCGGCCCTGACAGGGTCCGAAAGCGGCGCGGACGACGATCATCAGGACCGTCATGTCGTGGGCACCCCCGGCTTGGTCAATCTGCGCCGCATGCGGGTCGATGACGTCGCCATCCCCAAGGTCGAGATCGTGGCCGCCCCCGCGAACCTGTCGCTGGAGGATCTGGTCGAGATGTTCCGTGAGCACGGGTTTTCACGGATGCCGGTCTTTCGCGGCACGCTGGACAGCCCGCTTGGCCTGATCCATCTCAAGGACCTGGCGCTGAAGCACGGGTTCGGTGCGGGGGGCAAATTTACCATGCGCCCGATGCTGCGGCCGTTGCTGTACGTTCCGCCCTCGATGCCCATCGGGGTGCTGCTGCAGCAGATGCAGACCAAGCGCATCCACATGGCGCTGGTCATCGACGAATACGGGGGCGTCGACGGGTTGGTCACCATCGAGGACCTGATCGAACAGGTGATCGGCGAGATCGAGGATGAGCATGACGAGGTCGAGGGCGGCCTGTGGGTGCATGAGAAGACCGGCCAGTGGCTGATCCAGGCCCGTGCCGCGCTGGACGATGTCGAGGCTGAGACCGGCCTGCGCCTGATCGGCGACGAGGACGAGGATATCGACACGCTTGGCGGTCTGATCTTCATGCTGGCGGGGCGCGTGCCGCTGCGCGGAGAGGTGATCGCCCATCCCTCGGGCGCCGAGTTCGAGGTCGTGGATGCCGATCCGCGTCGCCTGAAGCGGATCCGCCTGCGCATGCCCAGCATCAGCACGCCGTCCGATCGGAAAAGCGCCCAATCCTGATGGGTCGGGGGGCGTACGGCCCCCGGTCCGTGTCGCGTCAGCTGGCCTCGAACCGGGCCAGCATCGCCTCGTAGAACAGGTCGCGCAGCGCATCCGTTTCCATCAGGATTTCGTGCTTGGCCCCCGGAATGGTCAGCAGCTCCGATTGCGGCCAGCGCGCGGCACGGTCCCGGATGGCCTGCGACGACACGACCTTTTCCTCGCTGCCGACAGACACCAGCATCGGCATGTCGGGCGATGGAATGCGCGACAGGCGGGCGCATTCGTTCAGTGCCCTGCCAACCCAATCGAAGGTGGCACCGCCGATGGTCAGGTCGGGCCAAGCCACCGCCTCGCGCACCAGACGCGCCCATTCGTCACCGTTGCCGGTCAGCAGATTGGCGTTGAAGCTCTCGTCCAGAGGATAGGTCGTCGCCGCCCCGCCGCTGCCCGGTGCCGTCAGGCCGCCACGCCCCACGCGTCCGGCCAGATAGGCGATACCCAGGGCCACGCCCTGCTGCATCCGGCGAAGATTGATGCCCCACATGGGCGCGGAGAACACCGCGCTCTGCACGGCCATGCCGCCCTCCAGCGCGGCCAACCCGATGCAGCCGCCCATCGAATGCGCCAGCAAATGCCACGGACGGGGCAGGTCAAGCTGTTCCGCCGCCACGATCATCTCGACCACGTCGTGCTGGTAATCCGCGAAATCGCGGATATGGCCGGGGCGGGGATTGGGCTGCAGGCGGTCCGACATGCCCTGACCACGCCAGTCGATCGACAGGACGTCGTAACCCTCGGCCATCAGGCGATGGGCGACGGGGGCGTATTTCTCGACGTATTCGGTCCGCCCGGGGAACAGCAGCACGCTGCCGCGTGCCGCATCCGCGGGCCAATGCGCCATGCGCAGGCGGACCCCATCGCCGGCCTGCGCCCAGAATGCGCGGGCGGGCTGCGACCGGTCGTCCGGAAGCTGATGGAAGGGTGCCTGCTGCACGCGGGCGCTTAGGACAGCTTCTGGCCCAGCTGCATCGCGACGCCCATCGAGCCGTCGATCTTCAGCTTGCCCATCATGAAGGCGGTCGCGGGGTTCACGTCGCCGTTCAGAATGCCTTCGAATGTCTCGCGGCTTGCCGTCAGGGTCACCTCGGCATCCTCGTCGCCGGCGCGCACGCCGTCTTCGTCGATCATGATCGCGCCTTCGCCGGTGATGACGAACTTTGCGACAGAATCGAAGCTGTCGATCTTTTCGCCCAGCTTCTGGACGGCCTTGGTCACGACTTCGCTCATTTCACGTCTCCTGGTGCGCTTTGTCTGGCGCCCGACCTGCGGCCTGGGCTACACCAGACATATGAACGCGGTCCGCCTGAATTTCCACTCTGCCGTCACGGCATTGCGTCACAAAGTTCTGACGATTTTCGTGGTTATTGCAAGCGTGGTACCGATCGCGGCCGCGGGCCAGGGGCTGGACGACGCCTTCGCGCGCCTGGCCCAGCCCGAGGGCGAGGGCTGGCGCATCGCGGAAAGCGACATCCTGCGTGAATGGTCGCGGTCCGGATCCCCGGCGATGGACCTGCTGCTGCAGCGGGGAGAGGCGGCGCTGGACATGGGGGACATCCCGTCGGCCATCGGTCATCTGACCGCGTTGACCGACCATGCCCCCGACTTTGCGGCAGGCTTCCAGACGCGGGCCGCGGCCTATGCGACGGCAGGCCAGTTCGGGCCCGCGCTGGCCGACCTGCGCCGCACGCTGGAGTTGGAGCCGCGCCACTTTGCGGCGCTGACCCAGCTGGGCGCCATGCTGGAGGAGATGGGCGACGACGCCCGCGCCCTGGCGGCCTATCGCGCCAGCCTGGCGATCCATCCCCACCAGCAGGAAGCCATCGATGGCCAGGCACGTCTGGAACACAAGCGCATCGGCACCGATATCTAAGGCATGAACATGACGACGCGCGGGCGGATCACCGCCATCCTGGGCCCGACCAATACGGGCAAGACCCACTACGCCATCCAGCGGATGCTGAACCACCGGTCGGGGGTGATCGGCCTGCCGCTGCGCCTGCTGGCGCGCGAGGTCTATGACCGGATCGTGGCCGCGCGTGGCCCCTCGGTCGTGGCCCTGGTCACCGGAGAGGAGCGGATCGTTCCCGACCGCGTCCAGTACTGGGTCGCCACAACCGAGGCGATGCCCGACATCGCCACCGATTTCGTGGCCATCGACGAGATCCAGCTGTGCGCCGATCCCGGGCGCGGGCACGTGTTCACCGACCGACTGCTGCATATGCGCGGTACCGTCGAGACGCTTTTCCTGGGCAGCAGCACCATGCGCCCGACCATCGCGGCCCTGGTTCCCGAAACCCAGTTCGAGCGCAAGGAGCGGTTCTCGACACTGTCATGGGCAGGATCGAAGAAGCTGTCCCGGATGCCGCCGCGCAGCGCGATCGTGGGCTTCAGCGTCGACGACGTCTATGCGATGGCCGAGCTGATCCGTCGGCAGAAGGGTGGCTGCGCGGTCGTGATGGGGGCGCTGTCGCCGCGCACGCGCAATGCCCAGGTCGAGATGTACCAGAACGGAGAGGTCGACTATCTGGTGGCCACCGACGCCATCGGCATGGGCCTGAACCTGGACATCAAGCACGTGGCCTTCAGCGCCACGCACAAGTTCGACGGCAAGCGGGTCCGCCCGCTGTTTCCCCATGAGATGGGACAGATCGCCGGCCGGGCAGGGCGGCACACCGAATCCGGCACCTTCGGCGTCACCGGAGAGGCCGAGCCCCTGGACGAGGGGCTGATCGACGCGCTGGAGAACCATCGGTTCGCCCCCATCAGCCGGCTGGTCTGGCGCAACGGCAAGCTGGATTTCGGCAGCATGGACCGGCTGGTCGAAAGCCTGGAGACCGGCCCCGGCCACGAACTGCTGGCCCGCGGGCGCGAGGCCGACGACGTGGCGACGCTGAAGATCCTGCGCGACTTTCCCGAGATCAAGGACCGCATCCGCGGCGGCAAGGACGTGCGCCTGCTGTGGGACGTGTGCCGGGTGCCCGATTTCCGGGGAATCTCGACCATGGAACATGCGACTTTGCTGGCGCGGATCTTCGGTTTCCTGCAGGATGGACATATCCCGGCGGATTGGCTTGGCCGGGCCATCGAACGCATCGACCGGACCGCTGGCGACATCGACGCCATTTCGAAGCGGTTGGCATATATCCGCACCTGGACCTATGTCGCGCAAAGAACGGGCTGGGTGGCGGACGAAAAGCATTGGCGCGGGGAAACGCGCGCTGTAGAAGACCGCCTGTCGGACGCGCTGCACGCGGCCCTGACCCAACGATTTGTGGACCGGCGCACATCCGTGCTTCTGCGCCGGCTCAAGCAGAAGGAGAGCCTGGTGGCCGAAGTGAATGACAAGGGCGAAGTGACGGTCGAGGGCGAATTCGCCGGCCGCCTGGAGGGCTTCCGCTTCCGCCCCGACCAGACCGCATCGGCGGACGAGGCCAGGATGCTGAGCCGCGCCAGCTATGACGCGCTCAAGCCCGAATTCCATCTGCGTGCGGACCGTTTCTACAACGCGCCCGATACCGAGATGGACTATACGGAACAGGGCGGCCTGATGTGGGGCAGCCAGGCGGTCGGCAAGCTGGTCAAGGGCGCCGATCCGCTGCATCCCGGCGTCGAGGTCTTCGTCGACGAGGAGGCCGGTCCCGAGATCGCCGACAAGGTCCGCCGCCGGGCCCAGCATTTCATCGACCGCAAGATCGCCGCGCTGTACGAGCCGCTGCTGACCCTGCAGAAGGACGAGGCGCTGACCGGTCTGGCCCGCGGCTTTGCCTTCCGGCTGGTCGAGGCGCTTGGGATCCTGCCCCGCGACGGCATCGCCGCCGAGGTCAAGGAACTGGACCAGGAATCCCGGGGCATGCTGCGCAAGCATGGCGTCCGCTTTGGCCAGTTCACCATCTTCCTGCCCGCGCTGCTGAAGCCCGCGCCGACGCGCCTGCGTCTGGTCCTGTGGTCGCTGCACGAGGGGCTGTCCGAATTCCCGGAAAGCCCGCCGCCGGGTCTGGTCACCATCCCGCATCTTCCGGTCGTGCCCGATCAGGTCTATGCGTTGTCGGGCTATCGCCCCGCGGGCGACCGGGCGATCCGCATCGACATGCTGGAGCGGCTGGCCGATCTGCTGCGCGCGCAGGACACGCGCGGCGGGTTCGAGGCCAATCCCGACATGCTGTCGATCACCGGCATGACGCTGGAGCAGTTTTCGGGCCTGATGCAGGGCCTGGGCTATTCCGCCGACAAGGGCGAGCGTGCCAAGGTCAAGGCGACCGAGACCCCGGCCGTCGTGTCCACCCCCGAGGCTGACGGCTCTGACGCGCCGATGACCGAGGAGGAATCGGTCCTGGCCGCCGAGACCCGCGCCAAGTGGGAGGCCGAGCAGGCCGAAAAGCGCAAGGCAGACGCCCCCGAGGCCGATGCCGTCGACGCGGAGCCCGAGTCCCCCGCCGAGGTCGCACCCCCGGAGATGGAGGTGTTCTATATCTTCAAATGGGCGCCAAAGCCTCGCGGCAACCGTCGCCCGCAGGGAGACCGCGGCCAGGCCGAGCGTCCCCAGGGTGATCGCCCGCAGGGCCAGCGCCGCGGCCCGCGCCGCGATGGCGCCCCGCGCGACGGTCAGTCCAAGGATGCGGCCCCGGCAGGGGATCGCCCACAGGGCGAACGTCGCGATCGCAACGGCAAGCCCGGCGGCAAGTTCGGTGGCCCCAAGAAGGGCGGCAAGCCGTCGCACCAGGCTCCCCAGACCTTCTCCTCGCGTCCCGAGAAGAAGGCCGATCCGGACAGCCCCTTTGCGATCCTAGCCCAGCTGAAGGACAAGACCTGACTTGACCGAGGCCGCCGCCGGCCTTCGGCTGGACAAATGGCTGTGCCATGCGCGGATCTTCAAGACGCGCGGCCTGGCCGCCGCCCGCATCGAGGCGGGCGGCATCCGGGTCAACGGCCAGCCCTGCCGCAAGCCGGGGCGCGCCGTGCGGCCCGGCGACGTGCTGACGGTATCCGCCTATCAGCGTGTGCGGGTGCTGACCGTGCTGGACCTGTCGGACCGGCGCGGCCCGGCCCCCGAGGCGCAGCTGCTGTATCGCGAAGACTTGATTGATCCCCCGGGAATGTCTAGGTGACAGCCCGAACAGACCAGACGAAAGCGCCCCGATGACCTATGTCGTGACTGACAACTGCATCATGTGCAAATACACTGATTGCGTCGAAGTGTGCCCCGTGGACTGCTTCTACGAGGGCGAGAACACGTTGGTCATCCATCCCGACGAATGCATCGACTGTGGCGTCTGCGAACCGGAATGCCCCGCAGACGCGATACGCCCGGATACCGAGCCGGCGATGGAAAGCTGGGTTGAGTTCAACCGCAAATATTCCGAACTGTGGCCGGTGATCACCCGGAAGAAGGACCCCCTGCCGACCGCCGCCGAGATGGACGGTCAGGAAGGCAAGCTGGAAAAGTATTTCTCGGAAACGCCCGGCGAAGGCGATTGATTCGACCGGGCAGGGCCTGCAAGGTCCTCTTTCGCCGCCATTAAATGCCCGGACAATGCCGATGCGCCGCCCGAAAGGCGGTGCTTTTTTTGGCGTCATTTTTGTGTTATAGTCCCTTATGTCGCGCCTTGTGCTGCTGCTTGTCAACAGGACTGTGTCGCATCCCAAACTGCCGGATCCGTGCCGACTGCAGGCAGGGGTCGTCAAACATGATCGAAAACGGACCGAGGGTGGCCTTGCCCCCCTGCGGCCCTTTGTGCCCGTCTCGCGGGCGCATGTCAGAGGAAGCCAGATGTCGAAATCGAAGAAGAACGAATTCCGCCCCGATGACTTTGTTGTCTATCCGGCCCATGGGGTCGGTCGTATCGTCTCGATCGAGGAACAGGAGGTCGCGGGCCTGCGGCTGGAGATGTTCGTGATCTCGTTCGACAAAGACAAGATGACCCTGCGCGTGCCCACTGCCCGCGCCAGCGAGATCGGCATGCGAAGCCTGTCGACCCCTGACCTGATCGACCGCGCGCTGGAGACCCTGAAGGGCAAGGCCCGCGTCAAGCGCGCGATGTGGTCGCGCCGGGCGCAGGAGTATGAGCAGAAGATCCATTCCGGCGACCTGCTGTCCATCGCCGAGGTCGTGCGCGACCTGCACCGCTGCGACGATCAGCGCGAACAGTCCTATTCCGAGCGTCAGCTGTACGAGGCAGCGCTTGACCGCCTGACCCGCGAAGTCGCGGCCGTCGGCGGTCTGGACGAAGGCGGCGCGCAGAAGCGTGTGGGCGAAGTCCTGCTGACCCGCGCCGCCTGAGCGCTGACCACGACGACCCCAAGGGCGCCCCGACCGGGCGCCCTTTCGCTTTGGTGGACCGTTGTGCCGAACGTGGACAACGCTGCCCCGCCTGCCTATAAGGCGGCCATCCATACCCAACACCCTTCGAGGCGCATCATGATCAAGGTCTTCGGCCACACTTCCCCCGACACGGATTCCACCGGCTCGCCCATCATCTGGGCCTGGTATCTGAACGAGTGCCGCAAGACCCCGGCCGAGGCCGTGCTGCAGGGAGAGCCGAACACCGAGGCGTTGTGGATGCTGGACCGCTGGAACTTGTCCAAGCCGCGCATCATCGACGACGTGACCGCCGACGACGTCTGCGTGATCGTTGACACCAACAACCCCGCCGAACTGCCCGCCAACCTGGAGCATGCCGAGGTGATCGAGATCATCGACCACCACCTGCTGGCCGGCGGCATCAAGACCCGTGCACCGATCAACATCACCATCCGCCCGCTGGCCTGCACCGCGACGATCATGCACGACCTGATCGGCGACGATCTGGCGCAGGCCCCCGAAGGGATCAAGGGCGCGATGCTGACCTGCATCCTGTCGGACACGCTGGAATTCCGCAGCCCGACCACGACCCCGCATGACCGCGCCGTGGCCGAGAAGCTGGCCGCCGACCTGGGCGTCGACATCGCCGAGTTCGCCGCCGAGATGTTCGCCGCGAAATCCGATGTCAGCGCCTTCAGCGAGGCCGCGCTGCTGAAGATGGACAGCAAGGAATACGAACTGGGCGGCAAGCAGCTGCGCATCTCGGTCCTGGAGACGACCGCGCCGCAGGTGATCCTGGACCGCAAGGATGCCCTGATCGCCGCCATGCCTGCCGTTGCCGCCGAAGATGGTGCGGACGAGGTCATGCTGTTCGTCGTTGACATCCTGCGTGAACAGGCGACGCTGCTGGTGCCCAACGACTATGTCAAGTTCGTGGCCGAGCGCAGCTTTGGCGTCACCGTCACCGGTGACACCGTTGTTCTGCCCGGCGTCATGAGCCGCAAGAAGCAGATCATCCCGGTCCTGGCCGTCTGATGACCCGCATCATTTCGTCGCTGGCCGAGGTTTCGGCCAGCTATGACGCGCTGTTCTGCGATCTCTGGGGCTGCCTGCACAACGGCAGGCAGCCCTTTCCGGCTGCGGTCGCGGCGCTGCAGGCGTTCCGCGCGCAGGGTGGCCAGGTCTGCCTGATGACCAACGCCCCGCGCCCGAACCAGTACGTGATCGCTCAGCTGGACCGCATGGGCGTTCCGCGCGATGCCTGGGATCTGGTCGTCAGTTCCGGCGACGCGGCGCAGGACGCGATGTTCGCGGGCGCCGTCGGGCGGAACGTCTGGCATATCGGGATCGAGAAGGACCACGGGTTCTTTACCGACATTCCTGACGCCCATCGCGATGCGGCGCCCATCCGGCGCGTCCCGCTGGAGCAGGCCGAGGGGATCATCGCCTCGGGGCCGTTCGACGAGCTGAACGAAACGCCCGAGGATTACCGCGACCGGTTCCAGGGGGCGGTCGACCGTGGTCTGCCGATGCTGTGCGCGAACCCCGACATCGTCGTCGACATGGGCGAGACGCGCATCTATTGCGCTGGCGCATTGGCCGATTTCTATCAGTCGCTTGGCGGGACGGCGCTGTATTACGGCAAGCCGCATGCGCCGATCTATGAGCGGGCGCGGGCGCTGATGGGACTTGGCCCCGACGCGCGGTATCTTGCGGTGGGCGACGGCATCGCCACCGACATCGCGGGTGCCGAGGCGCAGGGGATCGATTCGATTTTCGTCACCGGCGGTCTGGCCGCGGACGCCTTCGGTCCGGACGTCGAACAGCCGGATTCCGGGATGCTGCCTGAATGGCTGGGATCGCAGGGACGGGCGCCGACCTTCGCGATCGGGCGGCTGCGCTGAGGCGACGCGGCCCGCGATGCGCGGGTCACGGCGCAACAATGGAACGCAGATCGAAGGTATTAGGAAATATTGTTGCCATCCATGCTTTGTGCTGCTATGCAGCATGAGGCATGGATTATGGCATTCCGGATGAGCAGCAATATGTTGGACAATCTTCCACGCGGCACCATCGTCATCGAGGATCTGGAGATCGGCATGGTCCGGCACCTGCAAAAGCAGGTGACTGATCGCGACATCGAACTGTTCGCCGAGGTGTCGACCGACCGGAACCCGGTCCATCTGGACGACGCTTATGCGCAGGATACGATCTTTGAAGGCCGGATCGCCCACGGCATGCTGACCGCGGGGCTGATTTCTGCGGTGATCGGCGAACAGCTGCCCGGTCACGGCACCGTCTATCTGGGCCAGACGCTGAAGTTCATGGCCCCCGTGCGCCCCGGCGACATGGTCCGCGCCGAGGTCGAGGTTCAGGCCATCGACCATGCGAAACGGCGGGTCACGCTTGCAACCCGCTGCCTCGTCGGCGATACGGTCGTCTTGAAAGGCGAGGCGGTCGTGCTGGCCCCAAGCCGCAAGTTCGACTGAGGGGTGCGTGGCGCCCTGTTGGGGGCGCATTGCAGATCCATCGCGACTGGACCGGGCTGAAGGCCGAGGCACGCGGCGCATCGGTTGCCATGGGCAATTTCGATGGCGTCCACAAGGGTCACCGCGCGGTCATCGACGCCGCCCGCGCCGCCAGCGACGCGCCCTTGGGCATCCTGACCTTCGAGCCGCACCCGCGCGAGTATTTCGCCCCCGACGCGCCGCCCTTTCGCCTGATGAACTCCGAGGCACGGGCCAACCGCCTGTCCCGCCTTGGCGTTCAGCACCTCTACGAACTGCCCTTTGGCCCGGTGCTGGCGGGCCTGACCCCGCAGGCCTTCGCGCAGGAGGTTCTGGCCGACGGGCTGGGCATCGCGCATGTCACCGTGGGCGCGGATTTCTGTTTCGGCAAGAACCGCGCGGGCACGGCGCAGACGTTGCAGGATCTGGGTCGGACATACGGCTTCGGCGTGACCATCGTCCCGCTGATCGGCGCGGGAGAGGCCGAATACAGCTCGACGGCGATCCGCACGGCGCTGGCGCAGGGGCTGACCCACGAGGCCGAGCGCATGCTGGGCCATTGGCACCGCATCGAGGGTGAGGTCATCCACGGCGAAAAGCGGGGCCGGGAACTGGGTTGGCCCACCGCGAACTTGGCGATGGACGGGCTGCACCTGCCGCGCCTTGGCGTTTATGCGGTGTTGGTCGACATCCTGACCGGCCCGGACCGCGGCCCGTGCAAGGGCGTGGCCTCGCTTGGGGTGCGGCCGATGTTCGGGGTGAACACCCCGAATCTTGAGGTGAACCTGTTTGATTTTTCGGGCGATCTGTACGGACAACACCTGTCGGTCGCGTTGGTCGACTTCCTGCGCGACGAGGCCAGGTTCGACAGCCTGCAGGCGCTGATCGACCAGATGGAGCAGGACGGCGCCCAGGCCCGCGCCCTGCTGTCGGGCCGCTGATGCGCGAGCGTTTCTGGGAACTGCCGCTGCCCCGCCTTGCCCCCGACGAATGGGAGGCGCTGTGCGACGGCTGTGGCAAGTGCTGTCTTAACAAGATCGAGTTCGAGGACACGAACGAGCTGGCCTTCACGCGCGTCGCCTGCAAACTGCTGGACGGGGACGCCTGCCGGTGCAGCAGCTATCCGAACCGCCACGACTATGTCCCGGACTGCGTGGTGCTGACCCCCGCCAAGATCAAGGAGGTCGCCTGGTGGCTGCCCGTCACATGCGCCTATCGCCTGCGCCATGAGGGGCGGCCGCTGTATGACTGGCACCACCTGATCTCGGGCTCGACCGAGACGGTGCACGAAGCAGGTGTCAGCGTCCGTGGCTGGACCGTCAGCGAGCTGTCGGTCACCGAGGACGATTGGGAGGACCACATCATCGAGGATCTGTCATGAATTTCGCCTCGGACAATTCGTATGCTGCGCATCCTGCCGTCCTGACCGCGGTGGCCGATGCCAATTCCGGCGCGGTCATGGGCTATGGCGCCGACCCGGTCACCGCGCGGGCCGAGGCCGCGATCCGCGATCTGCTGGAGGCACCCGAGGCCGTCGTCCGCTTTGTCGCCACCGGGACGGCCGCGAATGCGCTGGTCTGTGCGCAGCTGTCGCCGTCCTTCGGGCGCATCTACTGCCACGACGACGCGCATATCGAGACCAGCGAATGTGCCGCGCCCGAGTTCTTCTCTCACGGGGCAAAGCTGGTGACCCTGACGGGCGAGGGCGGTCGGATCGATGCGGCCACCTTGGCGCAGACGCTGCAGGTCGGTGCCGGGGTGGGCCTGAACGGCGGGCGCAGCGCGCTGGTGTCGATCACGAATGCCACCGAATGGGGCACGGTCTATGACCCGGACCAGGTCGCGGCGCTGGCCTCCGTCGCCCATGCGGCGGGATTGCCGCTGCACATGGACGGGGCGCGGTTCGCAAATGCGGTCGCGACGCTTGGCTGTTCGCCTGCCGATCTGACTTGGCGCGCCGGTGTCGATGCGCTGTGCCTGGGCGGCACCAAGAACGGCGCGATGGGGGCCGAGGCGATGGTGTTCTTCGACCCCGCCCGAGCCGAGGGGTTCGATTACCGTCGCAAGCAGTCCGGCCACGTGATGTCCAAGAACCGCTATCTTGCGGCGCAGATGCTTGCGCTGGCGACCGACGGGTTGTGGCTGGACCTCGCGCATCGCGCAAACACCAAGGCGCAGGTCTTGGGACAGGCGGTCGTCGATGTCGGGGGTCGGCTGCTGCAGCCGGTCCAGTCGAACGGCGTCTTTGCCGCGATCCCGAAGGCGGCCCATGACAGGGCGCAGGCGGCTGGCGTGCTGTATCACCTGTGGCCCGACAAGACGGTGCAGGGGGCAGACCCCGTGCCGCTGCGCCTGGTCACCGCGTGGGATACGCCCGATGCGGACGTCGCGGCGATGGCCGCGATCCTGCGCGGCTAGTTGCGCAGCGCGTCCAGCAACAGTTGCAGCGCATGTTCGATGGTTGCCGCACGCACGCGGTGACGGCCGATCGCACCGAATTCGACGGTTTGGGTGAAGGTGCCAAAGGGCTGGCTGATGCCAAAGCAGACCCGCCCTTCGGGCTTGTGCTCGGATCCGCCGGGGCCCGCGATGCCGGTGACCGAGACGGCGATCCCGGCATCGGACTGGCGCAGCGCACCCTGGGCCATCTCGGCCGCGACCTGTTCGCTGACCGCGCCATGCGTATCCAGGGTTTCGGCCCGGACGCCCAGCATCTGCATCTTGGCCGCGTTCGAATAGGTGACAAAGCCCCGGTCGAATCCGTCGGACGATCCCGCAACCTCTGTCAGGGCGCCGGCGATCAGGCCGCCGGTGCAGCTTTCGGCCGTCGCGATCATGACGCGCCGGGCGCGGGCGGCGTCAAGGACCTGCGCCGCCTGGCTCACATCAGCACCGTATGGGCAAAGGCCGCGGCGGCCATCGTGGCCAGCGCCGCAAAGATGCCCGCCCACAGGTCGTCCAGCATTACGCCGGCACTGTCATGGCGGCGATCGGCGCGGCCGACCAGCCACGGCTTCCAGATGTCGAACAGCCGGAAGAACAGGAAGGCCGCGACCCAGCCCGGATAGGGAAAGCTGTCGGCGGGCAGCCCCGCGTGCCAGAACCCGAAGGACGGCGCCATCAGCGCCAGCCACTGGCCAGCGACCTCGTCGATGACGATCTCGCTGCGATCGGGGTCGTCCATGCCGACGGTGTAGCGCGGCACGACCCAGAACCCCAACAGGATCACCAGCCCCGTGGCCAGCGCCAGAAGCGGAAAATGCCCGATGCGGTGCAGGATCAACCCCATCGCAACGGCGACCGCCGACCCCCAGGTGCCCGGGGCGGGGCGCAGCAAGCCTGCGCCGAACCAGGTGGCCAGCATGCGATCCATGGTCATTCCTTGATCAGGGTGGCGGTCGCGATGGCGGCGATCCCCTCGCGCCGGCCGGTAAAGCCAAGGCGTTCGGACGTGGTGGCCTTGACGCTGATGCGCGCTTCCTCAACGCCCATGATTTCGGACAGGCGGTGGGCCATCGCCAGCGCATGGGGCCCGATCTTGGGCGCCTCGCAGATCAGGGTCACGTCGGCATTGCTGATGCGGAACCCCTTGTCGCGGGCCATGCTGGCCGCATGGGCCAGAAAGATCGCGCTGTCGGCACCCTTCCATTGCGGGTCCGAGGGCGGGAAATGCCGCCCGATGTCGCCCTGCGCCAAGGCGCCATAGATGGCGTCGGTCAGCGCATGCATGCCAACATCGGCATCGGAATGGCCCAGCAGGCCCGCGTCATGCGGCACCTGCACGCCGCACAGGGTGACGTGGTCCCCGGGTCCAAAGGCGTGCACGTCATAGCCATTGCCAAGGCGGATATCCATGTCGGTCCCCAGAATGCGTTCGGCCCGCGCGAAATCGGCGGGAAAGGTGATCTTCAGATTGTCTTCCGAACCTTGGGTGATGGCAACCTCCATCCCCGCGGCAAGCGCCAGCTGGACGTCGTCGGCCGCATCCCCCGGATGATCGCGATGCGCCTGCAGGATCCTGTCCAGAACGAAACCCTGCGGCGTCTGCGCCCGGAACAGCCCGTCACGCGGCGCGATGGCCGCGACACGCGCGCCGTCCCCCCGCCACAGCGCGTCCGACACGGGCAACGCGGGTGCGGCGGCGTCCGCACCCTCTTGCAGCGCCCGGATCACGTCGTCGATGACCGATGGTGCGACCAGCGGGCGTGCCCCGTCATGGATCAGGACATGACTGGCTTGACCCTGCAGGGCGGTCAGGCCAGCGCGGACACTGGCGGCGCGGGTCTCGGCGCCCGCGACGATGGTGATGCCGCCGGCATAGCGGGCGATGGCCTGCCCCATGTCATCGGGGTGAACGACCAGAACGATCCGTTCAAAGCCCGCAAAGGCCGCCAGGGTTCGGTCCAGGACAGGACGCCCGGCAAGATCGCGCCACTGCTTGGGCAGGCCGTCCCCGGCCCGCGTGCCCCGTCCCGCCGCCGTGATCAGCGCGGCAAAGCCCGCAGGCGCGCTGATCATGCGTGATCGGGCATGTCGCCCTGGATCGCAGCCGCAAAGGCCGTCCGATACAGGCTCGACAGTTCGGCCAGCGGCGCACTGTCGCCGCCCAGGGTCACGCTGTCGCCGCCAAAGCGGCCAACGGTAGCAATGGTCACGCCCGCGGCCTGGGCCGCGGCGGTCAGGGCGCCTGCGGTGTCGGGGCGGCAGGCGACCAGATAGCGGGCCTGATCCTCTCCGAACAGTTGGGCGATGTCACCGCTGTCCAGCGTGACGCCCAGGCCCGCGGCCTCGGCCATCTCGAAGGCGGCAAGCGCCAGGCCGCCGTCCGACAGGTCGGTCGCCGATGCCAGGTGGCCCCGGTTGGCGCGCAGGAATTCGCCGTTGCGGCGTTCGTCGTCCAGATCGACATGCGGCGCATCGCCGGATTCGATGCGGAACGCCTCCCACGCCAGGGCCGACTGTTCAAGGTGACCGCGCGTGGCACCGATCACCAGGGCCAGGTCACCCTGCGCGGGCAGGCCCGCGATCAGGTCGTCCAGATCGGCGATCAGGCCGACGCCGCCGATGGTCGGCGTGGGCAGGATGCCCTTGCCGTCGGTTTCGTTGTACAGCGACACGTTGCCCGACACGATGGGAAAGTCCAGCGCGCGGCAGGCCTCTCCGATGCCCTTGATGGCACCGACCAGCTGGCCCATGATCTCGGGCTTTTCGGGGTTGCCGAAATTCAGGTTGTCGGTCGTGGCCAGGGGCAGGGCGCCCACCGCGGTCAGGTTGCGATAGGCCTCGGCCACGGCCTGCTTGCCGCCCTCGAACGGGTTTGCCTTGACATATCGCGGGGTGACGTCGCTGGTGAAGGCCAGCGCCTTGCGGGTCCCGTGCACGCGAACGACGCCCGCGCCCATTCCGGGACGGCGGATCGTGTCGGCACCGACCTGCGTGTCGTACTGTTCCCAGACCCAGGCACGGTGCGCATGGTTCGGGCTGCCGACAAGCGCGCGCAGGCCGGCGATGGGCGCGATCGGGGGCAGGGCCGGCGCGGGCGTGGCCGCAGGCGTCTCGACCCAGGGGCGGTCATATTCCGGCGCACTGGAGGACAGCTTTGACAGCGGCAGGTCGGCCATGACCACGTCGCGATGAACGATCAGGAAGCGGTCCTCGGCGATGGTCTCTCCGACGATGGCGAAGTCCAGGTCCCATTTCTGGAAGATCGCCCGCGCCTCGGCCTCCTTCTCGGGCTTCAGCACCATCAGCATTCGCTCCTGGGATTCCGACAGCATCATCTCGTAGGCGGTCATGTTGGTTTCGCGTTGGGGCACGCTGTCCAGGATCAGCTTGATCCCCAGGCCGCCCTTGTCGCCCATCTCGACCGCTGAACAGGTCAGGCCCGCAGCCCCCATGTCCTGGATCGAGATCACCGATCCCGACGCCATCAGCTCAAGGCACGCCTCCAGCAGGCATTTCTCGGTGAAGGGGTCACCGACCTGCACGGTGGGACGTTTGTCCTCGATCGTGTCATCGAACTCGGCGCTGGCCATGGTCGCGCCGCCGACGCCGTCGCGCCCGGTCTTGGCGCCCAGATAGACGACGGGCATGCCCACGCCCGAGGCCGCCGAATAGAAGATCTTGTCGGCATCCGCCAAGCCCGCCGCAAACGCGTTGACCAGGCAGTTGCCGTCATAGCTCGGGTGGAAACGAACCTCTCCGCCGACGTTCGGCACGCCGAAGGCGTTGCCATAGGCGCCGATCCCCTCGACCACGCCCTTGACCAGATGCGGGGTCTTGGGGTGATCGGTGCGCCCGAAGGACAGCGCGTCCATCGCCGCGATCGGGCGCGCGCCCATGGTGAAGACGTCACGCAGGATGCCGCCCACGCCGGTCGCCGCGCCCTGATGGGGTTCGATATAGCTGGGATGGTTGTGGCTCTCCATCTTGAAGACCACCGCCTGACCGTCGCCGATATCGACAACGCCCGCGTTCTCTCCGGGACCGCAGATCACCTGGGGGCCGTCGACGGGCAGGGTACGCAGCCATTTCTTGGACGACTTGTAGGAACAGTGCTCGTTCCACATGGCACTGAAGATGCCCAGTTCGGTGAAGGTCGGTTCGCGCCCGATGATCTGCAGGATGCTGGCATACTCGTCCGGCTTCAGCCCGTGGGCCGCGATCAGTTCCGGGGTAAGCTGTGGTTCCTGCATGACACGACCCTTCCTGCGCATGAAATCACGCGTCTTCTAGGCGCTGGCGGCGTCCATGGAAAGGCCGCAGAACCCGGGCGCGGGACAAAAAAAAGCCGGGCACAAGGCCCGGCCTAAGTCCAACAGGGAGGTAGAAGGTGATGAGCGATTACGCTGATCATCGCCTTCTAAGCCCGATCTATGTGCAGTCTGTGAACTCTTCAAGACAAATGGCGCTGCGGCTGCAGCATAGCCGCCATGCGCTGGCGTAATGGCTGCACGCGGCGCGTGCATCATCCCGGTTTTGCCTGCGGTTTGGGCAGGTCAGACCTGCCCGGCCTCGCTTTGATGGCGCCGATAGGCCTGGATCTCTTCCAGGACAAAGTCGCGGAACACCGCGACGCGGCGCGTCTGGCGCATTTCCTCGGGATAGGCAAGGAAGACCGGCACCTCTCCCGATTCGGTGTCCGGGAACACGCGGATCAGGTTCGGGTGGTCGGCGGTCAGATAGTCGGGCAGGACGCCGATGCCCAGATTGGCCAGCACTGCCTGCAGCACGCCGAAATAGTTGTTCACCGTCAGGGTCGATCCGACGTTCTGGGACATCAGCTCCTGCACCAGGCGCGCGCCGGCCGCCACCTGAGGCTGGTCGGGTTTCTGGCAGATCAGACGGTGGTTGGACAGGTCGGCCAGAGATTCCGGCGCGCCATGCGCCGCGATGTAATCCGGGCTGGCGTACAGGCGCATCCGGATGTTCAGCAACCGGCGGCGGATCAGGTCGGACTGGCTGGGCTCCTTCATGCGGATGGCGACGTCGGCCTCGCGCATGGGCAGGTCCAGGACGCGCTCCTCCAGCAGCAGGTCGATGCGCAGGTCGGGATACTTTTCGTACAGCTTGACCAGGCGGGGTGCCAGCCACAGCGTACCAAAGCCCACGGTGGCCGTCACCTTGAGTTCGCCGAAGACGTTTTCCTCGCTGTCGCGGATGCGGGCCGAGGCGCTGTCCAGCTTTCGCGACATGGACGAGGTTGCCTCGAACAGCAGCTCTCCCTGTTCGGTCAGAATCAACCCCCGCGCGTGCCGGTGGAACAGCGTCGTGCCAAGCGACTCCTCCAGTGCGCGGATCTGGCGGCTGACCGCCGATTGCGACAGGTGCAGCACGTCGCCCGCATGCGTCAGGCTGCCGGCATCGGCCACAGCGTGAAATATTCTAAGCTTGTCCCAGTCCATCCCTGTTACAATCCTGTCATGACAGCCATGCGAATTTTGCAGACCTAACCTTCCCCTGCGATTCCGGCAAGGTCACGTCAAGGAAAGAATTTCCGCTTCGTTGGTCAGCATTTCTGACCTATAATGACCGTGGAGGCCTTTGGTCATGGGAGGAGAGGGTGATGAGCAAGCAGGAATTTTCGCTAGCCGATCGGTTCGATCTGTCGAAACGTCACGTGTTGTTGAACGGGACGCAGGCACTTGTCCGGCTGATGCTGATGCAATCAGCACGCGACAAAGCCGCGGGGCTTGATACGGCGGGACTGGTCACCGGGTATCGCGGCTCTCCCCTGGGCAGTGTCGATCTGCAGATGACGCGCGAGGCCAAGCGCCTGGCGGCAGCGCAGGTCCTGTTCCAGCCCGGCCTGAACGAGGATCTGGCCGCGACCGCCATCTGGGGCAGCCAGCAGGCCGAACTGCGCGGCGAGGGGCGTCACGACGGCGTCTTTGCGCTGTGGTACGGCAAGGGTCCGGGGGTGGACCGGTCGGGCGACGTCATGCGCCACGGCAACATGGCCGGATCGTCGCGCCATGGCGGCGTCGTGATGGCGATGGGCGACGATCACACGGGCGAAAGCTCGACCGTGCTGCATCAGTCTGACTGGGCGATGATCGACGCCTATATCCCCGTGCTGTCGCCTGCCGGGGTGCAGGAGATCCTGGATTACGGCCTGTATGGGTTCGCGCTGTCGCGCTATGCAGGGGTCTGGACGGGTCTGAAGACGATGAAGGACACGGTCGAGGCGACATCGGTTGTCGACGGCGATCCGCATCGAATGGCGTTCACCCTTCCGGAGCGCGTGCTGCCCGAGGGGGGGCTGAACATTCGCCTTGGCGACACGCCCGTCGCACAGGAAGCCCGGATGATCGACCACAAGCGTTGGGCGGCCGAGGCGTTCAGCCGTGCGAACCGCATCGACCGCAAGGTCTGGGGCAAGTCGGGCGCGCGGATCGGCTTTGTCGCCGCGGGCAAGAACTGGCTGGATCTGGTCCACGCCCTGTCCCTGCTGGGCATCGACGAGGCCGAGGCCGAGCGGTTGGGCCTGACCACCTACAAGGTCGGGCAGACATGGCCCATGGACATGAAGTCGATCCAGGAATGGTCCGAGAACCTGGAACTGATCGTCTGCGTCGAGGAGAAGCGCAAGCTGATCGAGGTGCAGCTGAAGGAGGCGATCTTTGACAACCGCCATGGGCGTCGCGTCCATGGCTGGAAGCACGACCGCACCGGAGAGGAGCTGTTCCCGACCCGCTATGCGCTGGACCCTGTGATGATTGCCCAGAAGATCGGCGGCATCCTGATCGAGGAGGGTCGCGGCACCGAGCGTCTGCGCACCGGGCTGGAGCGGCTGAACGAGGTGCGCCGCAACGACAACGCCCCCGAGATTGCGACCAGAACCCCTTGGTTCTGTTCGGGTTGTCCGCATAACAGCTCGACCAGGCTGCCCGAAGGCAGCCGCGCCTATGCCGGGATCGGTTGCCATTACATGGTGCAGTGGATGGGCCGTGAGACCGAGGGTTTCACCCATATGGGCGGCGAGGGTGCGAACTGGATCGGAGAGGCGCCGTTCAGCAACAGAGGCCATGTTTTTCAAAACCTTGGCGACGGAACCTATAATCATTCCGGGTCTTTGGCGATCCGCGCGGCCTTGGCTGCGGGGACCAACATCACCTACAAGATCCTGTACAACGATGCCGTCGCCATGACCGGCGGACAGCCGAACGAGGGCGGCCTGACCGCCCCGCAGATCGCCCGCGAACTGGTGGCGATGGGCGTCGGCACGGTCGTGGTGGTTCACGATGAAAAGGAGGACGTCGATCAGTCGCAGTTCCCCAAGGGCCTGCGGTTCGAGGAACGTGCGCAGATGATGACCGTCCAGCGCGATCTGGAAAAGGTCGCGGGCGTCAGCGCCATCCTGTATGTCCAGACCTGCGCGGCCGAGAAGCGCAGGCGGCGCAAGAAGGGACAGTTCCCCGACCCGGACCGCCGGATCTTCATCAATCCCGACGTCTGCGAGGGCTGCGGGGATTGTTCCGTCCAGTCGAACTGCGTCTCGATCGTGCCGTTGGACACGGAACTGGGCCGCAAGCGGCAGATCGACCAGTCGAGCTGCAACAAGGATTACAGCTGCGTCAACGGGTTCTGCCCCAGCTTCGTGTCGGTCAAGGGCGGCAAGCTGCGCAAGCCCAAGGCCGAGGCGTTCGACCTGCCCGATCTGCCACAGCCCACGCTGCCTACGATCAACGGAACGCATAACGTCGTCATCACGGGCGTCGGCGGCACCGGTGTCGTGACAATCGGCGCCGTGCTGGCGCAGGCCGCCCACATGGACGGCAAAGGCGCCGGCATGATGGAGATGGCGGGCCTGGCGCAGAAGGGCGGCGCGGTGCATATCCATCTGCGCCTGGCTGAACGCCCCGCCGACATCAGCGCGATCCGCGTTGCCGTGGGCGAGGCGGACTGTGTCATCGGCGGCGATCTGGTGGTGACGGCGGGGGCCAAGACCGTGGGCCTGATGACCCAGGGCCGCACCGGCGCAGTCGTGAACGACCACGAGATCATCACCGGCGACTTTACCCGGTTCCGCGATTTCCAAGTCCCGTCGGACCGGCTGCGCCTGTCGCTGCAGGCCCGTTTGGGCGACCGGGTGGCGTTCTTAGATGCAAACGATCTGGCGCTGCGGCTGCTGGGGGATTCGATCTATTCGAACATGCTGGTGCTGGGTGCGTGCTGGCAGCGTGGGCTGATCCCGCTGTCGCTGGAGGCGATCATGGAGGCGATTCGCCTGAACGGCGCGCAGGTCGACGCCAACCAGCGTGCATTCCAGATCGGCCGTTGGGCGGTTGTCTATCCCGAACAGACGCGCAAGCCCGCCGAGGTCACGCAGTTGCCGGTCGATCCCGTGGCCTATCGCGCGGAACGGTTGGTCGGCTATCAGAACAAGCGGCTTGCCGCCCGGTACCGCAAGCTGGTCGATGCCGCGCCCGCACAGCTTCGCGACAGCGTCGCAAGAAGCTATTACAAGCTGTTGGCGTATAAGGATGAATACGAGGTTGCACGGTTGCATCTGACCACCGCCGAACAGGTTGCGGCGCGGTGGGAGGGGGACGTGACCCTGTCCCTTCATCTGGCGCCGCCAATGTTGACCGGCAAGGACGCGAACGGCCGCCCTAGAAAGCGGGAGTTCGGTCCGTGGATGCTGCGCGCGTTTCGGGTTCTGGCCGGGATGAAGGGGCTGCGGGGAACGCCGCTGGACCCCTTCGGCTACAGCGCCGAACGCCGGCGCGAACGGGCGATGATCCGCGAATACGAGGCCGACATGACCCGCGTCTTCGCCTCGGTCACGGATGCGATGATGCCGGTGGCGATCGAACTGGCGGAACTGCCCCTGGGCGTGCGCGGCTTTGGCCCCGTCAAGGACAAGGCTGCCGATCTTGCCGCGACCCGGCGGGCCGAGCTGCTGGCGCAGCTGCAGGCTGGGCACCCACCCATCCGTGAAGCGGCGGAGTGATCCAGGTCATTTCCAAAAGCGGCGTGTCGCCCTATGAAGGGCGGCACGCGACGCGGGAGGTTCTGGGATGGCGATTGGGGTGTTCGATTCGGGTCTGGGCGGGCTGACGGTCCATCAGGCCATTACCGCGCGCCTGCCTGACCTGCCGCTGGTCTATCTGGGCGACAACGCTCATGCGCCCTATGGGGTGCGCACCGCCGACGACATTTTCGATCTGACCTGCAAGGGCGTCGAGCGCCTGTGGGACGAGGGCTGCGATCTGGTGATCCTGGCCTGCAACACCGCCAGTGCCGCGGCGCTGAAGCGGATGCAGGAAACCTGGCTGCCGGCGGACAAGCGCGTCCTGGGCGTGTTCGTTCCCATGATCGAGGCGCTGACCGAACGGGCCTGGGGCGATAATTCGCCGCCGCGCCGGGTGGCGGTCAACAACGTCGCGCTGTTTGCCACACCCGCGACCGTCGCCAGCCGCGCGTTTCAGCGCGAACTGGCGTTCCGCGCGGTGGGCGTCGATGTCGAGGCCCAGCCCTGCGCCGGCGTGGTCGATGCGATCGAGATGGGCGACGAGCAGCTGGCGGAGGCCCTGGTCACCAGCCATGTCGAGGCGCTGAAGCGCCGTATGCCGTACCCGGAGGCCGCGGTGCTGGGCTGCACCCATTACCCGCTGATGCAGGACGCGTTCCAGCGCGCCCTGGGGCCGCAGGTCAAGGTCTTCAGCCAGGCGGGGCTGGTCGCCGAAAGCCTGGCCGACTATCTGACGCGCAGGCCCGAATTCGTTGGGTCGGGCACGACGTCGATGTATCTGACGACCGGCGATCCGGTGCGGGTGGGCGGCAAGGCCACGCAGTTCCTGCGCCGCGCCATCAGCTTTGATCCCGCCTGAGGAGGACCCATGGCCGGCATGAAATCCCTGAAGAAGCAGCGCCGCGTCCAGGTTCTGGCGGCGGCAAGCCTGGCCCTGGTCGTGGCGGTGGGGCTGATCGGATACGGCTTCAGCGACGGCATCAATCTCTATCGCTCTCCCAGCCAGGTGGCCGAGACGGCGCCCGAGCCCGACGAGTTCTTTCAGCTGGGCGGGCTGGTTAAGGACGGATCCATCGTCAATGGCACCGGCATGGCGTTCGATTTCGTGATCACCGACGGCGCGGTCGAGATCCCGGTGACCTATGTCGGCAACGACCCCCGCCCGGACCTGTTCAGCGAAGGGCAGGGCACCATCGCCAAGGGTCACTACCGCGACGGCCGGTTCGAGGCGCGCGACCTGCTGGCCAAGCATGACGAGACCTATATGCCCCGCGAGGTGGTGGATACGCTGAAGGCGACCGGCGTCTATCAGGAACCCGGCACCTAAGGCAACGCGCGCAGGGTTAACGACAGGTTAACCGCATCGCCCCAGCATCCCCCGATGCGGCCCCGATCCGGGGCGCGCGTCAGACATGGGGGTGTCATGCCAAGCGTCGAACAGATTGCCCGTCAGATCGTGGCCCGCGAAGGCGGGTACGTGAACGACCCCGACGATCCGGGCGGGGCCACCAACTTTGGCGTCACCATCGGCACGATGCAGTCCCTGGGGATGGACCTGAACCGCGATGGCCGCATCGACGCCGCCGATGTGCGCGCCCTGACGCGGGCGCAGGCCGAACAGATCTTCGTCGAGCATTATTTTCGCAAGCCACGCCTTGCCGAACTGCCCGAACCGCTGCAGGCCAGCGTCTTTGACATGTATGTCAACGCAGGCGGGAATGCGGTCAAGATTCTGCAGCGCCTGGTCAGCCGAATGGGCTTTCGCACCGCCGATGACGGGGTCGTCGGGCCGATGACCATCGCGGCCGTGGCAGACGCGGCCGAGGCTGCGCCGGATCATCTGGTTGACGCCTATGGGATCGCGCGGCGCAACTATTACTATGCGCTGGCCGATCAGCGCCCGGCCAGCCGCAAGTACGCGCGCAGCAAGGCGGGCGGCAAGGGCGGCTGGATCACCCGCGCCGAGGAGTTCATGGCCCCCCGCTATCGCCTCAGCGAGGCTGAGCACCGCCAGAGGACATCCGCATGGGCCTGATCGACCGCTTCATCGGAATCGCCCCGACCGTCACCGCCCTGGGCAGCGCCGCGACCGGCATGGCCGAGGTCTTTACCCAGAACGCCACCCGCCGGATGGAACTGGACGAGGAGGCCTATGCCCGCGCCATCGCCCAGCACGGCCAGGAATTCGCGGTGCCGCGGCAGGGCTGGTTCGACGGGTTCGTCAACGGCCTGAACCGCCTGCCGCGCCCGCTGCTGGCTTTAGGGACGATGGCGCTGTTCATCTATGCGATGGTCGAGCCGATCGGATTCGGCATCCGCATGGAGGGGCTGCAACGCGTCCCCGAACCCCTGTGGTGGCTGCTGGGCGCCATCGTGGGGTTCTATTTCGGCGCGCGCGAGGCGCATCATTTCCGCCACCGCGTCTGGCCCGCCCCCGTGACCGAGGAGACGACCATCGTCTCCGGCACCGTCACAACGCCTGTCGCCATCTCCGCGGACGATTTCGCCGACAACGCGGCACTGCGCGACTGGCTGGCGACCCTGCGCGAATAGGCCGCAAGGCCCGCACGCAAAACTGAGCGACCGGGACCAAGGGGGGGCTTTTCCCCCCTTGGCCGCATCCCTATGCTGTCGGGCAACAAAGGATGCCCGCAGATGATCGCTGAACTTGGCCATTTCGCCCTGATCCTGGCCTTCATGGTCGCGATCTATCAGATGACCGTGCCGATGATCGGCGCCGCAAAGGAATGGCACGGCTGGATGGACAGCGCCCGCCCGGCGGCCATGGCCCAGTTGCTGCTGATGGTCATCAGCTTCGGCGCACTGACGATCGCCTTCGTCACGTCCGACTTCTCGGTCCTGCTGGTCTACGAGAACTCGCACACTCTCAAGCCGATGCTCTACAAGATCAGCGGTGTCTGGGGCAACCACGAGGGCTCGATGCTGCTGTGGGTGCTGATCCTCGCGCTGTTCGGCGCGGCGGCGGCGCTGTTCGGGGGCAACCTGCCGCCCAGTCTGCGGGCACGGGTGCTGGGGGTCCAGGCATCGGTCAGCGTGGCGTTCTATGCATTCATCATCTTCACGTCGAACCCGTTCTGGCGCATGGGCAATCCGCCTTTCGACGGGCGCGACCTGAACCCGCTGCTGCAGGACCCAGGTTTGGCTTTCCACCCGCCGTTCCTGTATCTGGGTTATGTCGGCCTTTCGATGGCCTTCAGCTTTGCCGTCGCCGCCCTGATAGAGGGTCGCGTGGATGCGGCCTGGGCGCGTTGGGTCCGTCCCTGGACCCTGGCTGCCTGGGTGTTTCTGACCATCGGCATCGCGCTTGGCTCCTGGTGGGCCTATTACGAACTGGGCTGGGGCGGCTTCTGGTTCTGGGATCCGGTCGAGAACGCCAGCTTCATGCCCTGGTTGCTGGCCGCCGCGCTGCTGCATTCCGCCATCGTCGTCGAAAAGCGCGAGGCGTTGAAAAGCTGGACGATCCTTCTGGCGATCATGGCGTTCGGTTTCTCGCTGATCGGCACGTTCATCGTCCGATCGGGGGTCATCACCTCTGTCCACAGCTTCGCAAACGACCCTGAACGTGGCGTCTTCATCCTGGCGATCCTTGCGGTGTTCATCGGCGGCGCCCTGACGCTGTTCGCGGCCCGCGCGTCCGAGATGACCGCCAAGGGCGTCTTCGCCCCCCTGTCGCGCGAGGGCGCGTTGGTGCTGAACAACGTGCTGTTGGCCGTGTCGGCCTTTGTCGTGTTCATCGGCACGATCTGGCCGCTGGTGGCCGAGATGGTCTGGGGACGGGTGCTTTCCGTGGGCCCGCCCTTCTTCAACCAGGCCTTTACCCCGTTCATGATCGTGTTGGCGATCGCCCTGCCCATCGGGTCGCTGATGCCGTGGAAACGCGCTACGCTGGCCCGCAGCCTGCGCCCGCTGCGCGGTCCGCTGATCCTGTCGGCGGCGATCATGATGCTGGTTTTTGCGGTGTCGACCGGCAATTCGGCGCTTGCCGTGATTGGGGCGGGGCTGGGATCCTGGCTGATCTTCGGCGCGCTGGCCGATCTGTGGCTGCGGACCGGCAGTTCCGGCGCGTCGCGCCTGTTGCGCCTGCCTCGTGCCGATTGGGGCAAGGCGGTCGCGCATTCCGGGCTGGGCGTCACCTTCGTGGCCGTGTCCCTGATCCAGGCTTGGCAGGTCGAGGATGTGCGCGTGGCGCAGATCGACCAGCCCTTTGCGGTCGGCAGCTATGACTTGGTCCTGCGCGACGTGCGCCGGGCGGACGGACCCAACTATCTGGCCCAGAAGGCCGTGATCGAGGCCAGCCGCGACGGCAGCCCGGTCGCGATCCTCTCTCCGGAAAAGCGCGTCTATCCCGTCCAGGGGATGCCCACGACCGAGGCCGCAATTGATTACGGCTTCTGGCGCGATCTGTATGTCGTTCTGGGTGACGAACAGCCCGGCGGCGGATGGGCGGTGCGGACCTATATCAAGCCCTTTGCCAACTGGATCTGGGCGGGCTGTCTGATGATGGCCATCGGCGGGCTGATCAGCCTGACCGACCGGCGCTATCGCGTGGCGGCGGGTGCGGCCCGGCAGGCGCGCCCCGGCGCGGTCCCCGCGGAATGAGGGTCCGGGCCGCCGCACTGGCGCTGATCCTGACCGCCTGTCCGGTCTTGGCCGTCCAGCCTGACGAGGTCCTGCCCGACGCCGCGATGGAGGCACGCGCCCGCGAGATTTCGCAACAGCTGCGTTGCCCCGTCTGCCAAGGAGAGAACATCGACGAATCCAACGCGCCGATCAGCCGCGACCTGCGGCTCTACGTGCGCGAGCGGTTGCTGGAGGGGGACAGCAACGACCAGGTGATCGACGCGGTCGCCGACCGCTTTGGCGAATTCGTGCTGTTCAATCCGCGGCCCGATGGGGCGAACATGATCCTGTGGCTGGCCGCGCCCCTGATGGCGCTGGTTGCATTGCTGACCGCGGCCGGCTTCCTGCGCGCCCGCAACCGCCCGGCGCCCGAGGTCGAGGCCCTGGACCCCGACGAACGTCGGCGCCTGGCCGAGATCATGCGCGATCCCTGACGCCGGGTCGCGCTTTCACCGCCCGCGAATTTCGGCATGATCGCCGGAAACGGGAGGATGACATGAACTTCGAGACCATTCAGTTCGCGACAGCCGACGGCGTCGCCACGCTGACGCTGAACCGCCCCGCGGTGATGAATGCGCTGAACACCCGCATGCGGGCCGAGATCACGCAGGTGCTGACGACGTTGGCGCCCGATGTGCGTGCCGTGGTGATGACCGGGGCAGGCCGGGGGTTCTGTTCCGGGCAGGACCTGACCGATGCGGGTGCCGCCGCCGATCTGGAGCGCACCCTGCGCGAGGAGTACGAACCGATGCTGGCCGCGGTGACTACCTGTCCCGTGCCGGTCATCGCCGCGGTGAACGGGGTGGCGGCCGGGGCCGGGGCGAACCTGGCGCTGGCCGCCGACGTGGTGATCGCCGCGGAAAGCGCCAGCTTCATCCAGGCCTTCACCCGGATCGGGCTGATCCCGGATGCGGGCGGGACCTGGATCATCCCGCGGGCGGTCGGCATGGCGCGCGCGATGGGGACGATGCTGTTCGCCGAACCCGTGTCCGCGCGGCAGGCGGCGGACTGGGGGATGATCTGGCAGGCGCTGCCTGACGCCGATTTCGCCGCAGGGGTCACGGCCCGGGCGCAGGCGCTGGCCAAGGGGCCGACCGGCGCGTTTCTGGCCATCAGGCAGGCACTGACGGCCTCGTTCGGGAACGACATGCAGGCGCAACTTGCGCTGGAGGCACGTCTGCAGGGGCAGGCCGGACGCAGTCACGATTTCGCCGAAGGGGTGACGGCGTTCCTGGAAAAGCGGCCGGCGGTCTTTACCGGCCGCTAGGCGATCTGGCGAAAGACCGGCACGGGCCCGCGATTATCAAAGAAGGGCACCGTGTCCGGCGCGGCCAGCGGCTGGTCATGCGGCAGGTCGCGGATCAGCGCCGTCAGTTCGGCCAGCACGACCTCGGTGATGAAGGGCAGATCCAGCGCGCTTGCCTGAGTCAGCGGCACCCAGTGCAGATGGGACAGCTCGTCGCAGGCGGCGCCAAAATCATCGGGGTCGCCGGCGATGTCGGCCGCATCCGCGACGAAAAAATGCGCATCGAACCGGCGGGGTCGCCCCGGTGGCGTGATGGCCCGGAACAAATAGATCAGCGGACCCGCATCAGGAGTCAGACCTGCCTTGACATGGCCGGGCCAGCCGCAGGGTGCGCCCCCCGGACGGCCGATCAGCAGGCCGGTTTCTTCGGCCAGTTCGCGCAGGGCCGCGGCAGCGATGGCGTCGGGGGACAGGCCATCCTCCTGCAGCAGGCGCGCGCGGCAGGTCGGGCCAAGGGGACGGGCCAAGGCAACCTGCGCGTCCTCGGGGTCGACGGCCCCGCCGGGAAAGACGAATTTCGACGGCATGAAGGCCGCGCCGGCGCCGCGCATGCCCATCAGGACCGACGCACCGTCCGCGTCGCGGCGCACGACCAGAACGGTTGCGGCATCGCGGATGGCGACGCTCATGCCCGGCCGAACCCGTGCATGCGCCGTGCCCACTGCAACCCGACCATGGCGCCCTTGATCACCGGCAGCATCGCCAGCGACAGCACAATCGCCCCAAGGCCAAAGGACAGGATCATCGTCATGGCACTGGGGCGCCACGCGATGAAGGATGCCAGCAACAATGGCGCACCCAGATGCGACACGATCAGGATGGTCAGGTAGGCCGGGCCGTCGTCGGCCCGCTGGTGGTGCAGATCCTCGTGGCAATGGGGACAGGCATCCGCCACCTTGAGGTAGCTGGAGAACATCCGCCCCTCTCCGCAGGCCGGGCAGCGGCCCCGTGCGCCGCGCAGCATGGCCTGGCCCGTCGGGCGTTCGGGGGTCAGCGATGGGGTGATCTTGGCAGCATCTGTCATGACGGGGTCCTCTGCGGGCTTGGACCAAACCTAGGCGCCGGGGCGGCACATTGAAAGTCCCTCCTATGCCGCACGTTCCGCACGCGAACAGACGACCTGGTTGCGCCCCGCAGCCTTGGCGGCCAGCAGCGCCCGGTCCGCGCGCTCAAGCGCCACGCGCGCCAGCTGATCCGGCCAGATGTCGTCCGCGGGCGCGACCATGGCCACCCCGACCGACGCCGTCACCCGGATCGCGCCGCCGCCGGACAGGCCCGGCAGGCGTACGGGCCGCGCCTGCACGGCCAGCCGCAGCGCCTCGGCAATGCGGGCCGCGCGTACCGGGGGACAGTTGCCCTGCACAGCCAGGAACTCCTCTCCGCCCATGCGGGCCGTCATGCCGTCCACGCCGATGGTATCGCGCAGACGCTGCGCGACCTCGGCCAGGACGGCATCGCCGGCGGTGTGACCATGGCAGTCATTCACCGCCTTGAAATGGTCCAGGTCGATGGCAAAGACCGCGAATCCCTGATGCGCCAGCATCGCGTCGCGCGCGATGTCGGCCAGCTTGGGAAGGGCATAGCGGCGGTTGTACAATCCGGTCAGCGGATCGGTCATCGCCCACAACATATGGCGCTGAACTTCGGCCCGACGCTGGTCGCTTTTGGATTTGCGCGACAGCAGCATCTGCAACGACACTGCCGCGGCCTCGGCCGTCGCAGCGGTGCACAGCGCGTCCGGCATCACGTCACCCGCCCCAAGATCCAGGGCGATGGCCGACAGCTCGGCCCGGTCAGGCCCGATGGCGATGACGAAGCCCGCATCCCGAGACCCCTGACGAGACCGCAGTTCGGACAGCAGGCGCAGCCCGTCACCACGCTCGCGGATATCGGCCGAGATCAAGTACAAGTCCGCCGTCCGCCCCGCGGATGCGGCGCCCAGCGCCTCGTCAGGATCGCGGATCTCGAACCTGCAGGGCATACGTTCGGACAGCATCTGCCGCCAGCGCCGCGCACGGGTCTGGCTGTCCGCGATGAGCACGATCAATGGACGATCGGCATGGACGAAACCGGCCGGTGCCTCGGCCATGCCCATCTGGCTGGCCTGCGGGGCATCCGACTGGCGCAGAATGTTTCGGATCCGCGCCATCAGCATCTGGTCGTCGACGTCGGGTTCAAGCGTCGCGGTTGCCCCCGCCTGCAGCGCGGCCAGCCGCTGTTCGGGCCGGACCAGCATCAGCACCGGGATATCCGCCAGCCGCGGATCGCGCGACAGCCGCCCGCAGATGTCGATGGCCGATCCCTCGGGGAAGTTTCCCAGGATGATCAGGTCAGGCAGGGCCGCGTCCAGTTCCTGCATCAGCTGCGCGGCCGAGGCGACCGCGGCCACGTCATAGCGCACGGCGGACAGCCGGACCTTCAACGTGATCCGCGCCGTCGCTATGCCATCTGCAACCATGATACGTGCCGTCATCGATCTATCCAGAAATCCGACATCTTCATTTCAATTTCACCTAAAATGCTTAACAAAGAGTTTCTGGTGCAGGCCAGCTCACGAAATTGCGATACGGATGGAAAAATGGCGTATTCGGCCCAGCAGGCCGCCGATCTGGCGACGCAGACGCTGATCCTGTTGGCCGATCGGCCGCAGGATCTGGCGCAGTTCATGGAGGCCGCCGGCCTGCAGCCCGCCGATATCCGCAATTTCGCCAGCCGTCCCGACATCGCCCTGTTCCTGCTTGATTTCCTAGTTGAGGACGATGACCGCCTGTGCAGCTTTGCCGACAGCCTTGGCGTGCGTCCGGGCGACATCATGACGGCTCGCACGGCCCTGTCGGGGCCGGGCAGCTATGGCTGGGAGGCCGACTAGACCTTTTTCCATCGGCGCTTTCCGATTTGTTTACGCCCTGCCGCTAGTTTCGGTTCGAATCGAGGTGGGCATGAAAAGTCTGATCAATCGCGCGATCGAAGAATTCCTCCGCGCCACGTATGGTGAAGACCTGGTCCAGTCCGTCGCCGACGAGGAGGCCGTGGCCGTCGGTCGACTGGCGCCGCTTGGTGCCGGGTTCGGGACGGGTGCGCTGGAACGCGCCGCGTTCCGCCTGTCGAAACCGCTGCCCGAGATGTTCGAGGATCTGGGCGGATGGATGACGCGCATCGAGCCTGTGCGGCGCCTGCTGCGGTTTTCGGGCCGCGACTTCAAGGATTTCCTGCTGCGTCTTGAGGAGCTGCCCGGTCGCGCGCATCTGGTCCTGCCCGACCTGGAGGTTCCGCGCCTGCAGGTCGAGGCGGAGGATCAGTCCGTCTGGCTGGTTATGCTGGAACCCGACCCGGTGTGGCAGCATCTTCTGGTCGGGCTGATCCGCGGTATGGCTGACGATTACGGCGCGCTGTGCCTCATCTCGGTCGAGGGGCTGTCCATCCGTATCGACATCTGGGACGAACAGTTCTTCGAGGGCCGCATCTTCAGCCTGCAGGGCGCGCAGCTGAGCGGCGCGGTGTCGTCGTGACGGGCCCGACCATGTCCGCCCAGGCGCTTGGGCAGCTGCTGCCCATGCACTTGTGGCTGTCGGCCTGCGGCAAGGTCCTGTCCGTCGGGCCGACGCTGTCCAAGCTGATCCCCGACCTGGCAGACGGGCTGGCGGACCGGTTGGTCAGCGGGCGCGCGGGGCAGGGGCCCTGTCCGCTGCAGGCGATCCGCACCGCAGTCGAACACCGCCGCCGCCTGTTCCTGCGCGTGGTCCAGTCGCGCGACCTGGTCCTGCGCGGCCATGGCGTTCAGGTCGATGATGGGACGCTGCTGGTCAATCTGGGTTTCGGCATTGGCCTTCATCGTGCGATTCGTGCTGCGGGGCTGACGGATGACGATTTTGCGCCCTCAGAACTGGCAATGGAACTGCTGTTCCTGCACGAGGCCAACCGCGGCGTCCTGACCGAACTATCGCGCTTTAATACCCAGTTGGCGCAATCGCGCGAACTGGCCCTGCTGCAGGCGCAGACCGATCCGCTCACCGGCCTGCAGAATCGCCGCGGGCTGGAGATCGCGCTGTCCCTGTCGCTGCGCACGGCCGATTTCGCGGACGAGGTCGCGCATCCCTTTGCTATCGCGCATCTGGATCTGGACCATTTCAAGCAGGTCAACGACCAGCTGGGGCACCAGGCGGGGGACGACCTGTTGCGGGCGGTCGGTGCGGTCCTGCGCAGCCATATCCGCAAGGCCGACACGGCGGCGCGGATAGGGGGTGACGAATTCGTCCTGATCCTGCGGGGCATGACATCGCGGGCCGCCCTGCAGCAGCTTGCCGACCGGATCATCGTGGCGATCCGGGCGCTGTCGCCGCCGGAACTGACCGATCTGCAGGTTTCGGCCAGCCTGGGCATCCTGGTCTGGCATCCCGGCGGTCCGGACCAGCCGGAGCAGGTACTGGCGATGGCGGACAAGGCCCTCTACCTATCCAAGGGGGCGGGGCGCGGGCGAGCGACAATCATCTAGGATCAACCGGCATCCCGTCGCCTGTTTCCTGTGCATTCCCGAAATTTTTCGTGCGCTAACAAGACTTGTGTCGCCCTGCCGACAGTTCCGCAATGAACTGTCCAATAAACCGGTGATGCGGGTCGAGAGTGTGGTACCTCGTGGACTGTAACCAGTGATGGCACACTTGATCCGCCACCGCCGTGTGCGTGGACCTTGGTTGACCATACGAAAACCTCTGTTCCTGCGCGGTCATGTCGATATACTTGGTCCTGCATCGATAATCGGGCAGGGGACATGCAGGCAGTTACCCCACGGACGACTTCGGCCAAGGGCAGGGCACCTGTCCAGATCCCCGACCTGCTGTCGATCCTGACGCGCCTGAAGCCTGCGCTGATCGCCGATCTGGACAAGCCTCAGCTGGCGGCCCTGGTGGCTGAAGCTGCCCTCGTTCATATCCGTCGCCCCAGGGACATCCTGCGCCAAGGCGAGCCTGCCGACTGGATCTATCTGATCATCAAGGGCCGGATCGAGGTCAACTATCTGGACATCAACGGAAATCGCGTGATGGCCCATCTTGCCGTTCCCGGCGAGGTGCTGGGAGAGGTCGAGCAGTTTTCCGGCCGGACCTGCGCGGCAAGCTGCACCACGCTGCCGGACACGACGGTGATGCTGCTGGATGCGGCAATGATCCTGCGACACGTTCCGGCCGACCTGCTGATGCGCAACTTTGCCAAGATCTTTCACGACCGCCTGACGCGGGACAACCGCCAGCACTCGGTCGCGATGTTCTATGCCGCCGAAGATCGCATCCGGATCAACCTGTTGACCATGACCAGCGCCGAATCTCCGCGGATCCAGCTGAGCCAGACCGATCTGGCGGCGATCGCCGGATGCTCGCGCCAGACCGTCAACAAGACGCTGTCGCAACTGCGCGCCGAAGGCATCGTCGAGATGGGGCGCGGAGAGATCCGGGTCCTGGACCGCGCCCGGCTGAAGTCCGCACGACCCGGCTGCGACCAGGTCCTGCCCGACGAGGGGTTCGCCCGCATCCCCGATGCCGCCATGCCCATCGTGGTCATGCCGAAAGCGTGACCGGCAATCGGCCGCAAGGGGCTGAGAATGCGGGCAATCTGCGGTTATCTGGGGCCAGTCCCTCAGCGCCACCCGGAGACCGCATGGCCCACGACCCCAACGCCGCCCCCGTCCCAGACCGCAGCCATGACCGCGTCGGCGACCGCTATGCCCGAGAGTTGGAGCGGCACCTGGACTGGCTGGACAGTTTCACCTCGACCGCGCTTGGGGTGCTGTCGGCCGCATCGGGCATCTATACCTATCTTGGGGTGCGGACGCTGCTGGACGATCCGGGCCTGTGGACGACCTTTGCGGCGCTGGCCTATTCCATCGCGGTGTCGGTGGGCATCTTCGTCTTCTGGTCCTACATGCTGCGGCTGTTGCCGGCGGTCCGCTCGGCCGCATCGCGGGTTGGCCTGCTGCTGACGATGGCGCTTGGTTCGGTGGCGATCGTCGCGATGTCGTCCTGGCTGAACGCCGCCGCACTGGCAGGGACGGCCGCGGTCGAGACGCACATGGCGGCCACCGTGCAGACCTATCAGACCTCGCTGGAACGCGCGCATGCAAACGCGGTGGCGGGGCAGGCGCTGTCGCGCGACGTGGCCCGGGTGCGGCAAAGCTTTGCGGACCTGTCCGAGCAGGAGGCGGGCGGCACCCTGTCCGGCTTTTCCGGTCGCGGCGCGGTCTTTCGGGTACTGACCCAGAAGGGCGCCGAACTGCAGGCGCTGGAGGACCAGTTGCTGGCCGCCGAAGCCCCCATCGAGGAAACCTTTGCGCAGGGGAACACCATCCTGTCCCGGATGCGCGGCACCTCGGTCGAGCCGGGACCGCTGGAGGATCGCACGGTCCGCTTTTCCGAAGACGCCGTCCAGCTGGCCGGTCTGATCACGCAGCTGCGCCAGTTGAACCCGGCGCCGCTGGTCGGACGCGCCGCGCAGGACTTGGCCGATGCGGTCGTGCTGCCCGAACTGGACGGCAGCACCGAGGCCACGCGCGCGGGCCAGTCCAGCACCATCACCTCTGTCCTGTCGCTGGTCGAACAGCGCGCCACCACCCTGGCGCAGGCCGCGACAGAGGTGATGTCCCTGCCGCAGGTGGACGAGGCCCTCTATACGCCCATGTCGGCCGCGGACGCGGTCATCGCCTATGCCGGCAACTTCGTTCCCGCATGGGCAGGCGCCATCGCCATCGACCTGCTGCCCGCGGTGCTGGTCTTCATCATCATGGTCGTGCAGGCCGCGATCCGATCCGGCCGCGGAGAGGGGCACAGCGACGAACGCATGACAGTCGGAGAGCTGCGTGCGGCGCTTGCGGCCTCTGACCTGCTGCGTCAGATCGATGCCGCACCGCCGCCCGCCGCCGACACTCCGCGGCGCGAGGGCTAGCCGATGGGGCTGTTCTCCTCCCCGCACAAGGTGGTGCGGGCCGTGTTGGTGTCGCAGGTGCTGTTGGCGGGCGCCATCGTCGGCCTGGACCTGATGCGCGCACCGGGATCGGCCGCGCCGGGGTTGTACGCCCCGCCCGCACAGGGGCCAAGCGTGCGCCCCTATCGCCCCGACCTGCGCCCGTCGGACCCGTCGCAGCCGGGCGGTCCCGCCATGCGCGCCATGCCCGAGGCGCTGGAATTCGATCAGGCCGATGACGCGATCACCATCGCGGGCCAGATCGCGCCGGGCGATGCGGACCGCTTTGCCGCCTGGCTGGACCGGACACGCCCGACGGCGACGCAGGTGACGTTGGACAGTTCGGGCGGATCGGTGTCCGACGCGCTAGCCATCGGGCGCACGATCCGCGCGGCGGGCTATGCGACCCGCGTGGGCGACGGGGCGGTCTGCCTGTCGGCCTGCCCCTATATCCTGGCGGGCGGCGCCACGCGGCAGGTGGCCGCGGGCGGCGTGGTGGGGGTCCACCAGCATTATTTCGGCCAGAACACGATCCTGCCCGCCTTCATGGCAGTCAGCGACCTGCAGCGCGCGCAGGCGGGGGTGATGGATTACCTGGTGCAGATGGGGGTCGATCTGCGGCTGATGACCTATGCCCTGCGCACCCCGCCGGCCGAGATCAACGTGCTGGAACCGGAGCTGATGGCGGAACTGGGCCTGACCACGCCGGCCGAAGGCTGAACGATCGATCGGTGGTGGTGCGGGTAGAGGGACTTGAACCCCCACGCCTTGCGGCGCCAGAACCTAAATCTGGTGCGTCTGCCAATTTCGCCATACCCGCGCTGTCCGCGATCTAGCAAATGGCTGCGGGCAGTGCGAGGGGAAAAATCACCCGCCCCATTCGGCAATGACGGGGGCCAGCCCGTCGATCAGATCGTCCGCGATCAGCCCCGGCCCATGCCGGCGTGCGACCGCCCCGTGCAGGCGTACTCCAAGGCAGGCTGCATCGAATGCCGGCAGGCCTCGCGCCAGCAGGCCGGTGATGATCCCCGCCAGAACATCCCCCGATCCGGCGGTGGCAAGCCAGGGAATTTGCGGGTCCGAATGGATCGCCACCTGTCCTTGCGGGTCGGCGATGACCGTGTCCGGCCCCTTAAACACGATCACCGCGCCGATGCGCCGCGCCGCCTCGCGCAGGATCGCGGGTTTGGGGCGGGAGGGTGCGTCGGTGGACAGCTGGTCGGCAAGATCGGGGAACAGCCGGGCGAATTCGCCGCCATGCGGGGTCAGCACGCAATCCGGTGGCAGGGCGCCCGGTGCCTTGGCCAACGCGGTCAGCGCATCCGCGTCCAGGACCGCCGGCCGCGCCGCAGCCCGCACGGCCTCCAGCAGCGCCGCTGCTCGCGTGACGCCGCAGCCCGGACCGATGCACAACGCCATCCCGCGGCGGTCGGACGCCAGCTTTGCCAGGGCATCCGCATCGTCGACCGTGCGCCGCATCAGCGCGTCGGGGGGAAGGGCGTGTTCGGCCATCGCCGCCGCAGGGGGCGCCAGCGTCACCAGTCCCGCGCCGACGCGCAGCGCGGCGCGTGCCGCCAGCCGCGCCGCGCCGCCCGACACCGCGCCCCCCGCCACGATCAGCGCCGCGCCATGCGCGTATTTGTGCCCGCCCTCGGATTGCTGCTTGCGCAGCCAGGGCCCTTCGCCGCCCGGCCCCTGCGGGCGGCGCCGGTCGGCCAGATCGAAGCGCGGCCAGAGCGCGGTCATCAGCGCCGGGCGCAGGCCGCGCCCGCCCTGGACGCGGAACGGCTCCAACCCGATATCGGCCACGACCAGCTGCCCGCAGGTCAGCGGGCCATGCTCCAGCAGGTGGCCGGGCTTGGGGCTGTCGAAGGTCACGGTCATCGCGACGCGCAGCGCGTGCCAGGGCGGGGCCGCGCGCCCCGAGCCCAGAATCACGCCGCTGTCCAGGCACAGACCGCTTGGCGCATCCACCGCGACAAGGCGCGGGCGATAGAAGGCCGCGTCGCCGCCCTCGCCGCCCAGATGGCGCAGCAGGGCCGCGACCTCGCCCTCGGGCGGGCGGGTCAGGCCGGTGCCGAAGATCGCGTCGACATAGACATCGGCATCGGGCAGGGCGCAGAGCGCCGCGCGGGTCAGCGGCAGGACCGGCCCGGGCCATTGCGCCCGCGCCGCCGCCGCGTCGGAGCCCGGTCGCGGGGCCGCGCCCAGCACATCGACCCGCCAACCCGCCTGCGCCAGCGCGCGCGCCACGACAAAGCCGTCGCCGCCATTCGCGCCCGGCCCGCACAGGACGACCGCCCGCCCCGGACTCGGCCAGCGCAGGCGGATCTGGCCCGCGACGGCGCGTCCCGCGCGGGTCATCAGGTTCAGCCCGGACGTCACGCCGCTGCCTATCGCCGCGGATTCGATGGCGCGCATTTGAGCGACGGTGACGATTTCACTGCCTTCCATCATGGTCAATGATTAATCCTTGGGCTGAATGGTGAAATATTAGGCATACGAGCCGGACAAACGGCTTGGGGGCTTCCAAGATCATGCTGCTGCATTTACGCGGTTCATCAAACGCGCCAATCAGTCTTCAGGCAAGCCGCGAGGAAGGGTCTATTGCGATGAAGAAGATCGAGGCGATCATCAAGCCGTTCAAGCTGGACGATGTCAAAGAGGCGCTGCAGGAAGTCGGCGTGCAGGGTCTTTCCGTGACCGAGGTCAAGGGTTTCGGTCGTCAGAAGGGCCATACCGAACTGTATCGCGGCGCTGAATATGTCGTCGACTTCCTGCCCAAGGTGAAGATCGAGATGGTGCTGCCCGACGATCAGGTCGATGCCGCCATCGAGGCGATCGTCGCTGCCGCGCGCACCGAGAAGATCGGCGACGGCAAGATCTTCGTCTTGCCCGTCGAACAGGCGATCCGCATCCGGACCGGAGAGACGGGCGACGACGCCGTCTGATCGACCGAAGTTACACAGGCCTTCGCGCCCGGCAGGCCCAGGCCGCCGGGCCGCATCTACGAAGAAAGGGAAGAGATGCAAATCAAGGATGTCTTGAAGCTGATCGAGGACGAGGATGTCGCCTATGTCGACGTTCGCTTCACCGACCCCAAGGGCAAGCTGCAGCACGTGACGCTGGACCGCGACCTGGTCGACGAGGACTTCTTCGAGGAAGGCTTCATGTTCGACGGCAGCTCGATCGCGGGCTGGAAGTCGATCGACCAGTCGGACATGAAGCTGATCCTGGACCCCGCCTCGGTCTATATCGATCCGTTCTATGCCGAAAAGACGCTGTGCGTGCATTGCAACGTGGTCGAGCCCGACACGAACGAGCCCTATTCGCGCGACCCGCGCGGCACCGCCGCCAAGGCCGAGGCCTATCTGAAGGCGTCGGGCATCGGTGATGCGGCCTATTTCGGACCCGAGGCCGAATTCTTCATCTTCGACGACGTGCGCTATTCGGTGACGCCGCAGAAGGTGTCGTTCCAGATCGACGCGGCCGACGCCGCCTGGAACACCGACACCGAATACGAGATGGGCAACACCGGTCACCGCGCGGCCCACAAGGGCGGCTATTTCCCGGTCAACCCCGTCGACACCGCCCAGGATATCCGCGGCGAGATGCTGTCCACCATGAAGCGCATGGGCATGCGCGTCGACAAGCACCACCACGAGGTCGCGACCTGCCAGCACGAGCTGGGTCTGATCTTCGGTGGTCTGGTCGAGCAGGCCGACAACATCCAGAAATACAAGTATGTCATCCACAACGTGGCCCATGCCTATGGCAAGTCGGTCACATTCATGCCCAAGCCCATGAAGGGCGACAACGGGTCGGGGATGCACGTCAACATGTCGATCTGGAAGGACGGCAAGCCGCTGTTCTCGGGTGACAAATATGCGGACCTGTCGCAGGAGGCGCTGTACTTCATCGGCGGCATCCTGAAGCATGCCAAGGCGCTGAACGCGCTGACCAACCCGTCGACCAACAGCTACAAGCGCCTGATCCCGGGCTTCGAGGCCCCCGTGCTGCGCGCGTTCTCGGCCCGCAACCGCTCGGGCTGCGTCCGGATCCCGTGGACGGAGAGCCCCAAGGCCAAGCGCGTCGAAGCGCGTTTCCCCGACCCCTCGGCCAACCCGTACCTGTGCTTTGCGGCGCTGCTGATGGCGGGCCTGGACGGCATCAAGAACAAGATCGATCCGGGCCCGGCCTCGGACAAGGATCTCTACGATCTGCCGCCCGAAGAGCTGGCCGAAATCCCGACCGTCTGCGGATCCTTGCGCGAGGCGCTGGAGGAACTGGAGAAGGACATGGACTTCCTGCTGCAGGGCGACGTGTTCACCCGCGACCAGCTGGAAGGCTATATCGCGCTGAAGTGGGAAGAGGTCTATGCCTACGAGCATACCCCCCATCCCATCGAATACGCGATGTATTACAGCTGCTGATCCCGTCCGCGGATCAGATCGGGGGGCGGTCCTGCGGGGCCGCCCCTTTCTCATGCGATCACGACGACCACACGGGACAACACGGTTTGGTGACAGGGTGTCACGAAAGTCGGTTTCCGGCGTGTCTGTAAGCATGGATCGACACGGTCCACCCACATGACACCCAGGAGAGACATGATGAAACGTCTTGTTGCCGCCGCCACCACCGCCGCCCTGATGGCGCTGTCCGCACTGCCCGCCGCCGCCGGCCTGGCGGGCATGAGCGAACGCCCCGATTTCGCGCCCGCGCCCATGGCGCAGGTCAAGGTCGAACGTCGCGCAGGTGATCTGTTCACCGCCCGCGAACTGGGCCAGCGCAACCTGATGGCCGACGATGTCGTGTCCGTCACGCTGCTGCCGTCGGCCGGTGACGCGGCCATGCGGTCCAGCCGCGACGACAGCTGATCGTCGTCAGCGTTGCAAAAAGGGGGCGGTCCGATGGGCCGCCCCCTTTGTCATGCGTGACGCCGGATCATTCCGCGGCGATGTCGGAGGCGGTGGGATAGTCGGTGTATCCCTCGGCGCCGCCTGCATAGAATGTGGCCGGGTCCTGGTCGTTCAGCGGCAGGCCGCGACGGAACCGTTCGGGCAGGTCCGGCGTCGCGATGAAATCGCGCCCGAAGGCCACGGCATCGGCGCGACCCTCGGCCAGCAGGGCCTCGGCGCTTTCGCGGGTCAGGCCCTCGTTCGCGATGACCGGGCCGCCGAAGGCGTCGCGGATGGCGTCCAGCAGGCTGTCCTCGGCCACGCGTTCGCGCAGGCACAGGAAGGCCACGCCGCGCGCGCGCATGTCGCGGGCGACCTGCGTGAACAGCGCGCGGGCATCGCTGTCGCCCATGTCATGGCTGTCGCCGCGGGGCGCCAGGTGGGCACCGACCCGGTCGCCGCCCCAGACGCCGACCACCGCATCGGTGATCTCGTTCAGGAAGCGGACGCGGTTCTGGATGTCGCCGCCATACTGGTCGGTGCGGGTGTTGCTGCGGTCCTGCAGGAACTGGTCGATCAGATAGCCGTTCGCGGCGTGGATCTCGACCCCGTCAAAGCCCGCGTGGCGCGCGTTCTCGGCCGCCTGACGATAGGCCTCGACGATGCCGGGGATCTCCTCGGTGGTCAGGGCGCGGGGCGTGACATAGGCACGCTTGGGACGCAGCAGGCTGACATGCCCGTCCGGCTGGATCGACGACGGCGCCACCGGCAGCTGCCCGCCCAGCAGCTGCGGGTCGGAAATGCGGCCCACATGCCACAGCTGCAGGTAGATCAGGCCGTCGCGTTCGTGCACGGCCTGGGTCACCTTCGACCAGCCGGCGATCTGGTCGTCGTTCCAGATGCCGGGCGTCGCCTCGTATCCCACGCCCATCGGCATGATGCTGGTCGCTTCGGACAGGATCAGACCGGCGCCGGCGCGCTGGCGATAGTATTCGACCATCAGGTCGTTGGGCACGCGTGCATCGCCCGCCCGCGACCGGGTCAGCGGGGCCATCACGATCCGGTTGCGCAGCGTCACCGCCCCCAGGGTCACGGGTTCGAACATCGAGGACATGCGGGTCCTCCTTTCTTGATCTTGCTTGTGGGGCCGTCCGGCCCGGAATGTCAGTGCGGGGCGCCCTGCGCCCCACGGGCCTTCAGCTGTGCGTGACGCGACCCGATTTCAAGGCCGCCTGCCGCGTCGTCACATCGCCGTCACCGGCGCGGAAAAACGCGCGCGGGCGGCGGGGTTGGCCTTCCATGTCGGTCGGTCCGCGACTATCCAGAAAGCCATGGATATCATGTTGCTGACTGCCTTTACCGCGGTGCTGTTCCTGCTGATCGCAGCGGCGGAACCCCTGGCCGCACGCCTGCGCCTTCCGTTCAGCGTGATGCTGGCGGCGGTGGGTATCCTGATCGGCGGCGGCGCCCTGTTCCTGCTACGCACCAACGTGACAGAGACGCTAAATCCGGTGGCGGTCGGCATCCTGTCGCTGCCGATCCGGTCCAGCGTGTTCATGTACGTCTTCCTGCCGACGCTGATCTTTCAGGCGACGCTGGAGATGAACATCCGGCGGATGATGGATGACTGGGTGCCGATCCTGACGCTGGCCGTGGTGGCCGTGGTGGCGGCGACCCTGACCATCGGTTTCGCGCTGCACTGGATCGGGGGGCTGCCGCTGATGGTGGGCCTGCTGATCGGGGCGATCGTGTCGACCACCGACCCCTCGGCGGTCGTCAGCATCTTCCGCAGCCTGTCCGCGCCCAAGCGCCTGTCCCGCATCGTCGAGGGCGAGTCGCTGTTGAACGACGCCGCCGCCATCGCGCTGTTCGGCTTGTTCCTGACCTATGTCATGCTGGGCGTCCCGAACCCGCAGCTGGGCGAGGCCCTGGGCCAGTTCCCCGGCCTGATCGTGGGCGGCGTGCTGGCCGGATGGCTGGTCGCGCGGATCGCGCTGGCGTTGATGAGCCTGTTCGGGCGGTTCGAGACGGCGCAGATATCCGTCTCGGTCGCGGTCCCATACCTGGCCTACATCGGCGCGGAACAGCTGCTGGGCGCGTCGGGCGTGATCGCGGTCGTGGTGTCCGGCCTGACGCTGAACCTGATGGGTCCGGGCCGCCTGGCGCCTGAATTCTGGGTCAACCTCAAGGAGGTCTGGGGCCTGCTGGCGCATTGGGCCGGGGCGCTGATCTTCATCTTGGCGGCGCTGCTGATCCCGCGCCTGCTGGGCGAGGTGCGGCTGAACGATCTGTTCCTGGTCAGCGTGGTGGTGGTCGCGGCCTTCGTCGCGCGGGCGCTGATCCTGTTCGTGCTGCTGCCGATGCTGACCACGCTGCGCCTGTCGCCCAAGATCCAGCGACCCTATCGCGTGGCGATCATGTGGGGCGGACTGCGCGGCGCGGTGACCCTGGCGCTGGCCCTGGCGGTGACCGAGAACCTGCGCGTGCCGGTCGAAACGAAGCGCATCGTCGGCATCCTGGCCACCGGCTTCACCCTGTTCACGCTGATCGTGCAGGGCACCACGCTGCGCGGCGTCATTGCCCTTCTGGGGCTGGACAAGCTGTCGCCGCTGGACCGGGCGCTGTCGAACCAGGTCGTCGCCGTGGCGCTGCAGTCGGTGCGCGAGGGCGTCGCCTCGGTCACCGAGAACTATGACCTGACCCGAGAGACGGTACGTTCCGAAGCCAAGCGCTTTGCCGCTCGGCTGGACAATGCCGTCGAGGCCGCCGAGGCCGAGGACAATGCCGAGATCCTGGACCGCGACCGCATCACGTTGGGCCTGATCGCCCTGGCCGCGCACGAGCGCGAGATGATCGTCCAGCGGTTCCGCGAGCGGGCGATCTCGGCGCGACTGTCGGAGCAGGCGCTGTTCGACGCCGACCGGGTCATCGAGGGCGCGCGTTCCGGCGGGCGCACCGGCTATCAGCGCGCGGCCCGGCGCAATCTGCGCTATGGCCCGGCGTTCCGGTTCGCGGCCTTCCTGCGCAACCGCATCGGCGTGGCCGGCCCGCTGGCCCGCATGACCGCGGACCGGTTCGAGATGTTGCTGGGCAAGCGTCTGATCCTGCGGGATCTTCACGGGTTCATCGACCGGCGCATCCGGCGCATTCACGGCCGGCGCGTGGCCGAACTGCTGCACGAATTGCTGCAGCGGCGGATCGAGGCGGTGGAGACCGCCCTGGAGGGTCTGCGCCTGCAGTTTCCCGGCTATGCCGAGGAGCTGGAGCGCCGCTTCATCCGCCGCACAGCCCTGCGGCTGGAGGAGCGCGAGTACAACGCCCTGCGCGACGACGGCCTGATCGGCGCCGAGGTGCACATCCAGCTGATGGACGATGTCCGCCAGCGGCGCCAGCAGTCCGAAGGCCGCCCCAAGCTGGACCTGGCCCTGCGCAAGAACCAGGTCGTGCGGCAATTCCCGCTGTTCGCCGATCTGGACGATTCCGAACTGAAGCGCCTGAGCCGAGAGATCCGCACGCGTTACGTCAATGCGGGCCATGTGATTACCCGCAAGGACACGCCCGCGCGGTCGGTCTTCTTCGTGGCTTCGGGCGCGGTCGAGCAGGAGGTCGCGGGCCAGACCGCGCGCCTTGGCCGCGGAGAGATGTTCGGCCAGATGGGCGTGCTGACCCGCCGCATCCGCAAGGCGGAGGTCCGAGCGATCACCCCCAGCACGCTGTTGGTACTGGACGAGGCCGGGTTCCGCCGCCTGCTGAAACGGTCCGCTGCGCTGCGCAAGGCGGTGCGCGACAGTGTCGTCGGCAAGACGGTCGCCGGAGAGGTCCTGCGCATGCCCGAACTGGCCCAGGACGCCCCGCTTGGCGAGACCGCTGCAAGCGGCTAGACCGGGGCGCAAGACCCACGGACGACAAGGCCCCCACGCATGGACATCTCTGCCCAGACCGCCACCCGCATCGCCCGCCAGATCGCGACAGAGATCGGCGCCAGCCCCGCGCAGGTCACGGCCGCCTCCGACCTGCTGGACGGGGGCGCGACGGTTCCCTTTGTCGCACGTTACCGCAAGGAGGTGACGGGGGGCCTGGACGACACGCAGCTGCGGACCCTGGCCGACCGCCTGTCCTATCTGCGAGAGATGGAGGCGCGGCGCACGGCGATCCTGGGATCGATCCGCGACCAGCGCAAGCTGACCGACGATCTGTCCCGTGCCATCGGCGCGGCCGAGACCAAGGCCGCGCTGGAGGACATCTATCTGCCCTTCAAGCCCAAGCGCCGGACCAAGGCGATGATCGCGCGCGAAAACGGTCTGGAGCCGCTGCTGCGCGCGATCCAGGCCGATCCGTCGCGCGATCCGGCGACCCTTGCGCCCACCTATGTGACGGGCGCGGTCGAGACGGCCAAGGCCGCGCTGGACGGCGCCCGCGACATCCTGGTCGAGGAACTGTCGGAAAATGCCGAGGTTCTGGGCCCGCTGCGCGAGTTCATGCGCGGCAATGCGGTGATCGCCGCCCGCGTGGTGGCCGGCAAGGAGGAGGCGGGCGCCAAGTTCAGCGACTATTTCGCGCATTCGGAAACCTGGTCGGGCATTCCGGGCCACCGCGCGCTGGCCATCCTGCGCGCCGCCAAGGAGGAGGTCGTGACCATCGACATCGCCCCCGAACCGGACACCGGCACCGCGCGGGCCGAGGGGATCGTGGCGCGGGGTCTGGGCGCGGTCGGACAGGGGCCGGGCGCCGACTGGCTGCGCGGCGTCGCGGGCTGGGCCTGGCGGGTACGGCTGTCGAACACGATGTATATCGATCTGCTGACCGAATTGCGCGCCCGTGCCCATGCCGAGGCGATCCAGGTCTTTGCCCGCAACCTGCGCGACCTGCTGCTGGCGGCACCCGCCGGGCCGCGCGCGACCTTGGGGCTGGACCCCGGCATCCGCACCGGCTGCAAGATCGCGGTCGTGGACGGCACCGGCAAGCTGTTGGACACCGCGACCATCTATCCGTTCCAGCCCAAGAACGACCTGCGCGGGGCCGAGGCCACTCTGGCGGCGCTGATCGCCAGGCATGGCGTCGACCTGATCGCCATCGGCAACGGCACCGCCAGCCGCGAGAGCGAGCGTCTGGTCGCTGATGTGCTGAAGCGCCTGCCCAAGGGGATCAAGGCGCCGACCAAGGTGATCGTGTCCGAGGCCGGGGCCTCGGTCTACTCCGCGTCCGAACTGGCCGCGAAGGAGTTTCCCGGCCTGGACGTCTCCCTGCGCGGCGCGGTCAGCATCGCGCGCCGGTTGCAGGACCCGCTGGCCGAACTGGTCAAGGTGCCGCCGCAGTCCATCGGCGTGGGGCAATACCAGCATGACGTGGACCAACGACAGCTGGCAAAATCGCTGGAGGCCGTGGTCGAGGATGCCGTGAACGCGGTGGGCGTCGATCTTAACACGGCCTCTGCGGCGCTGCTCACCCATGTCGCGGGACTGGGGCCGTCGCTGGCGCAGGCCATCGTCGCGCATCGCGATGCGACCGGCGCCTTCCCGTCCCGCGCCGCGTTGAAGAAGGTCGCGGGTCTGGGCCCCAAGGCGTTCCAGCAATGCGCGGGGTTCCTGCGCGTTCAAGGGTCCGAACCGCTGGACGCATCGGCCGTCCATCCCGAAGCTTACGGCGTCGCGCGCAAGATCGTGGCTGCCTGCGGGCGTGATCTGAGGTCGCTGATGGGCGACAGCACGACGCTGAAGTCGGTGCGGGCGCAGGATTTCGTCACCGAGGATTTCGGCCTGCCCACCGTGCGCGACATCCTGTCGGAGCTTGAGAAGCCCGGCCGCGACCCGCGCCCCGGTTTCGTCACCGCGACCTTTGCCGACGGCGTCGAGGCGATCGGCGACCTGCGCCCCGGCATGTCACTGGAGGGGACGGTGACGAACGTCGCGGCCTTTGGCGCCTTCGTCGATATCGGGGTGCATCAGGACGGGCTGGTCCATGTCAGCCAACTGGCCGACCGCTTCGTGAAGGACCCCCACGAGGTGGTCAAGGCCGGCGACGTAGTCCGCGTCCGCGTGACCGAGGTGGACGTGGCCCGCAAGCGCATCGGCCTGACCATGCGCAAGGACAACGCCCCCGCCGACCGCCCCGCGCGCGAGACCGCGAAACCCGCGCCCCGTGCGGCGCAGGCCGCGCCCAAGGGGGCGGGCGCATTCGGTTCGGCCCTGGCCGACGCGCTGCGCAAACGCTGAGGGGATGGCCATGAGCGTGCTTGACGACACCGATCACCGCGCCTTTCTGGCGCGAGACGCGCACCGGGCGCTGGACTTCTTCGATGCCAGCATCCGGCCCGAGGGCGGCTTTCATGTGCTGGACCTGGACGGCACCCCTCTGCCGGGCACGGTGCAGGAGCTGCACACGACCACGCGGCTGGTCCATTCCTATGCGCTGGCGCAGATGGCCGGACGACCGGACCGCGCGGGGATCGTGGATCAGGGCATGGACTGGCTGTGGCGCGCGCATCGCGACACCGATCACGGCGGCTATCTGTGGGCCGTGGACGGCACCGCGCCGGTCGAAGGGCCCAAGCTGGCCTATGGCCATGTCTTCGTGCTGCTGGCCGCGTCCAGCGCCAAGATGATCGGGCACCCGGATGCGGATCGCCTGCTGGCCGACATCACGCAGGTGCTGGACCGCCACTATTGGGACCACGACGCGGGACTGTTCCGCGACGAGTTCACGCGCGACTGGCAGGCGTTCTCGACCTATCGCGGCATGAACGCCAACATGCACGGGGTCGAGGCGCTGCTAGCCGCGTTCGAGGCGACCGGCGCGCCCGTCCATCTGGACCGTGCCGGGCGGATCCTGGATTTCTTCATCGCGGGGCAGGCGGCGGTGCATGGCTGGCGCATCCCGGAACATTACGACGACCGCTGGCGGCCCGACCATGCCTATGCCGGCAACCCGATGTTCCGCCCTGCCGGCACCACGCCGGGCCACAGCTTCGAGATGGCGCGCCTGCTGCTGTACTGGTGGGATCTGGCCGGGCGCCCCGACACAGGCGCGGTCGCGCAGGCGCGTGCGCTGGTCGATACGGCGCTGGCGGATGCCTGGGCCGACCGGGGCGGGCTGGCCTACACGCTGCGCGACGGTCGCGTGGACAATTCGGCGCGCTATTGGTGGCCGGTGACCGAGGCGATCGGCGCGCTGGCGGCCCTGATCAAGCTGGACCCCCGACCCGGCGACGGCGACTGGTACCGCCGCCTGTGGGCCTTCGCGGACGGGCGTCTGATCGACCATGCCCGCGGCGGGTGGTTCCCCGAGCTGGGCGATGACGACCGCCCGGCCGCGACGCAGTTCCGGGGCAAGCCCGACATCTATCACGCACTGCAGGCCGACCTGCTGCCGCTGGCGCGGGGCGTGTCGCATCAGGCGCGCGATCTGGCCCGCACATGTCCCTTGCGCGACGCGGCGGGCCTTGGCTGACCTTTCTGTGCCGTCCGGATTGGTCCTTGACGTGACCGGGCCGGAGGGCCAAGCGGGACGTCAAGCGGCGGGCCGGGACAGGCCCGCGTCACTGTCGGGTTCATCCATGGTTCCAACCGATCCGAATTTGCGCGCGATCGACCTGCTGGCCGGGTCCGAAGCGGGATTCGCGCTGTCGGTTCTGGATGCCTCGCCGGATTGCATCAAGCTGCTGGACCCCGAGGGGCGGCTGATCTTCATGAACGGCAACGGGTTGTGCGCGATGGAGATCGACGATTTCGCCAGCGTCGATCAGCGGCCCTGGCCGTCGATGTGGCCGCCCGAGGCGGACCGGATGCTGAACGACGCGATGCAGGCGGCGCTGACCGGCGCCGTGACCCGGTTCGAGGCCTTCTGCCCGACCGCGCGCGGCACGCCGCGCTGGTGGCACGTCACCGTGTCGGGGGTCCGGGACGCGGCAGGCCGCGTGGTGCGCATCCTGGCGTCGTCGCGCGACGTGACCGACAGCGTGACCATCCGACAGCAGCTGCAGCAGGAGGTCGCCCGCAAGGACGAGGCCATCGCCCGTCAGCACATCCTGATGGGAGAGATCGACCACCGGGTGAAGAACAGCTTTGCCGCGGTCATCGCCCTTCTGCGGATGCAGGCGCGCCAGCAGGCCGGCGGCCCGGCGGGCGCGCAGCTGTCCGATGCGGCGAACCGCATCTCGACCTTGGCGCGGGTGCACGACCAGCTGCACCTGGACCCGGGCAGCCGCGATGTCAGCCTGCGCGACTATGTCGAGGCGCTGGCGACCGACCTGGCGCAGGCGCTGGAGGCGGCGATCACCGTGGACGACGCGCTGGCGGGCGATCTGCGGGTGACGGCGGGGCAGGCGGCAGCGATCGGCCAGATCCTGGCCGAACTGATCGGCAATGCCGTCAAGCACGCGAATCCGGGCCGGCGGCCGGGGCTGTGGCTGGACCTGGCGCAGAACGCGGGCGCGTTGAGCGTTACGTTGTCGGATGACGGGCCGGGCCTGCCTGCCGGGTTCGACCCGGATGTGGCGCGCGGGCTGGGCATGCAGATCTGCCTGATCTATGCCCGCCAGATGGGCGGTGGGCTGGATCACGGTGCCTCTGACCGGGGCGGTGCCCGGTTCCGCGTCACCGTGATGCTGGATGCGGCTGCGTCATCCTGACGCCCGCGGAACCAAGCCGCCGCTTGACGATTGACAATGGCCCCGCAAGCGGGCACGGCTCTGCCCCTTTCCCGACCCACCCCAACCTGACAGGAGCCGCCGATGCGGATGAAGATCGACGTGACGCTTGACTATGCGCTGGAATCGCCCGGGCCCGCGCTGCTGCTGATCGAGGCGGCGGGCGTTCACGGACAGATCCTGAACCGCACCAACATCGACCTGGGCCAGCCCCTGAAGCTGGCCCGCGTTCCCGCCGAGGAGGGCATCGGCGAACGCATCGTCATGCGCCTGCAGGATCGGCTGACCTGCCGTTATTCGGCCGAGGTACAGGTGACCCGCCCGCGTCCCGATCTGGCCAGCCTGCAGGCCGTCGAGGTCGAGGACATGCCCGGCGACGCGCTGCGCTATCTTCTGCCCTCGCGCTATTGCCAGTCGGAACGGTTCGGTCATTTCACCGGCTCTCGGTTCGAGGGGCTGACGGGCGGCCCGCTGGTCGCCGCGATGCGCGATTGGGTGGAACGCAATCTGGACTATGTCGCCGGAACCAGCGACGGGGACACAACGGCGGCGGACACCTTCCTGGACCGGCGCGGCGTCTGCCGGGACTATGCGCATCTGCTGATCGCGCTGTGCCGCGCGCAGCAGATCCCCGCGCGCATCGCCAGCGTCTATGCCCCCCATGTCCAGCCGCAGGATTTCCACGCGGTCGTGCAGGTCTATCTGGGCGGCGACTGGCACCTGGTCGATCCGACCGGCATGGCCCATGCGGACCAGATGGCCCTGGTCGCGGTCGGGCGCGACGCGGCGGACGTGGCGTTCCTGACCACGAACTCGGTCGCGGAACTGCGCACGCAAAGCGTCGAGGTCATGCTGTTCTGATCCGTCAGAGCAGCGCCACCGCGGCCAGCAGCAGCGCCGCGACCACCGTGGCGCGACGGATCAGCGCGATGCCCCGGCGCAGGTCCGCCGCATCCGGGTCGGGCGCGGCGGCATTCAGCCACGGCTCGTCCGCGACCCGGTCGGCATAGACGCGCGGACCCGACAACCGGCAGTCCAGGGCCCCGGCCATCGCGCCCTCGGGCCAGCCGGCGTTGGGTGACCGGTGGGCAGACGCGTCGCGCAGCGTCACCCGCAGCGCGGCCCTCGCGCGCCGACCGGACGCGATCGCGATCAGCCCCGCCGACAGCCGCGCGGGAATCAGGTTCGCCACGTCGTCCAGGCGCGCGGCGATCATGCCGAACGCCTCGTGCCGGGGAGTGCGGTGGCCGATCATCGAATCCATCGTGTTGATCGCCTTGTAGGCCGCGATGCCCGGCAGCCCGCCGACCGCCGCCCAGAACAGCGGCGCGATGACGCCGTCGCTGAAATTCTCGGCCAGGCTTTCAAGGCTGGCGCGGGACAGCGCGGGCGTATCGGCGCGGGTGACGTCGCGCCCCACGATCATCGCGGTCGCACCGCGAGCGGCGGCCAGGTCGCCCGCCGCCAGGGGGACGGCCACCGCGCGCAGGTGCTGGTCCAGCGACCGCGCCGCGACCAGCGGCCACGCCAGCACGGCCGCGACCCACGGGCCCAGCCATGCCTGGATCAGGACCGCGGGGATCATGGCCGCCAGCAGGACGACGACCACGGTCAGCGCGCCCTTGGCGCGCCGCGCCCGGCCCTTGTTCAGCGTGCGATCCAGCGCCGCGATCAGACGCCCGGCCCAGGTCACCGGATGCCCGACCCGGCGATAGACCGCATCGGGCCAACCGATCAGCACATCCAGCACCAGCGCCAGCAGGGCGATCACGGCCATCCTAGTCTCCTGCGCGGAGGTTGACGGTCTGCACCGCCCAATCGGCACCGGCGCGCTGCAGCACGGTCAGCGACAGGGGCGCCACCGCGAAGGACAGGGCGGCAGGCCCGACCACCATGGACAGTGCCGCGCGCACAGTGCCCGCATGCGCCACGATCACCGTGTCCCGCCGCAGTGCCTGCAGGACCGGGATCACCCGCGCGGCCATGTCATCGAAGCTTTCACCGCCGTCGGGGCGGTGGCGGGCCAGGGCATCGACGGGCAGGGGACCAAGGTCGGGCAGGCGCGACGGGTCCATCCCCTCCCACGCGCCGAGGTCCTGTTCCCACAGCGCGGGCTCCAGCCTGTCGGGCACAAGCCCCAGGGCGGTGGCCGTCTGACGGCAGCGCAGCGCCGGGCTGGCGATGACCTGGGCGGGACGCAGGCGGGCCGCCTGGCGCGCGAATGCGGTAGAATCGCCGCAATCGGCAGGCACATCGCGCCGGCCGGCCAGCAGGCCGTCGGCAAGACTGGGGGCATGGCGCAGGATCATCAGTCGCATCGCCCTCCTTTGGCGCGTCGGGCGGGCAGGGACAAGCCCCGCGCTTGACGCATCGGCCCAACCGGCGCAGCCTGCTTGACGGGCGGGCGCGGCCTGCGCTATGGAAATGAACAAGCGTTCAATAACCGGGGAGGGGGGATCGCGATGTTCACGCGGGGCATGGAATTCGATCTGGGCGAGGATGTGAACGCGCTGCGCGAGATGGTCCACGGATGGGCCACCGATCGCGTCGCGCCCCTGGCGGCCGAGACCGACCGCACCAACGCCTTTCCCAACCAGCTGTGGACCGAGCTGGGCGATCTGGGCCTGCTGGGCATCACGGTGGATGAACAGTACGGCGGGTCGGGCATGGGCTATCTGGCGCATGTGATCGCGGTCGAGGAGATCGCGCGGGCCAGCGCGTCGATCAGCCTGTCCTATGGCGCGCATTCGAACCTGTGCGTGAACCAGATCAAGCTGAACGGCACCGATGCGCAGCGTGCGAAATACCTGCCCGATCTGTGCAGCGGCAAGGCCGTCGGCGCCCTGGCCATGTCCGAGGAAAGCGCGGGCAGCGACGTCGTCGCGATGCGCCTGCGCGCCGAGAAGAAGAACGACCGCTATGTGCTGAACGGCAGCAAGTACTGGATCACCAACGCGCCCGACGCGCAGACGCTGGTGGTCTATGCCAAGACCGACCCCGAGGCCGGGTCGAAGGGCATCACGGCATTCATCGTCGAACGCGACATGGCCGGTTTCACCACCAGCCCGCATTTCGACAAGCTGGGGATGCGCGGATCGAACACGGGCGAGTTGATCTTCGACAATGTCGAGATCCCGTTCGAGAACGTCCTGGGCGAGGAGGGCCGGGGCGTTCGGGTGCTGATGTCGGGCCTAGACTACGAGAGGGTGGTTCTGGCCGGCATCGGCACCGGTATCATGGCGGCCTGCCTGGATCAGGTCCTGCCCTATGTGGCGGAACGCAAGCAGTTCGGTCAGCCGGTGGGGTCGTTCCAGCTGATGCAGGGCAAGATCGCCGACATGTATGTCGCGCTGAACACCGCCCGCGCCTATGTCTACGAGGTCGCGCGGGCCTGCGACGCGGGCAAGGTCACGCGGCAGGATGCGGCGGGTGCGGTTCTGTATGCCAGCGAACAGGCGATGGTGCAGGCGCATCAGGCCGTGCAGGCGCTTGGCGGGGCCGGGTTCCTGTCCGACAGCGTCGTCAGCCGCCTGTTCCGCGACGCCAAGCTGATGGAGATCGGGGCCGGCACCAGCGAGATCCGCCGCATGCTGATCGGGCGCGAACTGATGGGGCTGGTCTGATGCGCATCCTGGTCGTGTTGGCGCTGATGGCCGCCCCGGCGATGGCGCAGGACGCGCCGTCCTTTGATCCCGCGCCGGTGCTGGCCTGCCTTGACAGCGATGCGGCGCCCGACAGCTGTGCGGGCCTGGCCGCGAATGCCTGCATGGAGGGCGAGGGCGGGTCCAGCACGGTCGGCATGGGGTTCTGCCTGGGCGCCGAACGCGACTGGTGGGACGATCGCCTGAACACCGCCTATGGCGAGGTGATGACGCGGGCCGAGGCAGGCGATGCGGAACTGGACAGCATGGACGCCGCGGGTCCGCGTCAGGCGGGCGCCCTGCGCGACATGCAGCGCGCCTGGATCGCCTTCCGCGACGCGGCCTGCGAATACGAGGCGACGCGATGGGGCGGCGGCACCGGCGCGGGGCCCGCAGCCGCGCAATGCGCGCTGACCCTGACCGCGCGTCAAGCGAACCAGCTGGACGGCTATCTGCGCGAAGGCCCCTGAGATGGCACGCCTGCTGCATCACGCGGACCACGCGCGGCTGTGCCGGGATTTCCGCTGGCAGTACCCCGCGCGGCTGAACATGGCCGACCAGTGCCTGGCCCATGCCGCGGACCAGGTGGCGATCATCGACCATGACGGCGCCCCGCACCCGGTGACCTTCGCCACGCTGGCGGCAATGACCGATGCGCTGGCCCACGCGCTTGGGGCCGATCGCGGCGACCGGATCGGCATCCTGCGCACGCAATCGTCCTGGACGGCGGCCGCGCATCTGGCGGTGTGGAAATCGGCCGCGATCTCTGTCCCGCTGTTCAAGCTGTTCGGCCCGGATGCGCTTGACCTGCGTTTGCGCGACGCGGGTATCTCGACCGTCATCACCGACGCCCAAGGGCGCCGGATGCTGGCCCCGTTCCCCCATCTGCGGGTGATCGTCCCCGAGGACGGCCTGCCCGATGCCGGGCCCTTCGCCACGCGCGACACCGGGCCGGAAGACCCGGCGGTGATCATCTATACTTCGGGGACGACAGGCACGCCCAAGGGCGCGTTGCACGGGCATCGCATGCTGACCGGTCACCTGCCGGGGGTCGAGATGAGCCACGACCTGCTGGGCCAGCCGGGCGACGTCATCTGGACGCCCGCGGACTGGGCCTGGATCGGCGGTCTGTTCGACGTGGCGATGCCGGGGCTTGCGCTTGGCGTGCCGGTGGTCGCCACCCCGATGGCCAAGTTCGATCCACATGCCGTCGCGGGCCTGATCCGCGACTGCGGCATCCGCAACGTGTTTCTGCCGCCCACCGCGCTGAGGATGCTCAAGGTCGCGGGGGTTCGCCTGCCCGGCCTGCGCAGCGTCGCATCGGGCGGAGAGACGCTTGGCGCCCCCATGCTGGACTGGGGCCGGGAGGCATTCGGCCTGCAGATCAATGAATTCTATGGTCAGACCGAATGCAACATGGTCGCATCGGGCAGCGGCGCGATGTTTCCGGCCCGTCCCGGCGCCATCGGGCGCGCGGTGCCCGGGTTCGAACTGGCGGTGATCGACGCGCAGGGCCGGCCCACCGATGCCGAGGGCGACATCGCCATCCGCCGCGGCGCCGGCAGCATGATGCTGGAATACTGGCGGAACCCGCAGGCCACGGCCGCCAAGTTCCGTGGCGACTGGCTGGTGACCGGCGACCGTGGCGTCATCCGGGACGGCCATGTCCAGTTCGTCGGACGCGACGACGACGTCATCACCTCGGCCGGGTACCGCATCGGTCCATCCGAGGTCGAGGACTGCCTGCTGCGCCATCCCGCCGTGGCGCAGGTCGCCGTGGTCGGCAAGCCCTGCGCGCTGCGCACCGAAATCGTCAAGGCCTATGTCGTGCTGCGGCCCGGCCATGAACCGTCGCCCGACCTTGCCGCCGACCTGCAGGCCCATGCCCGCAGCCGGTCGGCCGTCCATTCCTATCCCCGAGAGATCGCCTTTCTGGATGCCCTGCCCATGACCGTGACCGGCAAGGTCATGCGTCGCGCGCTGCGCGATCTGGACCTGGCCGAGGAGACCACACGATGAAACTGACCTCGACCGCGCTGCCTTCGTCCGAGGGGTTCCGCGCCAACCGCACCGCGCATCTGGCCCTGCTGGAGACCGCCCGCGAGGCCGCGGAGGCTGCCATCGCCGGCGGTGGCCCCAAGGCGCTGGAGCGTCACGTCAGCCGCGGCAAGATGCCCCCGCGTGAACGGGTGGCGAACCTTCTGGACCCCGGCAGCCCGTTCTTAGAGATCGGCGCGCTGGCCGCACATGGCCTGTACGACGGGGCCGCGCCCTGTGCGGGGGTCATCGCCGGGGTCGGGCGGGTGCATGGCCAGGACGTGATGGTCGTGGCCAATGACGCGACGGTCAAGGGCGGCACCTATTACCCGATGACGGTCAAGAAGCACCTGCGCGCCCAGGAGATCGCCGAGGAATGCGGGCTGCCCTGCGTCTATCTGGTCGACAGCGGCGGCGCGAACCTGCCCAACCAGGACGAGGTCTTTCCCGACCGCGACCATTTCGGCCGCATCTTCTTCAACCAGGCCCGGATGAGCGCCAAGGGCATCCCGCAGATCGCCGTCGTCATGGGGTCCTGCACCGCGGGCGGCGCCTATGTTCCCGCCATGTCCGACGTGACGATCATCGTGCGCGGCCAGGGGACGATCTTTCTGGCCGGTCCGCCGCTGGTCAAGGCCGCCACCGGCGAGGTGGTCACGTCCGAGGATCTGGGCGGCGGCGACGTGCACACCCGCCTGTCCGGCGTGGCCGATTACCTGGCCGAGGACGACGCCCACGCGCTGGCCCAGGCCCGCCGCGCCATCGCCAACCTGAACCGCCGCCGTCCCGACACCGTCGTCTGGCAGTCGCCGGAACCGCCCGCCTATGACCCCGAGGAGATCCTGGGCGTGGTGCCGGCAGACCTGCGCACCCCCTATGACATCCGCGAGGTCATCGCCCGCATCGTCGACGGCAGCCGCTTTGACGAATTCAAGGCCCGCTTCGGCGAGACGCTGGTCACGGGCTTTGCCCATGTCGACGGCTGCCCGGTGGGCATCATCGCCAACAACGGCGTGCTGTTTTCAGAGGCCGCACAGAAGGGCGCGCATTTCATCGAACTGTGCAGCACCCGCAACATTCCGCTGGTGTTCCTGCAGAACATCACTGGCTTCATGGTCGGCCGCAAATACGAGAACGAGGGCATCGCCCGCCACGGCGCCAAGATGGTTACAGCGGTCGCCACCACCAATGTGCCCAAGATCACCATGCTGGTCGGCGGCAGCTTTGGCGCGGGCAATTACGGCATGGCGGGGCGGGCCTATTCCCCGCGCTTCCTGTGGACCTGGCCCAACAGCCGCATCAGCGTGATGGGCGGCGAACAGGCCGCGGGCGTCCTGGCCACCGTCCGCCGCGACGGGATCGAACGTGCCGGCGGCCAGTGGTCGCCCGAGGACGAGGCAGAGTTCAAGCGCCCCACGGTCGAGATGTTCGAGCGCCAGTCCCATCCCCTCTATGCCTCCGCGAGGCTGTGGGACGACGGGATCATCGATCCGCGCCAATCGCGCGACATCCTGGCCCTGTCACTGCGCGCCAGCCTGAACGCACCCATCCAGCCGACGCGGTTCGGCCTGTTCCGCATGTGAGGGGCACGACATGTTCGACAAGATCCTGATCGCCAACCGGGGCGAGATCGCCTGCCGCGTCATCGACACCTGCCGCCGCTTGGGCGTGGCGACGGTCGCGGTCTATTCCGACGCCGACCGCGATGCGCGCCATGTCCAGATGGCCGATCAGGCCGTGCATCTGGGCGGGCCTGCGCCCGCCGACAGCTATCTGCGGGGCGACAGGGTCATCGCGGCGGCCCAGGCCACCGGCGCGCAGGCGATCCATCCGGGCTATGGCTTCCTGTCCGAGAACCCCGACTTCGTCGACGCGGTGGTGGCGGCGGGGCTGGTCTTCATCGGGCCATCGGCGGCGGCGATCCGGGCGATGGGCCTCAAGGACGCGGCCAAGGCGCTGATGGAGAAGGCGGGCGTGCCGGTCGTGCCCGGCTATCACGGCGCGGATCAGGACCCGGACCATCTGGCCGCCGAGGCCGCGCGGATCGGCTATCCGGTGCTGATCAAGGCGGTGGCGGGGGGCGGCGGCAAGGGCATGCGGTGCGTGGACGACCCCTCGGCCTTTGCCGATGCGCTGGAAAGCGCCCGGTCCGAGGCGCAGGGCGCTTTCGGCAACCCCGCCGTGCTGATCGAGAAATACATCCTGCAGCCGCGCCATATCGAGGTACAGGTCTTCGGCGACGGCACCCGCGCCGTGCATCTTTATGAACGCGACTGCAGTCTGCAGCGCCGCCACCAGAAGGTCATCGAGGAGGCCCCGGCCCCCGGCATGACCCCCGAAATGCGCGAGGCGATGGGTGGTGCCGCGGTGCGCGCGGCCGAGGCCATCGGCTATGCCGGGGCGGGCACGATCGAGTTCATCGTGGACGGCGCGAACGGGCTGCGGCCCGACGGGTTCTGGTTCATGGAGATGAACACCCGCCTGCAGGTCGAACATCCGGTGACCGAGGCCGTGACCGGCATCGATCTGGTCGAATGGCAGCTGCGCGTGGCCAGCGGAGAAGCTCTGCCCGCGCGGCAGGAGGACATCGCCCTGGCCGGCCACGCCTTAGAGGCGCGGCTTTACGCCGAGGACGTGCCGGCGGGCTTTCTGCCCGCGACCGGGCGACTGGCGCATCTGCGCTTTGCCGATCACGCCCGGATCGAGACCGGTGTGCGTCCTGGCGACGCGATCAGCCCGTGGTACGACCCGATGATCGCCAAGGTCGTGACCCATGGCGCGACGCGCGCCATCGCGCTGCGCGCGCTGGAGCAGGCGCTGGTCGATACCGAGGTTGCGGGTTCGGTCACGAACCTGGACTTTCTGATCGCGCTGACCCGTCATGCAGGGTTCAAGCGTGGCGAGGTCGACACTGGCCTGATCGCCCGCGACCTGCCGTCTCTGCTGGACGGCGGGGCCGAGGACCGCGCCGCTTTGGTTCTGGGCGTCATCGGGCTGGCCGGTCTGGCTGATCCCGCCGTTCGCGGCGGCGCGACCCTGTGGCAGCCGCTGCGCCGCACCATCGCGTGGGAGGGCGGTCAGGCGGTGCTGGAGGTGACCGGGCCGGGTGCGGCGCGCGTCACGCTGGACCGCGCGCATGAGGTGCGCTGGCAGTCGGGGCGCTGGTGGGTGGACGGGCAGCCCTGCCGCCACCGCGTCGTGACCCATCCGGCAGGCGTCGGCGTCTTTGGCGGCCGCGTGGTGCACCTGACCCCGCTGGACCCGCTGGCGCGCAAGGCGGTCGACGGGGCGGGGGACGGGGTGGCCCGGTCGCCGATGCCGGGGCTGGTCAAGGCGGTCCATGTGACGGCGGGACAGGCCGTCGCCGCGGGCGACCGGCTGGCCGTGCTGGAGGCCATGAAGATGGAGCACAGCCTGACCGCCGCCGCCGATGGCGTGGTGGCCGAGGTTCTGGCCCAGGCCGGCGATCAGGTCGAGGCCGGCGCACCCCTGATCCGGCTGGAGCCCGTTGATGGCTGAGCGCGTCCAGATCTTCGAGATGGGCCCCCGCGACGGCCTGCAGAACGAGAAGCGGCTGATCCCCACCGCCGAAAAGATCGCCCTGGTCGACCTGCTGAGTCAGGCGGGCTTTGCGGATATTGAGGTCACCAGTTTCGTCCCCGCAGCCTGGGTGCCCCAGATGGCGGACGGGGCCGAGGTGATGGCGGGCATCACCCGCCGCCCCGGCACGCGCTATGCGGTGCTGACGCCGAACCTGCGCGGCTATCAGGCGGCACGGGCGGCACGGGCCGACACGGTTGCGGTCTTTGCCAGCGCCTCGGAGGGGTTCAGCCGGGCAAACCTGAACGCCAGCATCGCCGACAGCCTGACGCGGATGGCCCCCGTGGCGGCGCAGGCGCAGGCCGATGGCGTCACCCTGCGCGGCTATGTCAGCGTGGTGACCGACTGCCCGTTCGACGGGCCGGTGGCGCCGGCCGCCGTGGCCCGCGTGGCCGCCGCCCTGCGTGACATGGGCTGTCAGCAGATCAGCCTGGGCGACACGACCGGGCAGGGCCGCCCCGAGACCATCGACGCCATGCTGGCCGCCGTGCTGGAGGAACTGCCCGCCAACCGCTTGGCAGGGCATTACCACGATACCGCCGGGCGGGCGCTGCAGAATGTGGATGTCAGCCTGGAGCGCGGGTTGCGGGTCTTCGACGCCGCGGTCGGCGGCCTGGGCGGTTGCCCCTATGCACCGGGTGCGGCAGGCAATGTCGCGACAGAGGCGCTGGCCCGCCATCTGGACACGCGCGGCTTCGCGCATGGGCTGGACATGGAGATCATCACCCGCGCCGCCGCCATGGCCCGCGCCCTGAGGGAGGCCCCTGATGCCTGACACCATCCGCATCGACCGCGACGACCGTGGCGTGGCGACCCTGTGGCTGACGCGTGCGGAAAAGCACAACGCCCTGTCCCGCCCGATGATGGACGAGCTGACCCAGGCCGCCGCCTATCTGGGCGCGGACCCGGCCGTGCGCGTGGTGATCCTGGCGGCCGAAGGCGGCAGCTTCTGCGCGGGCGGTGATCTCGGCTGGATGCGCGAGCAGATGGCCGCGGATGACGCCACGCGGCGCGAGGGCGCGCGGGCGCTGGCCGGAATGCTCTCGGCGCTGAACCTGCTGCCCAAGCCGCTGATCGCGCGGGTTCAGGGCAATGCCTTTGGTGGGGGCGTGGGCATGATGGCGGTCAGCGACATCGTGGTGGCTGCCGACACGGCGCGGTTCGGGCTGACCGAGGTCAGGCTGGGCCTGATCCCCGCGACCATCGGCCCCTATGTGCTGGCCCGCATGGGCGAGCCCGCGGCGCGGCGGGTGTTCTTTTCGGCGCGCCTGTTCGATGCCGGGGAGGCCGTGGACCTGAACCTGGTGTGGCGCCGGGTCGCAGCGGCGGATCTGGATGCGGCGGTGGAGGCCGAGGTGGCCCCCTTCCTCCAGGCGGCACCGGGGGCGGTCGCGGCGGCCAAGGCGCAGTGCCGCGCGCTTGGTCCGCGCATCGACGCCGCCGTCATCGAGGACAGCATCGACCGCCTGGTCGCTGTCTGGCAAGGCGCCGAAGCCCCCGAGGGGATCTCGGCCTTCTTCGACAGGCGCAAGCCCGCCTGGCAGTCCTAGAACAGCCGCATGATGGAGCTGCGTAGCTGATCGACGGCCAGCGCAGCAAAGGCCAGCGTGCAGATGACCAGCAGGATGTTGGTCAGAGGCTTGTTGCGCCATTCGGCGGGTACGCGGTCGGTGTTCAGGATCCACAGCAGCGTGACCGACATGAACGGCATGAACAGCGCGCCCAGCACGCCATAGGCCAGGATCAGCAGCACCGGCTGGCCCAGGAACAGCATCGCCATGGGCGGGATGGTCAGCCAGACGATGTAGGCGCGATAGTAGCGGCCTCCCGCCAGGCGGTCGGGATGGGCGTGCGGCTTGCCCTGCACATGACCCATGAAGTCCGCAAACATCAGGCTGACCCCGTTCCACACCCCGATCAGCGAGCTGAACGATGCCGCGAAGAACCCGATCAGGAACAGCTTGCTGAGCCAGGGTCCATAGCGTTCACCCAGGACGCGGGACAGGTCGACCATGCCCTGATCACCGCCGCCGATGGCGATGCCCGCTGAGTAGAGCAGTTCCGCCCCAACGATCAGCGTCGCCACGACGAACAGGCCGGTCACCAGATAGGCGACCGCGTTGTCGATGCGCATGACCGACATGAAGCGCGGGCTGTCCCAGCCCTTCTCGCGCAGCCAGTAGCCATAGGCCGCCAGAGTGATCGTGCCGCCGACCCCGCCCGCGACGGACAGGACGTTGATCATCGCGCCATCCGGGATCATCGGGGCAAGGCCAGTCAAGACCTCGCCAAGGTTGGGCAGGGTGGCTGCGGCGGCCAGGACCATGGCGATGAACATCAGGATGACCATCGCGGTCAGCACCCGTTCGAACAGGTCGTAGCGGCCCGACCAGACCAGCGCCAGGCCCAACAGGCCCGACAGGATGCCCCAGGCCGGAACGCCTAGGAACGGCATCAGCGAGGTCAGCGCCAGCCCCGTCCCGGCCATCGCCGCCGCGCCATAGACAAAGCCCCAGATCACGATGTAGGGGCCGAAATACCAGCTGGTCCATTTGCCAAGCGTGCTCCATCCCTCGAAGATGGTGTTGCCGGTGGCCAGGCTGTAGCGGCCGGCACCCTCGACCAGCACGATCTTCATGATGCAGCCCGCAACGACGGCCCACAGCAGGGCATAGCCGTATTTGCTGCCCGCGACGGTCGTGGCGATCAGGTCGGCCGCGCCGACGCCGGTTGCGGCCACGACCAAGCCTGGGCCGACCAGGCTCCAGCGCGGTTCGGCTTGGGGGCGATTGGGTGGTGTCATCTGTCCTCATCCCTAAATGTCCGCGCAAACCATGACGCGAAACTGCAGGATGCGCAAATGGCACAAACGGAAAACCCCGCCGCGCGGGTGCGCGGCGGGGCGTACAGGTCACCGATGTCGGGCGATCACATGCCCTGGTAGAGCGGGAAGCGGGCGCAGAGCTGGCCGACCTCGGCGCGGACCTTGTCCTCGACCGCGGCATTGCCCTCCTCGCCATTGGCGGCCAGGCCGTCGACGACCTCGACGATCCAGCGGGCGATCTGGCGGAACTCGGGCTCGGCAAAGCCGCGGGTGGTGCCTGCGGGCGCGCCAAGACGGATGCCCGAGGTCACGAACGGCTTTTCAGGGTCGAACGGCACGCCGTTCTTGTTGCAGGTGATGTGCGCACGGCCCAAGGCGGCCTCGGTCGCCTTGCCGGTCACGCCCTTGGGGCGCAGGTCGGCCAGGCACAGGTGGTTGTCGGTGCCGCCCGACACGATGTCGATGCCGCCCTTCATCAGCTCGTCCGCCATGGCGGCGGCGTTCTTGACGACCTGCGCCGCATAGGTCTTGAACTCGGGGCGCAGCGCCTCGCCAAAGGCCACGGCCTTGGCGGCGATCACGTGCATCAGCGGGCCGCCCTGCAGGCCGGGGAACACGGCGCTGTTGATCTTCTTGGCGATGTCCGCGTCGTTGGTCAGGATCAGGCCGCCCCGGGGACCGCGCAGCGACTTGTGCGTGGTCGAGGTGACGACATGGGCATGCGGGACAGGGGAGGCATGCGCGCCGCCCGCGACCAGGCCCGCGATGTGGGCCATGTCGACCATCAGATAGGCGCCGACCTCATCCGCGATGGCGCGGAAGGCGGCCCAGTCCCAGCTGCGGCTGTAGGCCGTGCCGCCCGCGATGATCAGCTTGGGCTTGTGCTGGCGGGCGCTTTCGGCGATCGCGTCCATGTCCAGCTGATGGTCCTGCGCACGCACGCCATAGCTGACGACGTTGAACCACTTGCCCGACATGTTGACCGGCGATCCGTGCGTCAGGTGACCGCCCGAATTCAGGTCCAGGCCCATGAAGGTGTCGCCCGGCTGCAGCAGCGCCAGGAACACGGCCTGGTTCATCTGGCTGCCGCTGTTGGGCTGGACGTTGGCGTATTCGCAGCCGAACAGCTGCTTGGCGCGCTCGATCGCCAGGTTCTCGGCGATGTCGACATACTGGCAGCCGCCGTAATAGCGCTTGCCCGGATAACCCTCGGCATACTTGTTGGTCAGGACGGACCCCTGAGCCTCCATCACGGCGCGGCTGACGATGTTCTCGGAGGCGATCAGCTCGATCTCGTCGCGCTGGCGGCCCAGTTCCTGGGTGATCGCCTTGGCAATGTCGGGGTCACGGCTGGCCAGGGTTTCGGTGAAGAAGCCGTTGTCGCGGGTCGGTGCGTTCATCGGTCTTTCGTCCTTTTTGGGCTGGGGCGGCTTGTGTTTGCGTCTTTTAACGCAACGTAGGGCATGCCGAAAGTGACAAAACGACCCGCATCCCGCCCGTTGCGACGCGCTGCGGAATGCGCTTGTCATCATGTCTGTCGCGCGTGATGGTGCGGGTCCATCAGGGGACAGGACGGCCGATGACGCGCAACGTGCATTTCACCGCAAGCCACGCCGAGACCGCCCGGGCGGCCCTGTCCGTGCTGACGGCGCGCTATGGCCAGGCCCCGCTGGCGGAGGCCGACGTCGTGGTGGCCCTGGGCGGGGACGGGTTCATGCTGCAGACCCTGCACGCGACGCAGGGTCGGGGGCTGCCGGTCTATGGCATGAACCGTGGCACGGTGGGGTTCCTGATGAACGCCTATGCCGAGGACGACCTGACCGACCGCCTTGCCCTGGCCGAGGAAACGGTCATCAACCCGCTGCGCATGCGCGCCACCTGTGCCGACGGCACCTGCACCGAGGCCCTGGCGATCAACGAGGTCAGCCTGCTGCGCGAGGGGCCGCAGGCCGCCAAGCTGCGCATCCATGTCGACGGGCGATTGCGGATGGAGGAGCTGGTCTGCGACGGTGCGCTGGTCTCCACCCCGGCGGGATCCACGGCCTACAACTACTCCGCGCACGGGCCGATCCTGCCGATTGGATCAGAGGTGCTGGCCCTGACCGCCATCGCGCCTTTCCGTCCGCGCCGCTGGCGGGGGGCGCTTCTGCCCAAGGGTGCATCCGTGGTGATCGAAGTGCTGAACGCCGACCGCCGCCCCGTCATGGCCGATGCCGACAGCCGTTCTGTCCGCCACGTGACGCAGGTCGAAATCCGCAGTGCCGACGACATCCGTCACCGCCTGCTGTTCGATCCGGGCCACGGGCTAGACGAACGCCTGCTGCGCGAACAGTTCGTCTAAGGGGGCGTCAGCCCGCGCAGATCTGCTGCAGCGCCAGCCACTGTTCGTCGGTCAGCAGGCGGGCAGGCGTGGTTCCCTGACGGATGGGGTCGGCCTCGATCAGTGGCAGGACGGCGGCGCCGGTCGGATCGATGCTGCGCGCATAGGGTTCGGTCGACAGCCCGCGTTCCGCGAAGGCAGGGGGCAGGGCGGCGAGGTCAGGCCGGGGCAAAGATTGCGACAGCAGCGTCTCTCCATAGCCCTGCATCGCGTCGCGCGACAGAGTCCCAAGCGTCATCAGGCGCAGTGCGTTCATCAGCCCCGCATGCCGCAGCGCATCCAGTGTCGCCTGCTTGTCCTCGACCGCCAGACGGGCGGCGATCAGGTGACCGGCAGAGGCTTCGGGGCCAGGGGTGGTGGCCAGCAGGTCGTTGCCCAGCACATAAAGATCACCCGGAAGGCGACGCGCCCCGTTCAGCGGCGCGGGCACGACCTGCACCAAGGCCTGGTCGCCGATCAGCTGGGGTGCGATCCAGTCCAGCACCTGCTGGCCCGACCGCCGACGGCAGACGGCACCGGCGCTGTGCTCCAGATCGGCCAGCACGGCCAAACCGATTGTTCGCGCCTGCGCGGGTGGAGCGATCCGGGCCGCATGGCGGATCAGCGCGTCGGGCAGCCAGAATGTCAGGGCAGCCAGCATGGCGACCGCGCCCAGCACCGTTACGACGCCCCGCAGGCGGCCCGGCACGGCACGGTGGATAGCGATGGCCCGTTGAACGCGTTCGATCCCCTCGATCATCAGCGGATCGTCGATCTCGACCGTCTCGTCGGGTGCCTGGCCGTTCGGAGTGTATATCGCGGGCAGTTGACCCGGATTGATCCGCGTCACCGCCGGCAGCGACCAGTGCGACAGAGGCCGGTCCGATTTCGGGTCCATCATCGTCAGAGTCGCGGCGCCCACCGAGACGATGACCTCGCGCAGCCGTGATTCGGGCGTCTCGCGCCACGAGCCCTGCGCCTCAAGGCGCTGGAATTCAGTCAGGGCAGTCACGGGGGCGGGCATGGTCTAGGGTCGTCCTGCAGGGTACCCAGACCATAGCGCCGCGCCGCGTTGCGTCAATGCGGCGCGGGTCACTCGACCGTATCGGCGATCCGCATGCCCTTGTCGCGGGCCAGGGTGCGCATCCGTTCCTGCAGCTTCTCGAACGCGCGCACCTCGATCTGGCGAATGCGTTCACGTGATACGCTGTAGCGGCTGGACAGATCCTCCAGCGTCATCGGATCGTCGCGCAGGCGACGCTCCATCAGGATGTCCTTCTCACGCTCGTTCAGCGCATCCATCGCGTCGATCAGCATCTGGCGCCGTGTGTCCAGTTCCTCGGATTCCGCATAGGCTTCGGCCTGGTTGGCGTTCGTGTCCTCCAGCCAGTCCTGCCACTGCGCCGACGATTCGCCGTCGCCCGACCCGACCTGCGCATTCAGCGAGGCGTCACCACCAGAAAGCCGGCGGTTCATGTCGACGACTTCCTTTTCGGTGACGTTCAGTTCGGTGGCAATTTGGGCGACGTTCTCGGGACGAAGATCGCCTTCCTCCAGGGCGCCGATTTTGGATTTCGCCTTGCGGAGGTTGAAGAACAGCTTCTTCTGCGCGCTTGTGGTGCCCATCTTGACCAAGGACCAGGACCGCAGGATGTATTCCTGGATCGAGGCGCGGATCCACCACATTGCATAGGTGGCAAGGCGGAAGCCACGTTCCGGGTCAAACCGCTTGACCGCCTGCATCAGGCCGACATTCGCTTCGCTGATCACCTCTGCCTGTGGCAGGCCATAGCCGCGATAGCCCATAGCAATCTTGGCGGCCAGACGCAGGTGACTGGTCACCAGCTGATGCGCGGCGTCGCTGTCTTCGTGATCGGCCCATGCCTTGGCCAGCATGTATTCCTGTTCGGGTTCCAGCAGCGGAAACTTGCGGATCTCCTGCAGATAGCGGTTCAGACCCTGTTCCGGGCTTGGGGCGGGAAGATTTCCATAAGTCGCCATGATGTTCGCCTTTCGCAGAGACCGGTTAACGCAGCGTCGAACGGCCCGGTTCCGGGACAGAATGCCGCATCCGCGCGGGCATTGTCATGTGTGGTCGCCTCACGCTTTCGTCAAGGGGCGGTGCGAAGGGCGTCCAGAAGGGCCTGCATGTCGTCGGGCAGGGGACTGTCGAACCCCATCTCGACCCCGGTGACCGGATGGACGAACCCCAGATGCGCAGCGTGCAACGCCTGTCGCGAAAACGTTTGGACCGCTGCCGCCGCGGTGCCAAGCGCCTTGGCAGAGGCACGTCGCGACCCGCCATAGACCGGATCGCCGATCAGCCCCAGGCCGCAATGGGCCATGTGCACCCGGATCTGGTGGGTGCGCCCCGTTTCCAACCGGCATTCCACCAGCATGGCCGAAGGCGGCGTGCCGAACCGCTCCAGCAGACGCGCGCGGGTTACGGCGTGACGGCCCTTGTCGGCAAAGACCGCCTGACGTTGGCGGTCGGTCGGGTGGCGCGACAGGTGCGTGGCGATCCGCAGAACCAGCCCTTCCTCGAACGAGACGCCGGGCGTGCCACGCAAACGCGGATCTGCCGCGTCGATCGCCCCGTGCGCCAGCGCAAGGTAGCGCCGGTTGGCGGTATGCGCCTCGAACTGGGCGGCAAGGCCGTGATGCGCGCGGTCCGACTTGGCGACGACCAGCAGGCCCGACGTGTCCTTGTCGATGCGGTGCACGATGCCGGGGCGCTTTTCGCCCCCGATGCCCGACAACGAATCGCCGCAATGCGCCAGCAGCGCGTTGACCAGCGTGCCGGTGGGGCTGCCCGGAGCGGGATGGACGACCATCCCGGCAGGCTTGTCGATCACGATCAGGTCATCATCCTCATGCGCGATGACCAGGGGAATGGCCTCGGCCCGCGTCTCGACAGGCTCGGGCGGGGCCAGGGCGATGCGGTATTCCTGACCCTCGGCGACGCGCGCCTTGACGTCGCGTGCGGGGCCATCCGGGCCGCTCACCGCACCGTCGGCGATCAGCCGCGCCAGGCGCGACCGCGACAGGGCCGCATCCTCTGGCACCGCCATGGCAAGCGCCTTATCAAGTCGGTCGGGCGGGTTGGCCGGAATGGTCACGGAAAGGATCGACATGGCGCAGGATGATACCGATTGGAAGGTGGCGGCGAAAGCCGTCCCGGAACTGCGCTTTCTGAAGACGCTGGTGACGGGGCTAACGCTGGTCATGGGGGTGGGGATGATCGCGGTCGTGGCGCTGCTGTGGGTGCGGCTGAACCAGCCAGTGTTGCCCGAACTGCCCGATGCTATCACTCTGCCTCAGGATGCGCAAACCCGCGCGGTGACTTTTGCAACCGATCGGATCGTCGTGCTGACGACGGACGACCGGGTGCTGGTCTATGACCGCGCGGGAACGCTGGTGGGGCAGACGGTGCTTCAGCCCTGAGGCTTGTCGGCACCCGCGGACAGGGCGTCCAGCCGCGCCTTCAGTTCGGCATTCTCGGTGCGGGCCTTGATCGCCATCTCGCGCACGGCCTCGAACTCCTCGCGGGTGACAAAGTCGCGGTCGGCCAGCCAGCGGTCGATCCAGCCCTTCATGGCCGTCTCGGCCTCGCTGCGGGCGCCCTGGGCCACGCCCATCGCGTTGGTCATCAGCTTGGACATGTCGTCGAAGAAACGGTTCTGGGTGGTCATCTGGCGGTGCCCTTCTGTCTTGCGTTGCGTCCTATATGGTCCGGTGCGGTCCAGGGTTCAATGTTGACAGTGCGGCTTTGGCGACTAGCGTGCGCGGCAAATCGCAGACCCGAGGCCCCATGATCCCGTTTCCCGACATCGCCCCCGAAATCTTCACGATCACCCTGGGCGGGTTCTCGTTCTCGCTGCGCTGGTATGCGCTGGCCTATCTGGCCGGCCTGATCCTGGGTTGGCGGCTGATCGTCGCGATGATGCGCCGTCCCGCGCTGTGGGGCGGCACGCCGCCCACCGCGCCCGACCGGGTCGACGACCTGCTGACCTGGGTCATCCTGGGGGTCATCCTGGGCGGGCGTCTGGGGTTCGTGCTGTTCTACGAGCCCGCCTACTATCTGTCGAACCCCGGGCAGATCCTGCAGGTCTGGCAGGGCGGGATGAGCTTTCACGGCGGGTTTGCCGGCGTGATCGTGGCGACTTGGGCCTGGTCGCGCAGCCAGGGCGTGCCCGTCCTGCGGCTGGCCGACGCGATGGCCGTCGTGGCGCCGATCGGCATCTTCTTCGGGCGCATCGCCAACTTCATCAACGCCGAACTGTGGGGCCGCCCCACCGACCTGGCTTGGGGCGTGGTCTTTCCTGGCGAGGCGGCGCAGACCTGTCCCGGCATCGTCGGACCCTGCGCCCGCCACCCCAGCCAGCTGTACGAGGCGGGACTTGAGGGCCTGCTGCTAGGGCTGATCCTGCTGGTCCTGGTCCGCGCCGGGGGGCTGCGCCGTCCGGGCCTGGCCTTTGGGGTTTTTCTTGCCGGCTATGGGCTTGCGCGCATGTTCGTCGAACTGTTCCGCGTCGCCGATGCCCAGTTCATCACGCCGGACAATCCGCTTGGCCACGTCCTGGGCGGCCCTGTGATCGGCCTGACGATGGGGCAGACGCTGTCGCTGCCGATGGTCCTGATCGGGCTGGCGCTGGTGGCTTATGCGCGGCGCCGCCCGCCTGTCGCCGCATGACGCCGCTGGCCGCGATCATCGCGGCGCGCATCCGCGCGACGGGGCCGATCAGCCTGGCCGAGTACATGCAGGTCTGCCTGATGGACAGTCGTTACGGCTATTACGCGACGCGCGATCCCTTCGGCACCGCAGGTGATTTCACGACCGCGCCGGAGATCCACCAGATGTTCGGCGAACTGTGCGGCCTTGCGCTGGCGCAGGCCTGGCTGGACCAGGGTGCCCCGGCCCCGTTCGCCTTGGTCGAGCCGGGACCGGGGCGCGGGACGCTGATGGCCGACATGCTGCGTGCGATGCGGCAGGTGCCCGGCCTGCACCAGGCCGCCGACGTCGCCCTGATCGAGGCCTCGCCGCATCTGCGCGGCGTTCAGCGCGATCGTCTCGGACCCGTCACGCATCTCGAACGGATCGAGGATATAGGATCCAAACCACTATTCCTGATCGGAAACGAGTTCATCGATGCCCTCCCAATTCGTCAGTACCAGCGGACCGACGATGGCTGGAGGGAGCGTCTGGTCGGGCTGTCGGATGATGGTCTGCGCATGGGGCTTGGCCCCGTCGTGCCGCTGTCCCAGACGGGGTCCGTGGGCGACATCGTCGAGGAGTGTCCCGAAGGCGCGGCCTTTGTCGAGGCCGCTGCCCGCCACATCGCGACCCATGGCGGCTGCGCGATCCTGATCGATTATGGCGGGTGGAACGGGTTCGGCGACACGTTTCAGGCCCTGCGCAATCATGCTCGCGAAGATCCGCTGGCGCATCCGGGGCAGGCCGACCTGACGGCGCATGTTGATTTCGCACCCTTGGCCGCCGCGGCCATCCGGGGCGGGGCGGTGGCGTCGCGTCCCGTGCGACAGGGCGATTGGCTGCGCGCCCTGGGAGCCGAGGCGCGGGCCGCCCGGCTTGCCGCTGCGGGTGACGGGGGCGCGATGGCCGCGCTTCGGCGCTTGACCCACCCCGACGAAATGGGTCACTTGTTCAAGGTAATCGCGATCTGGCCCAAGGGCGCGCCGCCCGTCCCCGGATTTGTCGCGCTGGAGGCCCATGCAGACCACGCTTGAGATCCTGACCCACCCGTTGCTTTCCGACGTAAGGCACGGGTTCTTCACGCGAAAGGGTGGGGCATCCTCCGGGCTGTTCGCAGGTCTGAACTGTGGGCGCCGCTCTTCGGACCAAAGTGAGATGGTGCTGGTCAACCGTGCCCGCGTTGCGGGCGCGATGGGCCTGCCGCTGGCCACCGTCAAGCAGATCCATTCGGCGGACGTGATCACCTTGACGGACGATCATGACGTCGATGTGGTCAAGGACATCAAGGCTGACGGGCTGGTCACCGCCCGGCGCGACGTGGCCTTGGCCGTGCTGACCGCCGATTGCCAGCCCGTGCTGCTGGCCGATGCCGCGGCTGGCGTCGTCGGCGCCTGTCACGCCGGGTGGCGCGGCGCCATCGCCGGCGTGATCGAGGCGACGGTGGCCGCCATGCGCGATCTGGGTGCGACCGACATCCGCGCGGTGATCGGCCCCACGATCAGCCAGCGCGCCTATGAGGTCAGTCCCGAATTCATGGATGAGTTTCTGGCCGACGATACTGCCAATGACCGGTTCTTTTCCGGCGGTCCGAATGGTCGGCCGATGTTCGACCTGCCCGCGTTCGGGCTGTCACGGCTGCGCGCGGCTGGCGTGCGGGCGGAATGGTCGCGGCACTGCACCTATTCCGACCCCGACCGCTTTTTCAGCTATCGCCGGTCCATGCATGAAGGCCAGGCCGATTACGGTCGGCTGATCAGCGCCATCTCGCTCTAGCCCCCAAACGCAACTGAACGCAACGGAGGCGGCATCCGCCGCGCAGGGTTCGGGCGCAGGCCGCGGCGCAGGGCCATCTGAACCCCGGCGCCCAGCAACGCCGCCATCTGTCCCAGGACCAGCGCGATCAGGGCTGCTGCGGCCATGGCGGCATCGGCCAAGCGCCGCATCAGGCGCAAGCTGTCGGATTTGCCCAGCACTGTCAGGACGCGGGTGGTGTCCGGCCCCGCGGCTTCTGACAGACGCGCCAGGCGGCGCAGGTCGTCCGGATCGTCGGCCAGCCGAAGGATCGGCAGCAGTTCGGGAACCGAGGCCTGTCGCCCGATCGTCCGCAGATCACCGGCGATGCCGGACAGGGCCCGGGCAGGCGCGGGGCTGCGCGCCGCAGCGGACAGGGCGCGCGTCATGCCTGGTGACAACGCATCGGCGCGACGCGCGACGCGCAGCGTGGTGACCGCGCCCTTGATCGACAGACTGCTGCCCGCCGTGACCAAGGTTCCGGCGGTCGCGGCAAGGCCTAGGGTCGCCAGCGCGGCCTCGATGCCGTCGGGGTCGCCTCCGGTAGCCCAGGTGCCGCCCTGCCGGATCAGGGCCGCGGCGTCGCCTGCGGGCGACAGTTCGAACGGCAGGGTGCAGGCGGCGACCAGCGACAGGCTGGGACAGGCGGTCACGTCGCGCATGCAGGTGCCGCAATCGGACAGCGTGTCCAGCATGCCGACCGCCAGCGCGGCGTCGGCGCGTGCGCGCAGGTCCGGTGGCAGCGGCGTACCCTGATCGCGGGCCAGATCCATCAGCATCTGCACCTGCTGGCGGTCGCCTGCATCCAGCGCGGCGGTCAGGCGGGGGATCAGCCAGTCCGGAGTCGCGCGGTCGGCCACGGCGCGCATCAGGGCCGCACGGGCCTGATCCAGGCCGCGATCGACCAGCGGAGCGGCAAACGGGTTCTGCGACATCATCCAGCCCGTCACCGCGACCGTCGCCAGCGACCAGATCAGCAGCGTCAGGCGGGCCAGCCTGCGCAAGGATCAGCCTGCTTCGCGGACGCGTTCCTCGACGATCTCGAAGGGGACGGCGGGTTCGTCCTTGGCGCCCCGGATCACCAGCGACGTCTTGACCGATGCCACGTTCGGCGCGGCGGTCAGGCTGTTGGTCAGGAAGCGTTGGAAGGTCGACAGGTCCGGAGAGATGCATTTCAGGATGAAATCGATCTCTCCGTTCAGCATGTGGCATTCGCGGACCAGCGGCCATTCCTGAACCAATGCCTCGAAGGCCGATAGGTCGCGTTCGGATTGCGACGCAAGGCGGACCATGGCAAAAACCTGAACCTCGAACCCTAGCTCGCGGGCGTCGATATCGGCATGGTATCCGCGGATATAGCCCAGCTCCTCCAGCGTGCGGACGCGGCGCAGGCAGGGCGGCGCCGAGATGCCCACCCGGCGGGCCAGTTCGACATTGGTCATGCGCCCGTCGGCCTGAAGTTCGGCCAGGATCTTGCGGTCGATGTCGTCCAGTTTGGCGCCGGCCATGGTTGTCTTTCTTCTGTCAGGTCTTGGCGTTGCCGGAAACTACAATGCCGCCCCGTCCGGCGCAACAATCTTATCGACGTCGGTCCGTGGCGGGGATGCGTTGCAGTCCGGCGCATGAGGGACTACCTCATGCACAAACCGCGAAAGGGGCGCAAGATGACCGAACGCAGCCATGTGAAACTTTTGATCGTGGGATCGGGCCCGGCGGGATACACCGCCGCCGTCTACGCCTCCCGCGCCATGCTGGAGCCGATGCTGATCCAGGGGATGCAGCCCGGCGGGCAGCTGACCATCACCACTGAAGTCGAGAACTGGCCCGGCGACACCGAGATCCAGGGCCCCGACCTGATGGTCAAGATGGAGACCCACGCTCGTGCAATGGGTGCCGAGATCGTGACCGATCTTGTGACCGCGCTGGACCTGCAGAAGCGTCCCTTCACGGCGACGTGCGACAGCGGTCGGGTGGTCACCGCAGACGCGGTGATCCTTGCCACGGGGGCGCAGGCGCGCTGGCTTGGCCTGCCGTCCGAGGAGAAGTTCAAGGGTTTCGGCGTCAGTGCCTGTGCCACCTGTGACGGGTTCTTCTATCGTAATCGCGAGGTCGTGGTGATCGGCGGCGGGAACACCGCGGTCGAGGAGGCGCTGTTCCTGACCAAGTTCGCCAGCAAGGTGACACTGGTGCACCGCCGCGACAGCCTGCGGGCCGAGAAGATCCTGCAGAACCGCCTGTTCGCCCACCCCAAGGTCGAGGTGATCTGGAACAGCGAACTGGCAGAGGTCACCGGGACCGAAACCCCGGTCGGCGTCAGCGGCGCCACGCTGCGCAACCTTGTCGATGGAACGACGCAGACGATCAAGGCTGACGGCGTGTTCGTGGCAATCGGTCATGCACCTGCCAGCGAACTGGTCAAGGATCAGCTGGAACTGCACAACGGCGGTTACGTCAAGGTCGAGGCGGGCAGCACGCGCACCTCGATCCCGGGCGTGTTCGCAGCGGGCGACCTGACCGATCACATCTATCGTCAGGCTGTGACCAGCGCGGGCATGGGATGCATGGCCGCGCTGGATGCCGCACATTTCCTCGAGGCTCAGGGCGAGGTCGAGCTGGAGCCTGAGCAGCGGGTTGCCGTCATCTACTGACGGCTCAGCCGCGCTCGCGCGAGCGTTCGCGGGCCGGCAGCTCGCCCGCGTGATCCAAGGCACCCGACGGTGCGGCGTCACGCTGCGTTTCTGCCAGACCGGCCTTCCCGGGATCGGCATCGGGGTCGTTCGGGTGCAGCGGTCCACCGGCCTCCATCATCGCATTGGTGGCGTCGTCCTTCAGTGCGGCTGCTTTCTCAGCCAGATCCTTCTGGCTGGGATCGGCATCGCCTTCGCGCCGTTCGCGTTCGGCCGTCGCCCGGTCCAGAGCGGCGGTCAGGAACTCGGCCTTGCTGCGCGTGCCCGCGTTGCCGGCCGCAGGGTTTGTGCCTTTGGGCCCGGCCTTTCCGCGCGCTTCGCGTCCTTGGCGGGCCGCAATGTCGCGCGCGCGGTTGCGACGGACACGCAGCAGCCCCACCAGATCGGACAATTCCTTGTCGGACAAACGGCCCAAGGCAGGTTGTCGGGTCTGGTTCGCCAGCTCCAGTTCATCCTGGGACAAGGCGCGCTGCTCTTCCTGGCTTGCGGTGGTCTGGTCGGTCATCATGCGCTCCTGTCGTTGCGGTTCGCGGACCCAACGTGACGCGTGTGGTCGGGTTCCCCGCGGCACGCCCGAAGCGAAAAGCGTTTTCCCAGACTTGAATATCGCTTTCATGGGGGCTATGCGTCGCCTCGAGTCGCGCGATCCCCGCAGGGTCGCGTGTTGATCCATTTCTGCGCAACCCACGAGTCGTGACCATGACCCTGCCCAAGCATGCCCCCATTCCCGAACTCTATGTCTCCGAGGCGTCGGCCGCCGCGCTCAAGGACGATGCCGGGCGGATGCCCAGCTGGGACCTGACGCCGCGCCAGATCTGCGATCTTGAGCTGCTGATGAACGGCGGCTTCAACCCGCTGAAGGGCTTTCAGACCCAAGCCGACTATGACGGCGTCGTCAGCGACATGCGCCTGACGTCGGGCGCGCTGTGGCCGATGCCCATCACGCTGGACGTCTCCGAAAAGTTCGCCGAAGGGCTGGAGCCGGGCACCGACATCGCCCTGCGCGACCAGGAGGGCGTGATCCTGGCGATCATGTCGCTGACCGACAAATGGGTGCCGAACAAGGCGCTGGAGGCCGAGAAGGTGTTCGGCGCCGACGACCTGGCGCATCCGGCAGTGAACTATCTGCACAACGTCGCGGGCCCGGTCTATCTGGGCGGCCCGGTCAAGGGCCTGCAGGCGCCGACGCATTACGATTTCCGCGCCCGTCGCAACACGCCCAACGAACTGCGCACCATGTTCAAGAAGTTGGGCTGGAGCCGCGTCGTCGCGTTCCAGACCCGCAACCCGCTGCACCGCGCGCACCAGGAGCTGACCTTCCGTGCCGCCCGCGAGGCTCAGGCGAACCTGCTGATCCATCCGGTCGTCGGCATGACCAAGCCGGGCGACGTCGACCACTTCACCCGCGTCCGCTGCTACGAGGCGGTGCTGGACAAGTATCCGGCGGCCACCACCAACCTGTCGCTGCTGAACCTGGCGATGCGCATGGCCGGCCCGCGCGAGGCTGTGTGGCACGGCCTGATCCGGGCCAACCACGGCGTGACCCACTTCATCGTCGGCCGTGACCATGCCGGACCCGGCAAGAACAGCCAGGGCCAGGACTTCTATGGCCCTTATGATGCGCAGGAGCTGTTCAAGGCCCACCAGTCGGAAATCGGCGTCGAGATGGTCGACTTTAAGCACATGGTCTATGTGCAGGAAAAGGCGCAGTATTTCCCCGCGAACGAGATCCCCGAGGGCAGCACCGTCCTGGACATCAGCGGCACCGAACTGCGCCGCCGCCTGCGCGAGGGGCTGGACATCCCGGAATGGTTCAGCTTCCCCGAGGTCGTCCAGCAGCTGCGCCGCACCTCGCCCCCGCGCGCCAACCAGGGCTTCACCGTGTTCTTCACCGGCCTGTCGGGGTCGGGCAAGTCGACGGTTGCCAACGCGCTGATGGTCAAGCTGATGGAGATGGGCGGTCGTCCCGTGTCGCTGCTGGACGGTGACGTGGTCCGCAAGCACCTGTCGTCCGAGCTGGGGTTCAGCAAGGAGCATCGCGACATCAACATCAAGCGCATCGGCTATGTCGCGTCCGAGATCACCAAGAACGGCGGCATCGCGATCTGCGCGCCGATCGCGCCCTATACCGCGACCCGCCGCGCCGTGCGCGAGATGGTCGAAGCCGGCGGCGCCTTCGTCGAGGTCCATGTCGCGACGCCCCTGGAGGAGTGCGAACGCCGCGACCGCAAGGGCCTCTACAAGCTGGCGCGGGAAGGCAAGATCAAGGAGTTCACCGGGATTTCCGATCCCTATGAAGAACCGGCCAACCCCGAACTGCGCGTCGACACGACCGACATCGACGTGGACAGCGCCGCGCATCAGGTGCTGCTGACGCTGGAGAGCATGGGCCTGATCGGCCTGTCCTGATCCCTGCCGCAGTGATACGAACGGCCCCGGTGCGACACCGGGGCCGTTTGGCGTCCGGAACCTTGCGCGCCTGCGGATGGTTCCGCGCTGACCGTCAACGGAGTTGCCCGATGCCCCATCCCGCCAGCCCGCCCAAGGGCGTCAACCCCTGGGCCGCAACCGTGCTATTGCTGATGGGCAATTTCATGAACCTGATTGATGTCAGCATCGTCAACGTCGCGCTGCCCTCGATCCGCACCGATCTTGGCGCCAGCGAGACGCAGATCGAATGGATCTCGGCGGCCTATGTGCTGGCCTTTGCGGTGGGCCTGCTGCCCTGCGGACGCTTCGGGGACAAGCTGGGACGCAAGCGGCTGTTCCTGTCGGGCGTGGGGCTGTTCACGCTGGCATCCGTCCTGTGCGGGTTGGCGCCCGACATCAACGTCCTGATCGGCGCGCGTGCGCTGCAGGGCATCGGCGGGGCGATGATGGTGCCGCAGGTCATGGCGATCATGCACGTGATCTTTCCCCCCGAACAGAAGGCCAAGGCATTCGCGCTGGCGGGCGTGGTCATCAGCCTGGGCGCGGTCACGGGGCCGCTGCTGGGCGGCGTGCTGATCAGCGGGAACCTTTACGGGCTTGAATGGCGGCCCATCTTCCTGGTCAACCTGCCGGTGGGGCTGCTAGTCGTATTGGCGGGGTTCTGGCTGATCCCGCGACTGGAATCGTCGCGCGACATGGCGATCGACTGGTGGGGCGTCGGCCTGTTCGGTCTGGCCATCACGCTGGTTGTCCTGCCGATGATCGAGGGACCGCTGCTGGGCTGGCCGTGGTGGACGCTGGTCACCCTGGTCGCGGCGATCCCCGTCGGGGCGCTGTTCCTACGGCGCCAGCACGCGCTGGAGGCAGAGGGTCGGGAACAGCTGCTGCCGATGGTGCTGCTGCGGGATCGGGGCTTTCTGTCCGGGGTGACGGTTGTGATGCTGCATTTCTCGGCCATTCCGGGAATGTTTCTGGTTCTGGCCATCTATTTCCAGACAGGCTTTGGCCTTACGCCGCTGGAATCGGGCATCGCCACGGCGCCGTTCCCATTGGGCATCATGCTGGGCAGCTATGTCACGGGGCGGTTCGGGACGCGGGCGCTGGTGGGGCGGGTCGCCCTGGGCGCGGCGGTGATGCTGGCCGGGATGATCTGGTTGCGCCACGCGGCGGGCCACCCGCCTGCCGATCTTGGCCCCGCTACGCTGGCCGGGCCTTTGGCGATGAACGGCCTGGGGATGGGTCTGGCGATCTCTCCGCTGTTCCAACTGGTGCTGCGTGACGTGCCGGGGCGCATTGCGGGGGCAGCGACCGGCGGGATGCAGGCGTTTCAGCAGATCGGCGCGGCCATCGGTATTGCCATTGTCAGCAGCCTGTTCTTTGTCCGCCTGCGCGTTGATCAGGACCATGCCGCGGCCATCGGCCACGCGCTGTCCTATCAGATCTGCGTCTTTGCGGCGATCCTGACGGTGCTGGCGCTGCGCCAATGGCGCGGTGACCGTAGGGCGGTGACGCCATGAGCTGGCGGTCGTCCCTGGAGGTCTGGGATGTCGCCACCGGGCAGTCCCGCGTGATCCTGCGCACCCCGATGCTGATCGAGGCGCCGAACTGGCACCCTGACGGCTGGTTTCTTGTGAACGGAGAGGGGCGCCTGTGGCGCGCCGATGCCGACGGCCTGCAGCTGCTGCAGACCGGCTGCGCCGAACGGTGCAACAACGACCACGGCTTTCTGCCCGACGGGCGGGTGATCTTTACCGCACATGACGGGACCGGGGCCGGGATGCATGTCTGGGACGGCGCGGCCACCCAACCGGTGGGCACGCAGCGCCCAAGCTGGTGGCACGGCGCGCATGGCGACCGGCTGGTCTATGCCTGCGCGCGGGGCGACCGCGTGGTGCGCATCGCCACCTGCGCCATGGATGGCAGCGGCGAACGGGTGCTGACCCCGGACGTCGCCCATCATGACGGTCCCGATTTCAGTGCGTGTGGCAACTGGATCTGGTTCAACAGCGACGCGACCGGTCATGCGCAGATCTGGAAGATGCGCGTCGATGGATTGGACGCCGCGCCGGTCTTTCGCGACGATTCGGTGAACTGGTTCCCGCATCCATCGCCCTGCGGGCGCCATGTCGTCTATCTGGCCTATGCGCCCGGGACGCTGGAACATCCGCGCGACCGGGACGTGTCCCTGTGGATCATGGCGCCGGACGGGACGGAACGGCGCAAGCTGTGCGACCTGTTCGGTGGGCAGGGCACGCTGAACGTGCCCTGCTGGTCGCCCGATGGGCGGGCCTTCGCGTTTATGCGCTATGCCTAATGGACGCTGACGGGCCGCAGCTCGTTCTTGCGCGCCAGGGTGAAGGCCAGGGCACGGTCCTGGACCAGGGCAAGCCGTTCGCCGTCGGTGTCGTGAACGGCGTACAGGGTCTGAACGCCGGGCAGTTCGTCTTGGACGTCGCGGGGCAGGGTCGCGGCGGCGACCTGCCGAATGTAGACGGTCTGGGCGGACGTACCGCCTCCGAAATCGAATTTACTATCCATGATGATCCCCTTGCTTGCGGCTGATCGGAATGGTCTTGACGACCTGCTGCGGGTTCACCCGGCGCAGGTCGATATGCAGAAGCCCGTTTTCCATCGCGGCGGACGTCACCTCGACCCCGTCGGCCAGCACGAAGCTGCGTTGGAAGGCGCGGGCGGCAATGCCGCGATGCAGATAGACGCGGGCGTCGTCCGGTTCGGGTTGCCGGCCGCGGATCACCAGCTGGCGGTCCTCGGTCGTGATGGCCAGGTCGTCCTCGGCAAAGCCGGCGACGGCCAGGGTGATGCGGAAGGCATCGGGCGGCAGGTGTTCGATGTTATAGGGCGGATAGCCCTCGGCCCCCTTGGAGGCCCGTTCCACCAGGCGTTCAAGCTGGTCGAACCCCAGCAGATAGGGATGTGCCCCTAAGGAAATCTTCGTCATCTCAGCCCTTTGCGTTGCAGCGACTGCAGGTCCGGGGCCCCGTTGCGGCGGCCCCCGTCCTGCCCAAGATATGGAAAGGACGGCATCGATTTGCAAGATCCGCGCTGTCAGGGCCGAAGGTCGCAGGCCTCCATCGCCTGTCCGATCGCGCGCCGAGACCCCTCCAACGGCAGGCTGAGGGTCACCGGCCCGGCCAGCAGGGTGACCTGCCGCCCCCCGGTCAGCGCCGACAACAGCTGCGATCCGGGATCGGCGGCGATCGAATGGACGCCGTTCGTCATGTCGGACGGTACGGCGATCCGCTGTCCGTCGACCAGGACGACGATCGGATCGTCGGTCTGTCCCATCCCGTCGATCACCAGCCGTCCCGCATCGCCGGGCCGGCAGACATAGCTGAGCCTGCGTCCCTCATAGGCGATCTCGGCGGCGTGGCCGGGCCCGTCGGGCAGGCGCCCCGTGTTCCAGGTGACATCGCCATCGGACTGGCCCGCGGCGGGGCCGGCGATCATCAGCGCAAGGATGGTGGCAAGCCGCGACATGGCAACCCTCCGGAACACACCCTCACGATGGCGTGAGCCGCGCGGTTTGTCCATGCCAGCTTAACAGATGCCGCGCGACGCGCTATAAGTCGGAACCACGGCATTTCCCAAGAGCCCGCCCGATGAACATGCAGCATTCGATGAACCACGACGAGATCAGCCGCGCCCGTCTTGCGGCCCTGCGCTGCGAGCATCGCGACCTGGACGAGGCCATCGCCGCCCTTCAGGGCCAGCTGACCGCCTCCGTCGCCTTGCAGCGGTTGAAGAAGCAGAAATTGTCGCTGAAGGATCGCATCGCCCGACTGGAGGATGAGCTGACCCCAGACATCATCGCCTGATTGCGACCCGCGCGGACCCGCGCTAGGACAGGCACGCGGCGCACAATACGGGGACGACAGATGACCGAAGCGGTGGGAATCATCATGGGCAGCCAGTCCGACTGGCCGACCATGCGCGAGGCGGCACAGATCCTGGACGAACTGGGCGTGCCCTATCACACACGCATCGTCAGCGCGCACCGCACCCCGGATCGGCTGTGGGACTATGGCAAGTCGGCGGTCGGGCGTGGACTGCGCGTGATCATCGCGGGGGCAGGGGGCGCGGCCCATCTGCCCGGCATGATGGCGTCCAAGACCCGCGTCCCGGTGATCGGGGTGCCGATCCAGACCAAAGCGCTGTCCGGCGTCGATTCGCTGTATTCGATCGTGCAGATGCCCAAGGGCTATCCGGTCGCCACGATGGCGATCGGGGCGGCGGGTGCCGCCAATGCGGGGCTGATGGCCGCGGGCATTCTGGCGCTGAACGACCCGGCACTGGCGCAGCGGCTGGACGACTGGCGCATGGCGCTGTCGGCCTCGATCCCCGAGGAGCCCGCCGATGACTGAGGTCCGTACCATCGGGATCCTGGGCGGCGGCCAGCTGGGCCGGATGCTGTCGGCGGCCGCAAGCCGCCTTGGCCTGCGCTGTCACATCTTCGAACCGGGCGCCGCCCCTGCGGGTGACGTCGCCTGGCGCGTGACGACCGCCCCCTATGAGGACGAGGCCGCGCTGCGGGCCTTTGCGGACAGCGTCGACGTCATCACCTATGAATTCGAGAATGTGCCGACCAGCGCACTGGATCTGCTGGAAAGCCTGCGCCCCATCCGCCCGGGGCGGCGCGCGCTTGCGGTATCGCAGGACCGGTTGACCGAAAAGACCTTCCTGACCGACATCGGCCTGACCGTCGCGCCCTTTGCCGACGTGCCGGTTCAGGGCGCGCTGGACGACGCCATCGCGCGGATCGGTCGCCCGTCGATCCTCAAGACCCGCCGCATGGGCTATGACGGCAAGGGGCAGGTGCGCATCGGAGAGGGTCCGGCCGACTGGACCGGCGCACCGTCGGTCCTGGAGGGGTTCGTCGACTTCACTGCCGAGATCAGCGTGATCATCGCACGCGGCACCGATGGCCAGGTGGCGGCTTTCGATCCGGGCCTGAACGTCCATGAGGGCGGCATCCTGCGCACCACCACGGTGCCATGCGGCCTGCCCGGGCGGGTGACCACCGACGCGGTGCTGATCGCCGCGCGCATCGCCAACGCGCTGGATTATGTCGGCGTGCTGGGGGTCGAGCTGTTCGTGACCCCGGAGGGTCTGATCGTGAACGAGATCGCGCCCCGCGTGCACAATTCCGGCCACTGGACGCAGGCCGGCTGCGCGGTCGACCAGTTCGAACAGCATATCCGCGCCGTGGCAGGACTGCCCTTGGGCGACGGCAAGCGTCATGTGGACGTCGTGATGGAGAACCTGATCGGCGACGACATGGACCGTGTGCCCGCGCTGCTGGCACAGCCCCGGACGCAGGTTCACCTCTATGGCAAGGGGCAGGCGCGGCCGGGCCGCAAGATGGGCCACGTGAACCGGATCGCCGGATGATCCGACTGGCGGTGCGTGCCGCGATCATCCATCGCGATCGCGTGCTGGTGGTGAATGCCTATCCGGGGCAGCAGTCCGACCTGTGGTGCCTGCCGGGCGGCGGGGTCGAACCGCACGCCTCGCTGCCCGACAATCTGGCGCGCGAGGTTTTGGAGGAGATGGGCCTGAGCATCGCCGTCGGTGATCCCTTCCTGGTGAACGAATTCCACGACCCCTCCCGGCGGTTTCACCAGGTCGAGGTGCATTTCCGCGCCACGCTGACAGGGCCCGACGTGTTGACGCTGGCCGATCCCGAAGGCGTCGTGAACCGTGCGCGATGGGTCACCCGTGCCGAACTGACCACGCTTAGGCACAAGCCCGATATGCTGGGCGATGCGATCTGGGGAGATGGCACGGCACGATACGACCCGCTGGAGCGGATCGTCGGCTGATGCGGAACCACGGCGGGGGGTCCGGGGGGCTGGCCCCCCGGCCGTCGCGGGACGCAACTACTCGGCGGCTTGCTTGACCGCGGTCTCGGATCCGACCTTCATGCGGAAGCCGCGCTCCAGCTGATCGAAGGGCGCCACCGGATAGTCGCCGGAAAAACAGGCGTCGCAATAGCGGGGCGCCTGCGGGTCGCGGCCCGCGGCCTCGCCCGCCGCGCGGTACAGCCCGTCCAGCGACACGAAGGACAGGCTGTCGACGCCGATCCATTCGCGCATCTGTTCCGGCGACATGTTCGCCGCCAGCAGCTTGTCGCGGTCGGGCGTGTCCACGCCATAGAAGCAAGGCCAGGCGGTCGGGGGCGACGCGATCCGGAAATGCACCTCGGCCGCGCCCGCATCGAGGATCATGTCCTTTATCTTCCGGCTGGTGGTGCCGCGGACCACGCTGTCGTCGACCAGCACGACCCGCTTGCCGCGGATCAGTGCCCGGTTCACGTTCAGCTTCAGCCGGACGCCCATATTGCGGATCTGGTCGGTGGGCTCGATGAAAGTGCGGCCCATGTACTGGTTGCGGATGATTCCCATGCCATAGGGAATGCCCGACTCCTGCGCAAAGCCGATCGCCGCGGGCGTGCCGCTGTCGGGGACCGGGCAGACCAGGTCGGCCTCAACCGGTGCCTCGCGGGCCAGTTCCACGCCGATCTGGCGGCGGGTCTCATAGACCGACCGGCCGCCGATGATCGAATCGGGGCGCGAGAAATACACGTGCTCAAAGATGCAGAACCGCCCGGTCGACGGGCCGAAGGGCCGCGACGATTCGATCTGGCCCTTGGAGATGACAACCATCTCTCCGGGCTCGATCTCGCGCAGGAATTCGGCGCCGATGATGTCCAGCGCGCAGGTCTCTGACGCCAGGACGTATCCGTCCTCGCCCACGCGGCCCAGCACCAGCGGACGCACGCCCAAGGCGTCGCGGACGCCGATCAGCTTGGTGCGGGTCATGGCGATGACGCTGAACGCGCCCTCGACCCGGCGCAGCGCGTCCTTCATCCGCTCGGGGATGTTGCGCTGGATCGACCGGGCCATCAGGTGAATGATGCATTCGCTGTCCGACGACGACTGGAAGATCGAGCCGCGCTCGATCAGTTCGCGGCGCAGGGCGGCGGCATTGGTGATGTTGCCGTTATGCGCGATCGCGCAGCCGCCCATGTGGAACTCGCCGAAGAACGGCTGCACGTCGCGAATCGCAGTGTTGGCCTTAGTTCCGGCGGTGGAATAGCGGACATGGCCGATGGCCAGCTGTCCCGGCAGCGTCGCCATCAGGTCGGGCTTCGTGAAATTGTCACGGACATAGCCGAACCGGTGGGCGCTGTTGAAGCCGAAGTCGGGATGGTGGGCGACGATGCCGCCCGCTTCCTGTCCGCGGTGCTGCAGCGCATGCAGCCCCAGGGCCACGAAGTTCGAGGCATCGACTACGCCGATCGCGCCAAAGATGCCGCACTCCTCGTGCAGACGGTCCGAATCGAACGGATGGGCCAGGAAAGGTTGCATCGCGCGGGCCTCGATCTGTGGGGGCTGATGTCGTCGTGCTGTCGGGGGACATGTAGTGCCGACGGCCGACAAAGTCACGCCCCCGCGGTTCCGCAGGGGCGCTTTTTCGTCATCTGCCTGTCATGGCGGATCAGTTCGCGGCGGGTGCTTCGGTCGTGACGGGGGTGCCGGTGGCGGTGCAGCCCATGACCATCTGTTCATAGCGGGTCACGATCCAGCCGGGCGCGTCGGCGGGAATCTGGTCGTCCATCTGGCCGCGCATGCGCTCGAAGACCTGGGCAGACCGCGAATTCTCGACCATCGGGACGTCCTGCGTGGTCATCACGCGGTCATAGACGATGAAGGCGATCGCGACCAGCAGGATGCCGCGCGCCACGCCGAACAGGAAACCCATCCCCTGGTCCACGCCACCCAGGGCCGAGCGTTGCACGACCGAGGAGAATAGCGGCGTGATGATCGAGAAGATCACCAGCGCCAGCGCGAAGACGACGGCAAAGCCCGCGATCGTCGCCAGCTCGCAGCTGTCGCCCATGAAGCGGTCCAGCACCGGCAGCTGCGCCACCATCGGCCGTACCGTGGGTGCAAACAGGAAGGCCAGCACGGCCGCCCCGATCCAGCCCAGGATCGCCAGCGATTCGCGCACGAAACCGCGCGACCACGCCAGGATGGCCGACAGGATGATGACAGCCGCCACCACCGCATCAATGATCGTAAATCCGTCCATAAAACCGCCCCTTGCGCCGGTTGTCGTTCAGTATCAGGCGGTTCAGCCGGCGCCGAAGACCTCGCCCACAAATGCGGTCAGATCGGTGATGCGCCGAAGGGACATCCCCGACTGGCCCTCAACCTTGGAGGCGTCGGGCAGGATAGCCTGTGAAAAACCAAGTTTCTGCGCCTCTTTCAACCTGTTTTCGGTCTGCGACACGGGGCGCAGCGCCCCCGACAGGCTGATTTCGCCGAAAAGCACGGCCTCCGGAGGCAGGGCGTTATCCTCGCGCGCCGACAGAAGCGCGCCGGCGATGGCCAGGTCTGCCGCGGGTTCCGCGACCTTCATGCCGCCTGCGACGTTCAGGAACACGTCCAGCCCCGCGAAGGGTATCCCGCAGCGTGCCTCAAGGACCGCCAGGATCGTGCTGACGCGGCCGCTGTCCAGGCCCACGACGGTCCGGCGGGGGCTGGCAAGCGTCGATGGCGCCACCAGCGCCTGAACCTCTGTCAGGACCGGGCGGGTGCCCTCGATGCCCGCAAAGACCGCGCTGCCGGCGATGGGCTGGCCGCGTTCCGACAGGAACAGCGCAGACGGGTTCGTGACCTCGGCCAGGCCGCTGCCGGTCATCTCGAACACGCCGATCTCTCCGGACGGGCCAAAGCGGTTCTTGACGCTGCGCAGGATGCGGAACTGGTGGCCGCGTTCGCCTTCGAAATACAGGACACAATCGACCATGTGCTCGACCACGCGGGGGCCCGCGATCTGACCGTCCTTGGTGACATGCCCCACCAGGATCACCGCGACACCGCGGCTTTTGGCGAATGTCACAAGCTCGTGGGCGGCGGCGCGGACCTGTGCCACGCTGCCCGGTGCGGCCTCGACTGTGTCGGACCATAGGGTCTGGATCGAATCGATCACCGCTACGTCGGGGCGTTCGGCGTCCAGCGTGGTCAGGATGTTCCTGAGGTTCGTCTCGGCTCCCAGGCGCATCGGTGCCTCGGCCAGCCCGAGGCGCACGGCGCGCATCCGCACCTGTGCGCTGGCCTCCTCGCCCGAAAAATAGATCGCCTGATAGTTCGCACGCGAAAACGCCGCGGCTGCCTGCAGCAGGATCGTCGACTTGCCGATGCCCGGATCGCCGCCGACCAGCAGTGCCGAGCCGGGAACCAGGCCACCGCCCAGCACGCGGTCCAGCTCGTCGATGCCCGACAGGAAGCGGGGCGGGGGCGGTTCGCTGGTCGAAAGGCCCGACAGGGGCACGGCCCGACCCTTTGCCGCGCCCAGTCCCCGGCCGGGGCCCTGGGACAGGGGCGCTTCCTCGATGATGGTGTTCCAGGCGCCACAGGCGTCGCAGCGCCCGGCCCATTTCTTGTGGGCGGCGCCGCAGGCGGTGCAGGTGAACGCTGTTGTCGCTTTTGCCATGCCCCTCATGTCGCACCGGGGCGCGGGCGTCGCAAGGTGGGTATTAGCACGAATGCAAGGCATTCACGCCTTTGTCGGCTTGAATTTCGGGGTCGGCGGGGGCAGGGTCCGGGCGGAAATTCAGGGGCTTGGACCATGGCGATAGGCTTTTCGCGTTTCGAATTCATGATCGCATGGCGGTACCTGCGGGCGCGGCGCGCCGAGGGCGGCGTCAGCGTCATGACCTGGATCAGCCTGATCGGCATCGCCCTGGGCGTCATGGCGCTGATCGCCACGCTGGCCGTCCGCGCGGGCTTCCGGGCCGAGTTCGTGGACACGATCTTGGGCGCGAACGCGCACACGACCGTCTACATGGCGCCGCAGACCATCACCAACGAGTTCACCGACGACGTCTATGTCGTACCCGGTCGGATCGCCGACTATGAGGCCATGGCCGCGCGGCTGGCTGAGGTTCCGGGCGTCACCCGCACCGCGGCGATCATCAAGGGCCAGGTGATGGCCAGCGCCAACGACTCCTCCAATGTGGCCGAGGTGTTCGGCGTCACGCGGGCCGACCTGGAGGCGATGCCCCGGATCGTCGATCCCGCCACGTCCGAGGGTGACCTTGCGCGGTTCGATCAGGGCATCGCCATCGGCTCTGGCATCGCCCGCGAGCTGGGCGTGGGGGTGGGCGACCGCATTCGCCTGATCGCGCCGGAGGGCGCGCGCACCGCAATGGGCACGACCCCGCGGGTGAACGCCTATGAGGTGACCTATATCTTCAGCGCCGGGCGTTATGACATCGACCGCACGCGGGTCTACATGCCCCTTGCCGAGGCACAGTCCTATTTCAACCGAGAGGGTGTCGCGGACGAGATCGAGGTCTTCGTCGACGACCCCGAACGCGTGGACGACTGGACGCTGCCCCTGATGCGCGCCGCCGGAGAGGGCGCGCAGACCTGGTCCTGGCGCGACAGTTCCGGGTCGTTCCTGTCCGCGCTGGACATGGAGGACGACGTGATGTTCGTGATCCTGTCGGTGCTGGTCCTGATCGCGTCGATGAACATCACCTCCGGGTTGATCATGCTGGTCAAGAACAAGGGCCGCGACATCGGCATCCTGCGCACGATGGGCCTGACCGAAGGGTCGATTCTGCGGGTCTTCTTCCTGTGCGGGGCCTTCACCGGCATCATAGGCACGATCGCGGGGGTGATCCTGGGCGTGGCCCTGGCGCTGAACGTGGACAACATCATGGCGGCCCTGAACGCGCTGACCGGGGGGGGCGCGTGGCAGCCCGAGGTGCGCGGCATCTATCGTCTGCCCGCCGACCTGCGGGCCTGGGACATCTTCCGCGCGGTGGCGCTGTCGCTGACGCTGTCCTTTGTCGTGACGATCTTTCCCGCGCGCCGCGCCGCGCGTATGAACCCGGTGGAGGCCCTGCGCTATGAGTGACGTGTTGCGGCTGGAAGGCGTGGGCAAGACCTATGCCAAGGACGGTCCCGCACCGGTGACGGTGCTGGACGGCCTGGACCTGACCGTCGCGCGCGGAGAGGTCGTGGCGCTGGTCGCCCCGTCGGGGGCCGGGAAATCGACGTTGCTGCATATCGCGGGGCTGTTGGACACACCCGATGCGGGACGCGTCTGGCTGGCCGGGCGCGACATGACCGGCCTGCCGGACCGCGCGCGGACCGAGGCGCGGCGGCAGGAGCTGGGCTTCGTCTATCAGTTCCACCACCTGCTGCCCGAATTCAGCGCGGCCGAGAACATCGTCCTGCCGCAGCTTGCCAATGGCACAGCCCCCCGTGACGCGCAGGCCCGGGCCGCCGACCTGCTGAACCGCGTCGGCCTGGCGCATCGCGCGGATCACCGCCCCGCGCAGATGTCGGGCGGAGAGCAGCAGCGCGTGGCCTTTTGCCGGGCGCTGGCGAACCAGCCCGCGTTGCTGCTGGCAGACGAACCCACGGGCAACCTAGACCCCGAGACGTCGGACAGGGTCTTTGACGTGCTGATGGGTCTGGTGCGCGATACCGGCCTGTCGGCGCTGATCGCCACGCACAACCATGCCCTGGCCGCACGGATGGACCGTGTGGTGCGCCTGACCGCCGCCTGATCGTTGCACCGCCCCGCGCGCGGGTGCATGCTGGACCAAACGACAACCGACGGGGGCACGGACGATGCGGGCAGTGATGATGGCAGGGGCGGCGGGATTGGCGCTGGCGGGGCTGGTCGCCGCCTGCGCGCCCGAGGCGCAACCGACGGGCGCGGCGCGCGATTACGCGGATTACTGTGCAAGCTGTCACGGGCCGGGCGGGCGGGGCAACGGGCCCGCCGCCGTGGGCATGGTGCCCGCACCCGCAGACCTGACCATGCTGGCCGCACAGGATGGGGGCGTCTTCCCCAAGACCCGCGTGATGGGCCAGCTGGTCGGATACACGATGGGGCGCAGCGAATCGCACATGCCGATCTTTGAGGTCCTGCGCGAGGGGCCGGTCGTCATGTATGACGATGGCTCGGGCCAGCGCCTCGCCACGCCGGCGCGGTTGGTCGCGCTGGCGGATTACCTCCAGACCCTGCAGCGCTAAAGCCATGCGCGCGGCAATTGTCGGGCTGACCTGCATGCTGGCCGTGCCTGCGGGTGCTGACGGGCTGGAACGGTTCGGGACCACGATGAAATATGCGCTGCCGCTGGCGGCCGCCGTCTGCGCGGCCGATCAGGATCGGCTGGAAGATTTCGCCGTGCGCGGTGCCCTGCAGGCGGCAGTGGTGCTGGGCCTCAAGGCGGTGTTCGACGGATCGCCCCTGGGCACCCGTCCGACCGGAGAGGGGCGGGGCTTCCCGTCGGGACATTCCGCCGCCGTCGGGTTCGGGGCCGCGGATCTGGCCGGCAAGTGCTGGGAGGACGATCCCGCTTTGGGCGCCGCCGCCTATGGCGCCGCAGGGCTGACCGCTTTCAGCCGCGTGCAGGCAGGCGAACATACGGCCGATCAGGCGCTGGCCGGTGCGCTGATCGGGATCAGCTTCGGCGCGGCCAGTTTTGGCATCGGCTCCGAAGGGGCCGCGATCAGCGTCGGCCTGCGCTTTTAGCGCAGAATGACGCGGGGCGCGTCGCTGCGCGGGCCGACCTCGCCGATGACGGCGGCATCCGCGAAACCGTGGCGCGCAAAGGCCGCCTGCACCGCCTCCAGCGCGTCCGGCGCGCAGGCGACCATCAGCCCGCCGCTGGTCTGCGGATCGGTCAGCAGCGCGCGTTCGGCATCGCCGAAGCCCTGCGGCAGGGCCACGCCCTCGCCGTAGCTGGCCCAGTTGCGGCCCGAGGCGCCCGTGACATGGCCCGCAGCGATCAGCGCGTCGATGCCCGGCAGGCGCGGCACGGCGGACCAGTCGATCATCAGATCGCAGCCCGATCCGCGCGCCATCTCCAACCCGTGGCCGCCCAGACCAAAGCCGGTGACATCGGTCATCGCATGCACGCCCTCGATGGCGGCAAGGTCCGGGCCGGGGCGGTTCAGCTTGGTCGTGACCTCGATCATGCGGGCATAGCCCTGGTCATCCAGTTGACCCTTCTTCAGCGCCGCCGACATGACCCCGACACCCAGTGGCTTGCCCAGCACCAACAGGTCGCCCGGCTGTGCCTCGGCATTGCGCTTCAGAAGGGCAGGGTCGATCAGGCCCAAGGCCACGAGGCCATAGATCGGCTCGACCGAATCGATGGTGTGGCCGCCGGCGATGGGGATGCCCGCTTCGCGGCAGATCGAAGCGCCGCCATCCAGGATCGCCGCGATCGTCGCATGAGAGATCGCGTTGATCGGCATGCCCACCACCGCCAGCGCCAGGATGGGTGTCGCGCCCATCGCATAGACGTCGCTGATGGCGTTGGTCGCCGCGATGCGACCGAAATCATGCGGATCGTCCACCACGGGCATGAAGAAGTCGGTCGTCGCCACCAGCGCCTGCCGGTCGTTCAGCTTGTAGACGGCCGCATCGTCCGACGTCTCGATCCCCACCAGCAGTTCGGGCGGGACGGGCAGGGCGGCGCTGCCCCGCAGCAGGTTCGACAGGACGCCCGGCGCGATCTTGCAGCCGCAGCCGCCGCCATGGGCCAGGGATGTCAGGCGCGGTTCTTGCATGTCGGTGGCGGTCATGGGGACTCCTGTCGGTTGGACGCAGCATAGCGCGGCGGCGGGGATGTTCCAGCGCCGGGTGACCGCAATCTGCTTGCAGGCCAGCGGCACGGCGACTAGAACGGCTCAAATTTTCAGGCCGCCGGATCGGTGGCCCTTCTTTCTATGAGGACGATGATGCAGGTCAAGGAAACGCAGAACGACGGTCTTCAGCGCGGGTATCAGTTCACGCTGCCCGCAGCAGACCTGGCCAAAGCCGTCGACGCCAAGCTGAAAGAAGCTCAGCCGGAAGTCGAGATGAAGGGCTTTCGCAAGGGCAAGGTGCCCATGGCGATGCTGAAGAAGCAGTTCGGCCCGCGCATCCTGGGCGAGGCCATGCAGGACGCCATCGACGGCGCGCTGAAGGACCACCTGGAGAAGTCGGGCGACCGCCCCGCCGCCCAGCCTAAGGTCGAGATGGAGAACGGCGAAACCTGGAAAGAGGGCAACGACGTCGTGGTCAACGTGACCTACGAGACGCTGCCTGCGATCCCCGAGGTCGACCTGACCGCGCTGTCGCTGGAAAAGCTGACCGTGCCCGCCGAAGACGCGGCCGTCACCGAAGCGCTGGAGAACCTGGCCAAGTCGTCGCAGTCCTTCGAGGACCGCAAGAAAGGTTCCAAGGCCAAGGACGGTGACCAGGTCACCATCGACTTCAAGGGTTTCGTCGACGGCGAGGCCTTCGAGGGCGGCGCGGCCGAGGACTATCCGCTGGTCCTGGGTTCGAACAGCTTCATCCCCGGCTTCGAGGACCAGCTGGTCGGCGTGAAGGCCGGTGACGAGGTCAAGGTCGAGGTGAAGTTCCCTGAGGAATACGGCGCACCGCATCTGGCCGGCAAGGACGCCACCTTCGAATGCACGGTCAAGGCGGTCAAGGCCCCGAAAGAGGCCGAGATCGACGACGAGCTGGCCAAGAAGTTCGGCGCCGACGACCTGGACGGTCTGAAGAAGCAGATCACCGAGCGTCTGGAGGCCGAGTATGCCGGCGCCGCCCGCGCCATCATGAAGCGTTCGCTGCTGGACCAGTTGGATGCGGCGGTCAAGTTCGACCTGCCCAAGTCGCTGGTCGAGGCCGAGGCCGCCCAGATCGCGCACCAGCTGTGGCACGAGGAGAACCCCGAGGTTCAGGGCCACAACCACGATGCCATCGAGCCGACCGAAGAGCACAAGACCCTGGCCGAGCGCCGCGTGCGTCTTGGCCTGCTGCTGGCCGAGATCGGCCAGAAGGCCGAGGTCACCGTGACCGACCAGGAGATGACCCAGGCCGTGCTGCGCGCCGCCCGTCAGTATCCGGGCCAGGAGCGTCAGTTCTTCGAGTTCATCCAGCAGAACCAGGCCGCCCAGCAGCAGCTGCGCGCGCCGATCTTCGAGGACAAGGTCGTCGACCTGATCGCCGAAAAGGCCAAGGTCGAAGAGAAGACCGTGACCAAGGCAGAGCTGGAAAAGGCCGTCGAGGCGCTGGACGAGCTGTGATTTCGGTCCACTGACCGCGCAGGGGCCGCATCTTCGGATGCGGCCCTTTTGCGTTCGGGGCTTGATGGACGGGTCGGGCGCGACTAGGTGATCGCCATGACGACAAGCCTTCACCTGATGAAACTGTGCGTGGGTGCCGAAGGCCCCGATGAGCTGGCTGCGTGGCAGACCCGGTTCGGGTCCGGCCCGGCGCGTCACGTAACGCGCATGTGGCCCAAGCGCGAGGCGGAGCTGCTGGAAGGCGGGTCGATCTTCTGGGTTTTCAAGGGCGTCATGATGGCCCGCCAGCGCATCCTGACCCTGGAACGGGTCGAGGGTGCCGACGGTATCCAGCGCTGCGGCATCGTGCTGGACCGCGACCTGGTTCGGGTTGCGGCCGTTCCGCGCCGTCCGTTCCAAGGCTGGCGTTATCTGGCCGCGGCGGATGCGCCACCGGACCTGCCCGCAGGCCGCGCGCTGGAGGAGGCCTTGCCCCCCGCCATCGCTGCCGCCTTGGCTGACATGGGCCTGCGGTGAGGCTTGACGGGACTGCGGCCAGCCGCTATCCGGACGAACGATGCGGGTGTAGCTCAATGGTAGAGCAGAAGCTTCCCAAGCTTACGACGAGGGTTCGATTCCCTTCACCCGCTCCACTTCCCGATCTGTATCTGATGCGTCATGGCGAGACGCTGTGGAACGTCGAAGGGCGCCTGCAGGGCCGCGGCGATTCCCCCTTGTCCGACCGCGGGATACGTCAGGCCGGATGGCTGGCGCATCTGACGCGCGGGATCGATGGCTTTTGCGTCTCCAGCCCGCTTGGACGGGCCGACCAGACGGCGCGGATCGTGTTTGGCGACAGGTTCCGGCATGATGCGCGCCTCTCCGAAATTTGCGTGGGTGAATTTGCGGGGCACCTGGAGCGCGATCTGCGCCGCAGCCATCCTGACCTGTTCCGCGGTGGCGATTTGGCGTGGTACGACCGCTGCCCGGGTGGCGAGGGGTTCGCCGCACTGGAGGTGCGGTGCTGCGCGTTCCTGATGGACCTGACCGGCCCCACGCTGGTCGTGACCCATGGCATCACCCTGCGCATGCTGCGCTGCCTTGCCTTGGGCCAAGCCCCCGCGCATCTGGCCCAGGGGGTGATTCACCAAGGCGGCATCCACGTGATCCGCAACGGTGCGGAAACCGTGACGCGCCACGCGGATGATGTCTGATCCGCCCTTGCCAAGCGGTACCCAAATCGGTTTTATGCGCGGCGAGCGTGGCCCGTTAGCTCAGTGGTAGAGCGTCCCGTTTACACCGGGCCGGTCGGGAGTTCGAATCTCTCACGGGCCACCATGCATCAATTCGGACATCACGACAGCATGGCCCTAAAATGGGACATTGGCACTATTCTATTGAAAAATGCCACATTGGCCATCGGAACTGAACTGATGGAAAATGGCGGAGAGGGTGGGATTCGAACCCACGGAACCCTTGCAGGCTCAACGGTTTTCGAGACCGCCCCGTTCGACCACTCCGGCACCTCTCCGCGCTTCTTGGTGTGGTGACGCGGAATTAGAGGGGTGGGGGTTGAAGCGCAAGAGGGTTTGGACGAAAAAATCCCGACCGTCGAAATTTTTCGCGAAAGGTGCGGGACATGCTGACCATTCTGGGATTGCTTGCCGTTCTGGCACCTCCCGCTCCGGCGGTGCCGCCGCCTGCGGACATCCATCTGGTGCAGATGCAGCAGGACCCGGCCGACCGCATGTGGCGCACCCTGGACCTAGCCGCGCTGATGCCGATCCTGCAGGAGGAGGCCGTGACCGAGGCCGCCCGGATGGAGGGCGAGGGGCTGATCGCCGGGGGCGGCTTGCCGTGGGCCCGTGTCGTCGCGCGAATCCACGACACCCCGCGGATGGAGGCGCTGTTCCGGGCGGGCGTCCGCGACGCCGCCGCGCGCATGGACCCGCAGCTGGTGGATCGCGCATTGGCCTTTCATGGGTCCGGCCTGGGCCAGCGGGTCATCCGCCTGGAGGGGTCCGCGCGGCGCGCCCTGCTGGAGGACGGGGTGGAGGATCAGGCCCGGGCGGACTTTGCCCGCGCCCTGCGCAACGGTGATCCGCGTGCGGAACAGATCGTCCAGCTGATCAACGGGGCGGACCTGATCGCGCCCAATGTCGCGGGTGGCCTGAACGCGGCCATCGCCTTTTCCCGCGGCTATGCCGAAGGGGGCGGGTTCGACATGGCTCCGGATCAGCAGCAGCTGATGGCCGATGCCTGGGCGCAGCGCGACCAGATCGAGGCGGAGGCGACGGTCTGGCTGCAGGGTTTCCTGATGCTGGCCTATGGCCCGCTGAGCGACGCCGAACTTGCGGATTATGCCCAGCACGCCGCATCGGCCGAGGGGCAGGCGCTGTCGCAGCTGCTGTTTGCGGGGTTCGACCGGGTTTTCGGACATACCTCATATGACATGGGCATGGCCGCGGCGCTTCGCGGTCAGGGACAGCAGCTTTGATCGTCGTCGTCGGCGCATTGGCGCAGCCGCAGCTGGGCGCGGTGCTGGGCCTTGACGGAACGCCCGTCGAGGTACCGGGTGTCCTGACCGGCGGCCACCGGGCGGGGGTCGTGCTTGACGGCTGGCCCGCGCTGCTGCCTGCGCCGGGGTCGGTCCCGGGGTTGGCCATACAGCCGACGCCGCAGCTGGATCGCTATGCCGCGGTGATGGGCCTGACGGTGCAGGAGGTGGGCGGGATGCAGGTCATGGGCATCGGACCCGGACCCGCCGCGGATCACGCCCCGATCGTCGACCGTGACGCGATCGCCGCCGAAATCGCAGTCCAGATCCTGCAGGCACCCGAAGGGACCGGGGCAGACCTGCTGGCATGGCGGCTGCCGATGATGGGGATCTGGGCGGGCAGCCGGCTGCGCGCCCGCGCATCGGCGCCGTCGGGGCAGGGCATCGTCTCGCAGCGTCCGGCCGATGCGTTGCGCGTTCAGCAGCGCAGTCAGCCGTTCCTGGGGTTCTTCGGGGTCGAGCGGCAGGTGCTGACCCATGCCCTGCATCAGGGCGGCGAGACCGCCCCCATGACCCGCGAGGCGTTCCTGTCGGGCGATGCTGCCGTCATGCTGCCTTGGGACCCTGTCCGCGACCGCGTTCTGGTGATCGAGCAGTTCCGCATGGCCCCCGCCCTTCGCGGCGATCCGCAGCCATGGCTGCTGGAGCCGGTCGCGGGTCGCGTGGACGCCGGTGAGACCCCCGAGGCCGCGATCCTGCGCGAGGCGCGGGAGGAAGCGGGGCTGCAGGTCACGCGGCTGATCCCGGCCTTCAACGCCTATCCCAGCCCCGGCGCGCTGTGCGAGTTTCTGTATCACTATGTCGGCATCGCGGACTTGCCGGACGGCTGCGCCGGTGTCCACGGGCTGGATTCCGAGGCGGAGGATATTCGCGGCCACCTGATGGACCGCGAAACGCTGTCCGCGCTGGTGGATGCGGGACAGATCGCCAATGGGCCGCTGGCCACCCTGTCCCTGTGGCTGGACGCGCGGCGGGACCGGCTGCGGGCGCAGGTCTGAGGGGCAGGGCGGGGTTGCCCCTCCAACCCGGGGGCGTATAGGTAAATGGAAACTCCTGCACCTGTGAACAAAGGGTCGATCGCCATGCGAATCTATTCTGATCTGGCCGACGCGATCGGCAACACCCCGTTGATCCGCCTGAACCGCGCCAGCGAGGAGACCGGCTGCGAGATCCTCGGCAAGGCCGAATTCATGAACCCCGGCCAGTCGGTCAAGGACCGCGCGGCGCTGTACATCATCAAGGATGCGGTCGCGCGCGGCGCGCTGCGCCCCGGCGGCACCATCGTCGAGGGGACGGCCGGCAATACCGGCATCGGCCTGGCCTTGGTCGGCGCATCGATGGGGTTCAAGTCGGTGATCGTCATCCCCGAGACCCAAAGCCAGGAAAAGAAGGACATGCTGCGGCTGGCCGGCGCGACCCTGGTCGAGGTTCCGGCCGCCCCCTACAAGAACCCCAACAACTATGTCCGATATTCCGGCCGTCTGGCCGAGGCGCTGGCGCGCACCGAGCCGAACGGGGCCATCTGGGCCAACCAGTTCGACAACGTGGCCAACCGCCAGGCCCATGTCGAGACGACCGGACCCGAGATCTGGAAGCAGACCGACGGCAAGGTCGACGGGTTCATCTGCGCGGTGGGCTCCGGCGGCACGCTGGCGGGCGTCGCGGACGCGCTGCAGCCCAAGGGCGTCAAGATCGGCCTTGCCGATCCCGAAGGCGCGGCCCTGCATTCGTTCTACACCACCGGAGAGTTCGACAGCCCCGGCAGTTCGATCACCGAAGGCATCGGCCAGGGCCGCATCACGGCCAACCTGGAGGGGTTCACCCCCGATTACAGCTGGCGCATCTCCGATGAGGAAGCGCTGCCCATCGTCTTCGACCTGCTGAAGGACGAGGGGCTGTGCCTGGGCGGATCGTCCGGCATCAACATCGCGGGCGCCATCCGCATGGCGCGCGAGATGGGGCCGGGCCATACGATCGTCACCATCCTGTGCGATTACGGAACCCGCTATCAGACAAAGCTGTTCAACCCCGACTTTCTGCGCGCCAAGGGCCTTCCCGTACCGGAATGGCTGACCCGTCCGGCGCCGGATCTGCCGCAGGTATACGAAGACTGAAAGGTTTCATGCGACATCTGATTGCAACGCTTCTGGTGGCGCTGCTGGCCCTGACAGCCGCGCCCGCCATCGCCCAATCCGTAAACTATGACACCTGGAACCAGGTTGCCGAACGCGCCGAGTCGCTGACCGCGAACCCCCAGGCCACCAACGAGGAGCTGGCCCGCACGCGGGCGCGGATCGTCGACTGGCGGGATCGGCTGCAGGAGGGTCAGAACGCCAACGGCGACCGCATCGCCACCCTGCGCAACCAGATCGAGGCCCTTGGCCCCGCGCCCGCAGAAGGCGCGACCGAGGACGAGGAGGTCGCAAACCGGCGGACCGAGCTGAACCAGCAGCTGTCCACCGCCCAGGCCCCCCGCATCGCCGCGACCGAGGCCACCAGCCGTGCAAACTCCATCATCGGCCAGATCGACGAGATCGTGCGGCAACGTCAGGCGCTGGAACTGGCCAAGCAGACGCCTTCTCCGGTGCTGCCCGCATCGTGGGCCGCGGCGGCGACGGACGGCCTTGCGCTGCTGGAGGGCGTCGGAGGAGAGGTGTCGGGCCAGGACGCGACGCCCGAAATCTGGGCCGACCTGCGTCCCCGGCTGCCCTATGTGGCGGGCTATCTAATCGCGGCGCTGCTGATCCTGACCTATGGCCGGGCATGGATCGTGGCGCTGCCCACCCGCCTGTCCAGCCGGGCGTCGGAATATTCCAAGGCGGTGCTGGCCTTCGTCGTGTCCCTGGGCCAGATCGCCGTGCCGATGGCGGGTGTCTATCTGGGCATCAGCGCCATCCAGGCCACCGGTCTGCCCGGACCCTGGACGACGCCCTTCCTGAACGCACTGCCGGTGGCGGCAGTGATCCTGTTCGGCGGGATCTGGATGGCCCGTGCGCTGTTTCCGCGCACCGCCATCGCCTATACCTCGCTGCAGATGACCGAGGAGGCCCGCGTCTCTGCAGGTCGCATGGTCCAGACGCTGGCCCTGCTGATGGCCATCCACCACATCCTGTCGCGCGCCATGCTGCCGCTGTCGGGCCTATATGAACAGGGCGAGGCGCAGGTCGGCCGTGTCCCCGTCCAGTTCGGAGAGGCCTCGGCCGGCGTCTGGCACCTTGTGCTGATCGTGCTGGCCGCGCTGGCGATGTTCCGGCTTGGCAACATCCTGCGGCGGCTGACGCGCGATGCCGTGACGCAGGACCTGTCCTATCGCCACTGGATCGCGGCTTGGGCTGGTCGCCTGACGCGCATCATCGCGCCGATCGCGGTGCTGCTGACGGCGGCCGGTTTCGTCAACCTGGGCAACCTTCTGGTCTGGCCGTGGCTGTTCTCGCTGGCGCTGGTGGGGCTGCTGATCCTGCTGCAGGACTTCACCGCCGACCTGTTCAACATGATGCAGCGCGGGGCCGAAGGCGCACGCGAGGGGCTGGCCCCGTTGCTGACCGGGTTCGGCCTGGTCCTGGCGTCGATCCCGATCTTCCTGATCATCTGGGGGTCGTCCGGCGCCGAGCTTGCCGAATACTGGGTCCGGTTCCGCCAGGGCATCAGCCTGGGCGGGGTGAACCTGTCGCCGGGTGCGATCCTGACCTTCCTGATCATCTTCGCCATCGGCTATGCGCTGACGCGCGGGGTGCAGGGGATGCTGCGCACCTCGATCCTGCCCAAGACACGGCTGGATGCGGGCGGGCAGAATGCCGTGGTGTCGGGCCTGGGCTATGTCGGGATCTTCCTGGCGGCGCTGTTGGCCATCACCTCGGCCGGGATCGACATGTCGTCCTTTGCGATCGTCGCGGGTGCGCTGTCGGTCGGTATCGGTTTCGGCCTGCAGAACATCGTGTCGAACTTCGTCAGCGGGATCATCCTGCTGATCGAGCGTCCGGTCAGCGTCGGCGACTGGATCAGCGCCGGCGGCCAGCAGGGCATCGTCAAGAAGATCTCGGTCCGCGCCACCTTGGTCGAGACCTTCGACAAGACCGAGGTGATTGTCCCGAACAGCGACCTGATCAGCCAGCCGGTGACCAACTGGACGCGTCACAACAAGGTCGGCCGGATCATCATCCCCGTCGGTGTTGCCTATGGCAGCGATACGAAGAAGGTCGAGAATGTCCTGCGCGAGATCGTCGAGGATCACCCGTTGGTCTCCATCGACCCGGCACCGGCGATCCTGTTCCGGGGCCTGGGGGCAGATGCCCTGAACTTCGAGATCCGGGCGATCCTGGCGGATGTCGGCACGGGGCTGGGCGTGACGTCGGACCTGCTGCACTCCATCGTCCAGCGCTTCGGCGCAGAGGGAATCGAGATCCCCTTCGCACAACGCGACATCTGGTTGCGCAACCCCGAAGCGCTGCCCGGTCAGTCGCACGGGCCGGCAGCGCGAAACGCGCAGCCGGGTGCCCTGACGGCACCCACGACCGTCAGCCCCGAACTGACCCGCGATGATGCCGATGAGGCGCCGGGCCTGCCGGACGACGGTGACAGCCGCTGATCGAGCCTCCGGGGCATGGGGCCAGGCGCCGCATGTCCCGGATCAGGCCGCCATCCGGTCAGATTGGACGTCGTTGTCACCGTCATCGGGCAACCCTTCGCGCGACAGCATCACGGCGACGCCCCGCAGCCAGGGGATATGGGCGCAGATGATCATCAGCGCGACCATGATCGGAACCGCCAGGAACATCCCCGGCACCCCCCAGATCGCCCCCCAGAAGGCAAGCGACAGGATGATGCCGAAACTGGACAGCCGCAGCGTCTGGCCCAGCAGCATCGGATCGATGATGTTTCCGATCAGGAACTGCGTGACCGCGCACAGCACGCCCACGATCACCGTGGCCGTCGGATCGCCGGTCAGCACGAAGGCCAGAAGGACCGCGATCAGCGTCGCGATGATCGACCCGACCGACGGGATGAAGTTCAGGACGAAGGTCAGAAGGGCCACCGCGGTGGCCAGCTCCAGCCCCATCGTCCAGAAGATCAGCCAGACGATCGAGGCCGTGACCGCGCTGACCCCGGTCTTGACCACCAGATAGCGGTTCACGCGGTGCATGATGGACGCGATGATGCGGCGGATCTGGCGCGCATGGTCGGCATCATTGGCCAAACGCTCGATCTTCAGCGGGAACCACACCTGTTCGGCGAACATGAATCCCACGAACAGGATCACCAGCACGCTGCCCGACAACAGCCCGGAGGCCTGTCCCGCCAACGACCGGATCCAGCCGGTGATGTTGAAGTTGGTCAGCGCCGTGATGATGCGTTCCTGTGCCTCGGGGCCAAGACGCTCGGTCAGGGCGGGCAGGGCGGCCTGCGCCCGTTCGGCATAGCTGATCGCCAGGAACACCACCTCGTTCACCTGCGCGACGATGGTGGTCGACACCCACAGCAGCCCAAGCGCGATCCCGATCAGCGCCAGCGTGGTTGCCAACCAGTTCGGCACCCGAAGCCGGGTCGAGATGGCATGAATCGCATCCGAAGTCAGCGAGAACAGGATGATCGCGATCGCCAGAGAGATCAGGATGAACTTGGCCTGCACCAGCATGAACATCAGCAGCGAGAATGCGATCAGCCCCAGAAACCCGGTCTGCAGGCGCTCTCTCAGCACGGTCTCGTTCGAATGGTCCAAATGACGCCCCTGCGGATCGGAAAAACCCGACCCCGGCGGCCGGGGTCGGGTCGATGATGTCAGTCCTGCGCGGGCGCGGTCTGGCCGGGATCGCCCTCGTCCAGGTCGACCGCGTCGCCCTGTTCGGCAATCCGCGCGACCGAGACGACGACCTCTCCGGCGGCTGTGTTGAAGACCCGCACCCCGCCCGCGCTGCGCGAGCGGAAGCTGATGCCCTGCACCGGAACCCGGATCGACTGTCCGGTCGATGTCGCCAGCATGATCTGGTCAAAGCTTTCGACCGGGAAGCTGGCGACCAGCGGGCCGCCCCGCATGGCGCGGTCCATGGCCATCACGCCCTGGCCCCCACGGCCACGGACCGGATAGTCGTGGCTGCTGCTGATCTTGCCCGATCCCTTGGCGGTGATGGTCAGGATCAGATCCTCGGCCGCCGACATTTCGATGTAGCGTTCCTGGGTGACGGTGCCCTCGGGGGTGTCGTCATCCTCGTCCGCTTCGGCGCCGTCGTCCAACGCACCGGCGACCGCACGGCGCATCTTCAGATAGGCCACGCGTTCGGACGGGTCCGCCTCGAAATGGCGAATGACCGACATGCTGACGACCTTGTCGCCCTCGGCCAGACGGATGCCCCTGACGCCGGTGGAATCGCGGCCCTTGAAGACCCGCACCGCCGTGGTCGGGAAGCGGATCGCGCGACCCTGCGCGGTCACCAGCATCACGTCATCCTGCTCGGTCGCCATCCGCACGTTCACCAGCGTGACGCCCTCGGGCAGCTTCATCGCGATCTTGCCGTTCGCGCGCACGCTGCCGAAATCGGACAGCGCGTTGCGACGCACGTCGCCGTCATCCGTGGCAAAGACCACCTGATAGTTGTCCCATTCCGTTTCCGGCGCATCCATCGGCAACAGCGCCGCGATGCTGACGCCCGCGCCGATGGGCAGGATGTTGACCATCGCCTTGCCCTTGGAGGTGCGGCCCGCCAGCGGCAGGCGCCAGGTCTTCATCCGATAGACCATGCCGTCGGTGGTGAAGAACAGCAGCTCGGTATGGGTGTTGGCCACGAACAGCGTGGTGACCACGTCGTCTTCCTTGGTGGCCATGCTGGACAGACCCTTGCCGCCGCGCCGCTGCGCGCGGAATTCGGCCAGCGCGGTCCGCTTGATGTAGCCGCCAGAGGTGATGGTGACGACCATGTCCTCGCGCTCGATCAGGTCCTCGTCCATCATGTCGCCGGACCAGTCGACGATCTCGGTGCGGCGCGGCACGGCGAACAGATTGCGGACCTCGCGCAGCTCGTCCGCGATGATCGCCATGATCCGTTCGCGCGACGCCAAGATGGCAAGATAATCGCGGATGCTGTCGGCCAGCGACTGCAGCTCGTCCGTGATCTCCTTGACGCCCAGCTGGGTCAGACGCTGCAGGCGCAGCTCCAAGATGGCACGGGCCTGCGTCTCCGACAGGTTGTAGGTCCCGTCCTCGTTCACCGGATGCAGCGGATCGTCGATCAGGCGCAGGTATTCGACGATGTCATGGGCGGGCCAGCGCCGCTCCATCAGCTTCTCGCGGGCCTCGGCGGCATCGGCGCTGCCGCGGATGGTGGCCACGACCTCGTCGACATTGCTGACCGCGACGGCCAGGCCGCACAGGACATGGCTGCGTTCACGGGCGCGGCGCAGCTCGTAGGCGGTGCGGCGGGCGACGACCTCCTCGCGGAAGCTGATGAAGTAGGTCAGAAAGTCGCGCAGCGCCAGCTGTTCGGGCTTGCCGCCGTTCAGCGCCAGCATGTTGCAGCCAAAAGTCGTCTGCAGCTGGGTAAAGCGGAACAGCTGGTTCAGCACTACGTCTGGCGTTGCGTCGCGCTTCAGTTCGACCACGACGCGCACGCCGTGGCGGTCGGATTCGTCCTGGACGGTGGCGATGCCCTCGACCTTCTTCTCCTTGGCCAGTTCGGCGATCCGCTCGATCAGGGTCGATTTGTTCACCTGATACGGGATCTCGTCGATGACGATGGCAAAGCGGTCCTTGCGCGGTTCCTCGATATGGGTCTTAGCGCGGATCATGACGCTGCCGCGACCTTCCAGATAGGCCTTGCGCGCCCCGGACCGGCCCAGGATCGTGGCGCCCGTGGGAAAATCGGGGCCCGGGATGATTTCCAGCAGGCGCTCGGTGGGCAGGTCGGGATCGGCGATCAGCTCCAGCGTGGCATCGATGACCTCGCCCAGGTTGTGCGGCGGGATGTTGGTCGCCATGCCGACGGCGATGCCGCCCGCGCCGTTGACCAGCATGTTCGGGAACCGGGCCGGCAGCACGGTCGGCTCGCGGTCCTTGCCGTCATAGTTGTCCTGGAAATCGACGGTGTCCTTGTCGATGTCCATCAGCAGGAAGTTGGCGGGCTTGTCCATCCGCACCTCGGTATAGCGCATGGCCGCGGCCGGATCGCCGTCCATCGACCCGAAGTTGCCCTGACCGTCCAGCAGTGGCAGCGACATCGAGAACGTCTGCGCCATCCGCACCAGCGCGTCATAGATCGCGCTGTCGCCATGGGGGTGATACTTGCCCATCACGTCGCCCACGGACCGCGCGGACTTGCGATAGGGCTTATCGGCGGTGTTGCCGCTTTCGTCCATCGCATAGAGGATGCGGCGGTGAACCGGCTTCAGACCGTCGCGCAGGTCGGGGATCGCCCGACTGACGATCACCGACATGGCATAGTCCAGATACGAGGTCCGCATCTCGGCGCTGATGTCGATCATGGGGCCGTCGTGATGCATCACCACGCGGCCCGCGGCACCGTCTTCGGGGGTTTCGGGCAGATCGTCTTCTGGGGTGTCGGCCACGGGTATTCCTCAACATCTAGTTGGGGTTCGGTATAGCCGAGCCTGCCGCAGGGGGCAATCGCGCCCCGCCCCCAAGGTCAGGAAATCACGCCTTGCGGGGGTCTCAGGCGCCTTTGCGGGCGGCCACTGCCCACAGGCCCGCCAGACCCGCCGACAGGATCGCGTTCCAGCCCGCCATGGATACGCCCATGAACTGCCACGCGATCTCGTCGCAGCGGACCACTGGGGCGGATTGCAGGCGGGCCATCAGGTCCTGGGTGGTCATCCGCGACAGATCGCCCACGCCGCCCGAACAATGCGCCGGTCCGGCCCACCATGTCATTTCGACCCCGACGTGATAGATCGCAAGCCCCATCGCCGCACCCGCCGCGATCATTCCCAGAACCGCCAGCGCCCGCACCCGGCCGGTCAGCCAGATCAGTGCCGCGATGCCAGCCGCCGCCACATGCGGCCAGCGCTGCAGGATGCACAGCTCGCACGGGGCATAGCCCGCCGCCTGGAAGCCAAGCGCCGCGATCAGCAGCAGCGCGGACCCCGCGCCCGCCAGAAGGGAAAGCCTGATGCCCGTCACAGGTACCTCACCGCCGCAAAGCCGCCGATCAGGCAGGCCATGAAGATGGAGAACATCAGCCCAAGCCGACGTTCGATGAAATCGCGAATCGGCGGACCAAACCGCCACAGCAGCCCGGCCACGACATAGAACCGCCCCGCGCGGCCGATGATGCTGGTCAGCACGAACAGGGGCAACGAAAAGCCCACGGCGCCGGAAAAGATGGTGATGACCTTGAACGGAAACGGCGTCAGCGCCGCGACCAGCACCGCCCAACCGCCGAACTCGGCAAAGCGCGCGGCCAGGTCGTCGAACGCGGCCTCCTTGCCGTACATGGTCAGAACCCACATGCCGACGCTGTCCATCAGGATCGCGCCGATCGCGTATCCCAGCAGCGCGCCCAGAACCGACCCCGCCGTGGCGATGAAGGCAATGGCCCAGGCCCGCGCCCGCTGCGCCAGCACCATCGGGATCATCAGCACGTCGGGCGGGATCGGAAAGACCGAACTTTCGATGAAGCTGACCGTGAACAGCGACGCGTTCGCGTGGCGATGCGACGCCAGCCCCATGGTCCAGTCGTATAGCCTGCGCAGCATGTCCGCCCCTTTGTCGCGTGCCCCGTGCATCCCCCCGCAGGGCCGTCGCGTCAAGCGCCTTGCACGCCCGTCGCGGCGCTGTGATGGTCGGCGGGAACCCCCGGCGGGGCGGGGCGTTCGGGGCGACAGCCAGCAGGGGGACCAGGGCATGCAGTGGCGCGGACGACGGGGCAGCGGAAATGTCGAGGATCGGCGGGGCATGGGCCGTGCCGGGGTCGGCGGATTGGGCGTGGCGGGCACGCTGGTGGTGCTGGCGGTCGGCTATTTCTTCGGGATCGACGTGACGCCGCTGGTCCAGGGCCTGGATCAGGGCGGCGGGCAGCCCACCGAACTGAGCCAGCGCGACCAGGAATGGGGCGAATTCGTCAGCGTGGTTCTGGCCGACACCGAAGAGGTCTGGCAGCCCGTGCTGCAGCAGCAGGCGGGCGTCGCCTATCAGGATCCGACCCTGGTCCTGTTCAGCGGCGTGGTGCAGTCGGCCTGCGGTGGTGCGTCGTCGGCCATGGGTCCGTTCTACTGCCCCGGCGATCAGCGCGTCTATCTGGACACCGACTTCTTCGACATGATGGCGGATCGCATGGGTGCGGGGGGCGATTTCGCCGCAGCCTATGTCATTGCGCACGAGGTGGGGCATCACGTCCAGAACCTGACCGGCACCCTTGGCGCCGCACAGCAGCCGGGTCTTTCGGAAACGCAGGCCAACCAGTTGTCCGTCGCGACCGAGCTGCAGGCCGACTGCTATGCCGGCATCTGGGCGCGCCAGGCGCAGGAACGTTTCGGCACCCTGGACGTTGGCGATCTGGACGAGGCGATGCGCGCAGCAGAGGCCGTCGGCGATGACGTGATCCAGGCCAGTGCGGGCCGGACCCCCATGCCCGACAGCTTCACACACGGAAGCGCGGCGCAGCGTCAAGAATGGCTGATGCGCGGGTTCGACTCGGGCGACATGAGACAATGTGACACATTCGGTGCCGGGGCCCTGTGATCCCGACACTTTACAGACCGGAGGAAATGATGACCCTGATCCTGACTTTCGCGGGCCTTCTGACCGCTTTCGCCATCACCTTGGCCCTGGGTGCGCCCAAGCCCCGTCCGGTCGCCATTCGCGATCGCGACTGACCGTCAGCGGGGCAGGCGGTGCGGGCGTTGGTCCTGCGTGGCCCAGTCCGGCCACCAGCCCAGCTTTTCCAGCGCCAGCAGCGCAAGCCCGATCGCGATCACGGCGATCACCAGCTTGACCATCTTGGCACTGGGAGGGTTGCGCGCCCATTTTGCCGCACGCAGCAGCCATATCATGTTCATCGCGCGTCCTGCCTGTTAAATCGGTGCCGAATCGAAACAGACGCCGCGACGAAACTCAAGAGCGATAGCCCGTGCCGAACCACCGCGACAGCCGCAACCTTCCCTACAGTGCCCGCCAGATGTACGATCTGGTGGCCGATATCGAAAGCTATCCGCAGTTCCTGCCTTGGAACAGTGCGGCCCGCATCCGGACGCGCACCACCCGCCCCGACGGCGCGGAGGAGATCGCCGCCGATCTGGTCATCAGCTTCAAGGTCTTTCGGGAACGCTTTGGAAGCCGGGTCGTCCTGTGGCCCGAACAGGACGGCGTCTGGAAGATCGACACGGAATATCTGGACGGCCCGTTCAAGTACATGCGCAGCGGCTGGTCCTTCAAGGATCGCCCGGAAGGGGGCTGTCATGTCGAGTTCTTCGTGGATTTCGAATTCAAGAATGCGATCCTTCAGCGCCTGATCGGCGTCGTCTTCCACGAGGCGATGTCCCGCATCGTCCGCGCCTTCGAGGATCGAGCCCGCAAGCTGTATGGATGACAAGGAAAAAGGCCGCCCGGCGGGGCGGCCTTCGTCGTTCAGCTCAGCGCCGCTTTCAGCGCATCTGCCTTGTCGGTGCGTTCCCAGCTGAACGCGGTCGCCCCGTTCAGCGCATAGGGTTCGCGACCGAAATGGCCATAGCTGGCCGTCGGGCGATAGATCGGATGCAGCAGGTCCAGTTCGCGGATGATCGCGAACGGGCGCAGGTCGAACACCTCGCGCACAGCCGCGACGATCCGGTCGACCAGCACGGTTTCGGTCCCGAAGCAGTTCAGGCTGATCGAGGTGGGCTCGGCCACGCCGATCGCATAGCTGACCTGGATCTCGCAGCGCTTGGCCAGACCGGCCGCCACGATGTTCTTGGCAACCCAACGGCCGGCATAGGCCGCCGAGCGGTCGACCTTGGACGGATCCTTGCCCGAGAACGCACCGCCGCCATGACGGGCCATGCCGCCATAGCTGTCGACGATGATCTTGCGCCCGGTCAGGCCGCAATCGCCGACGGGACCGCCGATGACGAACTTGCCGGTGGGGTTGATGAAGAACTTGGTCCCGTCCGACAGCCATTCCGCAGGCAGGACCGGGCGGATGATCTCCTCGATCACCGCCTCGCGCAGGTCGGCCAGGCTGATCTCGGGGTTGTGCTGGGTGGACAGCACGACCGCGTCGATCCCCTCGGGGCGGCCGTCGGCGTCATAACGCAGCGTCAGCTGCGATTTGGCATCCGGGCGCAGCCAAGGCAGAGTGCCGTCGCGCCGCACCGCCGCCTGGCGTTCGACCAGACGATGGGCATAGGTGATCGCGGCGGGCATCAGCACGTCGGTTTCGTCGCTGGCATAGCCGAACATCAGGCCCTGGTCGCCTGCGCCCTGCTCCTCCAAGCTGGCGCGGTCGACGCCCTGGTTGATCTCGGGCGACTGCTTGCCGATGATGTTGATGACCGAGCAGGTCGCCCCGTCAAACCCCACATCCGACGAATTATAGCCGATGTCGGTGATCACCCCGCGCACGATGGATTCCAGATCCACCCAGGCACTGGTGGTGATCTCTCCCGAGATGATGGCGACGCCGGTCTTGACCATGGTCTCGCACGCAACGCGGGCGCGCGCGTCCTCGGCCAGGATGGCGTCCAGGATCGCGTCCGAAATCTGGTCGGCGATCTTGTCGGGATGGCCCTCGGACACGGATTCCGAGGTAAAGGTCGAATACTCTGTCATGACATCAATACCGGTAATGGTCGGATTTGAAGGGGCCCTCGGGCGTCACGCCGATATAGGCGGCCTGTTCGGACGACAGCACGGACAGTTTCGCACCGATCTTGTCCAGGTGCAGTCGCGCGACCTTTTCGTCCAGCGCCTTGGGCAGGATGTAGACGCCGGGCTTGTAGTCGTCGCCCTTGGTCCACAGCTCGATCTGCGCCAGCACCTGGTTGGTGAAGCTGGCCGACATCACGAAAGACGGGTGGCCCGTGGCATTGCCCAGGTTCAGCAGGCGCCCCTGCGACAGCAGGATGATGCGATTGCCCGACGGCATCTCGATCATGTCCACCTGGTCCTTGATATTGGTCCATTTGTGGTTGCGCAGCGCCGCGACCTGGATCTCGTTGTCGAAATGGCCGATGTTGCCGACGATCGCCATGTCCTTCATGGCGCGCATGTGCTCCAACCGGATCACGTCGCGGTTGCCGGTGGTGGTGATGAAGATGTCGGCGCTGTCGGCAACATCCTCCAGGGTCACGACCTCGAACCCGTCCATCGCGGCCTGCAGCGCGCAGATCGGATCGACCTCGGTCACCTTCACGCGGGCGCCCGCGCCCTGAAGGCTGGCGGCCGAGCCCTTGCCCACGTCGCCATAGCCGCAGACGACAGCGACCTTGCCCGCCATCATCACGTCGGTGGCACGGCGGATGCCGTCGACCAGCGATTCCTTGCAGCCGTACTTGTTGTCGAATTTCGACTTGGTCACGCTGTCGTTCACGTTGATCGCGGGGAAGGGCAGCTGGCCGTTCTTCTGCAGGTCGTACAGGCGGTGGACGCCGGTTGTCGTCTCCTCGGACACGCCGACGATCTGGTCGCGCATCTTCGTGAACCAGCCGGGCGACTGCGCCAGGCGCTTGGCGATCTGCGCCTTGATGACGGTTTCCTCGTCCGACTGCGGCACGGGGATCACGTCCTCGCCGGCCTCGGCGCGGGCGCCCAGCAGGATGTACAGAGTCGCATCGCCGCCATCATCCAGGATCAGGTTCGGGCCCTCGGGGAACTGGAACGAGCGATCAAGGTAATCCCAATGCTCGGCCAGGCTCTGCCCCTTGATGGCAAAGACCGGGACACCCGCAGCGGCGATGGCGGCAGCGGCGTGATCCTGGGTCGAGTAGATGTTGCAGGAGGCCCAACGGACATCCGCGCCCAGATGGGTCAGCGTCTCGATCAGGACGGCGGTCTGGATGGTCATGTGCAGGCTGCCGACGATCCGGGCGCCCGCCAGCGGCTTGGCCTCGCCGTATTCGGAACGCAGCGCCATCAGGCCGGGCATTTCCGTCTCGGCGATGTCCAGTTCCTTGCGGCCGTATTCGGCCAGCGCAATGTCCTTGATGATGTAATCGGTCACGGCTGCTCTCTTCGGTCATTCACAGGTTGCAACCGGGATACCGCAAGCACCATGGGTCCGAAAGGGGCTAATCCGTCACATGCCGGCCATATGGGGCTGGCTGCTGCGCGCCATGCGATGCACGAAATCATGCGTCAGATGCTTGGCGGTGGTCAGGGAATCGCGCTCTTCGGTCCAATCCTTTAGGCGGCCGTCCAGAACCAGCCGCGCAAGCCCCACCACATAGCAGCGCGCGGACAGGGCCAGCATCGCGATATCCTCGCGCGGGTGCAGGCGACCGGTATCGCGGGCCCGCGCCAGCATGCGCAGCGTCAGATCGGCGATGCTGTCGGTATAGCGCCGCAGGATGGGTTCATGCCGTGCGTTGGTCAGATCGCAGTCCTGCAGCAGCCTAAACTGCGCGGGATAGCGGCAGGCCCAATCCAGATAGGTGTCGCCCAGGCTCAGGAACTGCGCGACGGGGTCGTCGGGATCGACGCGGACCACCGCGCGGGTGCAGCTGTCGATCAGCACGACCAGCGCCTGTTCGACGCTGGCCACCAGCAGGGCGCGTTCATCGGCGAACAAGGCACGGACCCGTTCGACGGGTTCGTCGACGGCTTCGGCAATATCGGCAATCGTGGGGGGCTGGCGGCGTTGGTCCAGGACAAGCGTCATCGCGGCACTGATGGCGCGGTCGTGCAGACCCCTGGGGTCACGGCGTTCCGACAGGTGTTTCATCACGATGCAATCCGATCCGTTGCGGGGTGGGCCAAACGAAAACAGATGACTTGAATGTGATTTAGGGCCAGAATGCCCCAGAAAAGCAGCCGTGGAATCTGTGTAGCAACCAAATTTGTGCATCTTAAAAGGGTGCGCAATTCGGATAAGACAATCATAGCACGAAGTGTCGCCTTGGCGACATATCTAAATGGACAGGTCCGCGTGCCGGGGGCACGCGGACCTGTGATTTCAGCAACCTTGCGGTGGATGCGTATCAGGCGCCGGATCGTGCGACGCGCTTGCGTTCGTGCGGATCCAGGTGCCGCTTGCGCAGGCGGATGTTCTTGGGCGTGACCTCGACCAGTTCGTCGTCGTTGATATAGGCGATCGCCTCTTCCAGCGACTGGCGGACCGGGGGCGTCAGGCGGACGGCCTCGTCGGTGCCGGAGGCACGGACGTTGGTCAGCTGCTTGCCCTTCAGCGGGTTCACCTCAAGGTCGTTGTCCCGGCTGTGTTCGCCGATGATCATGCCCTGATACAGCTCTTCCTGCGCGCCGATGAAGAACTTGCCGCGATCTTCCAGTTTCCACAGCGCATAGGACACGGACACGCCGTTCTCCATGCTGATCAGCACGCCCTGGCGACGGCCCTGGATGGCGCCCTTGTGCGGCGCCCAACCGTGGAAGATGCGGTTCAGCACGCCGTTGCCGCGCGTATCGGTCATGAACTCGCCCTGATAGCCGATCAGGCCACGCGAGGGGACATGGGCCACGATGCGCGTCTTGCCAACGCCGGCGGGACGCATCTCGACCAAATCGCCCTTGCGGTCGCCGGTCAGCTTTTCGATCACCACGCCGGTGTACTCGTCATCGACGTCGATGATGACTTCCTCGATCGGCTCCAGGCGCTGGCCATCCTCTTCCTTGTAGATCACGCGCGGGCGGCTGATCGACAGCTCGAACCCTTCGCGGCGCATGTTCTCGATCAGGACGCCCATCTGCAGTTCGCCGCGACCCGAGACAACGAAGGCCTCGCCGCCGGGGGTATCCTCGACCTTGATGGCGACGTTGATCTCGGCTTCCTTCATCAGGCGCTCGCGGATCACGCGGCTCTGGACCTTCTTGCCGTCCTTGCCGGCCAGCGGGCTGTCGTTGATGCCGAAGGTGACGCTGATGGTCGGGGGATCGATCGGCTGCGAGGGCAGGGCCTCCATCACGTCCGGGTGGCACAGCGTGTCGGCCACGGTGGCCTTGGCCATGCCCGCGATCGTCACGATGTCACCGGCCTCGGCCACGTCGATCGGGGTCTGGGTCAGGCCGCGGAACGCCATGATCTTGCTGATGCGGAACTGCTCCAGCCGCTCGCCGTCGCGCGACAGCGCCTTCAGCGTGTCGCCGGCCTTGGCGGTGCCCGCCTCGACGCGACCGGTCAGCAGACGGCCCAGGAAGGCGTCGGCGCCAAGCGTCGTCGCCAGCATCTGGAACGGTTCGTCCGCGCGGGTGATCTGCTTGGGCGGCTGGACGTGCTTCAGGATCAGGTCGAACAGCGCGTCCATGTTCTTGCGCTCGCCGTCCAGCGTCGCGTCGGCCCAACCGCCGATGCCCGAGGCATAGACATGCGGAAAGTCCAGCTGCTCGTCGCTGGCGCCCAGGTTGGCGAACAGGTCGAACACGTCGTTCAGCGTCTCGTCGGGCTCGGCTGCGGGCTTGTCGACCTTGTTCAGCACGACGATCGGACGCAGGCCCAGGGCCAGTGCCTTGGAGGTCACGAACTTGGTCTGGGGCATCGGGCCTTCGGCCGCGTCGACCAGAAGGCAGACGCCGTCCACCATCGACAGGATGCGTTCGACCTCGCCGCCGAAATCGGCGTGGCCGGGCGTGTCGACGATGTTGATGCGCGTGCCCTTCCATTCGACCGAGGTTGCCTTGGCCAGAATGGTGATGCCGCGTTCACGTTCGATGTCGTTGCTGTCCATCGCGCGTTCCGCGACGGCCTGGTTGTCGCGGAAGGAGCCCGACTGACGCAGCAGCTGATCCACCAGGGTGGTTTTGCCGTGGTCGACGTGAGCGATGATGGCGATGTTGCGGATATCCATGACGGCCTTAATCTGTAGGTTTCGCGGCTGCCCTAGCCGATAAGGGCCGCGAATGCCAGCCCGCAAATGCGCATGGCCCCCGACACGGGGGTCGGGGGCCACGCTTGTCACAGTTCCGTCGCGTCGGACGGAGACGTCCCGTCAGGTGCGGCGACGCGACAGGCCGCCCCAGACGCGACCGGCATCGCGGTCCGAACCCCCCTTGATGGCGCCCATCCAGGCGGCCAGACCGGCGACCAGCGACGACACGGCCAGGAACAGCGCGCTCCACACCGCACCGCGGCGGGCGGATTCTGCAGCGGCGATGGCGGCATCCTGTGCCTCTTGCAGCTGCTGTTCGGCCTGCGCCTGCAGTTCCTGGGCGCGCTCTTCGGCAGCGGCCACGGCTTCCTCGGCCTGAGTCCGCGCTTCTTCGATGCGGGCTTCGGCTTCGGCACGCAGGTCCTGAGCCTGGGTCACGGCTTCCTCGACGCGGGCGTCGATCTGGGCCGGGGTCAGGTCGGTACGGGCAGCAAGCGCGTCGCGCATATAGTCCAGATCGTCATCGGCCACCTCGCCCGTGCGCAGCACGGTCCCCAGGATGCCGGTGACCTCGTTGCGGATCGCCTCGTTCGAGAACTGATCCGGTGCCGCAGCCTCGCTGCGCAGCAGACGGTCGGTCACATAGTCCAGCGGATTGCCGCCCATGTCCTGACCACCAGCGGCATCACCGGCGCCCGAGATCGCGCCGCCAGCCAGCTGACCGACGCCGCTGACGGCACCGCCAGCGATCTGGCCCACGCCACCGACGACGCCGCCGGCCAGCTGGCCGGCGCCCTGAACGGCACCACCTACGGCGGAACCCGCAGCCTCGACCGCGGTCGACGCCGCGTTGCCGGCCGCGCGAACGCCGCTGGACACCGCACCTGCGGCCAGGATGCCTGTCAGGATCATGCCGATCGCCCAAACGGTCAGGCCATGGATGCCATCGCGTGCATCCGTTTGGTCCTCACCGGAATGGGTGCGACGGCGCATCCGTCCGGACACGTATCCACCCAGACCATAGACGGCCACCATGGACGCGAAGGCGAACAGGCCGACCAGGATCAGGGCGAACGTGCCCAGACCTTCGCCCGGCTCTGCCGAGACGGAACCAAGACCGATGGCAGCCGTGAAGCCCGTGAAGACGACCGAGGCGCCTGCGGCGATGGCCGCACCGGCAAGGATGGATGCCCAGTCGACATGGGGGCGCGAGCCGGTGCCGGCTGCTTCGAGGTTTTCGTTCATGCTGTTAACCCTCAACGCAGGCCGAGGAACGACAGGACGAACAGGACGACGACAACCAGGCCGACAATGTAGATGATCGAGTTCATGGCATTTTCCCTTTGCTTTCGGCGTCTGCCGCGCCCGGGGGCGCGACACGGCGACGCATCTGTCAGCAAACGGACCACGCTGCGCGCAAGTTCCCTGTTGCACAGGAAAATCCGACCGGATGTTGCGCGGGTTCAACCGGCGGCGTGCAGCCAGCCCAATCCGGACTGGGTGGTTCGGACGGGGGCGTATTCCGCCGATACCCAGCCACGGTACCCCCAGTCGTCCAACTCCGCGAACAGGGCGGGATAATCAAGGGTGCCGACGTCGGGCTCGTTCCGGCCGGGATGGCCCGCGATCTGGATGTGGCGCACCAGCGGGGCGACCTTGCGCCAGCAGGCCTGCATGTCGCCCGTGATGACCTGCGCATGATAGGTGTCCAGCTGCAGCCCAAGGTTAGGCGCGGCGATGCGGTCGATGACGTCGATGGCCATGCCGTAATCGGTCAGAAAATAGCCCGGCATGTCGGTGTCGTTCACGGGTTCGATCGTCAGGCTGGCATGGGGGGCGCGGTCCGTGGCCCAGGACAGGTTCGCGACAAGGGTCTCCAGCGCCTGAGCACCCTCGGCGCGACCGGCCATGATGTGGATGTGACGCGCGCGCAGCGCCTGCGCCACGCGCAGGCTGCGTTCGAAATCGCGACGAAAGCGATCCTCCAGCCCCGGAACGGCGGCAAACCCGCGCGGTCCGCCGGCCCAGTTCGGCGGCGGCGCGTTGATCAGCACGATCGGCAGCCCCGTCTTGACCGACGCGCGATAGAGGTCCTGCGCCGCGATGTCATAGGGGAACAGGATCTCGACCCCGGTGAACCCGGCCTCGGCCGCGGCGGCAAAGCGGTCGATCATCTGCAGTTCGGTGAACAGCGTCGTCAGATTGGCTGCGAACTGCGGCATTCAGGGCTCCAGCGCGAAGGACTGTCCGCCGGACCGCACCGCCGCGCGCCCGTCGGGCCCGGGATCGGCCGCGGCCGCCAGACGGTAGAAGGTCTTGCGGTCGATCAGCGCCTCCAGCCCGCCGCGCACATGGACATAGGGCCGCGGAACCTCGGCCGTGCCGCGGATGATGATCGCGTGATCCGGGCCCGCCGTCACCCGTTCGCACATGTTGGTGACGAAGGTGATCGCGTCCTGGGTGATGTCGGCGTCGGTGACCAGGAAGGGCGCATCCTCGACCTGAATGCCGATCTTCTCGACCGGAGAAACCAGGTAAAATCGGTCGCCCTCACGCTTCAGGATGCTGGCGAACAAGCGCACCATCGCGGGGCGTCCGATGGGCGTGCCTTCGTGCAGCCAGGTGCCGTCCGCGCAGATGGTCAGGTCCATCTCTCCGCAATAGGGCGGGTTCCACAGATGCACGGGCGCCGGCCCGTCCTTGGCCGCGATCGCCGCGGCCTGCGCCAGCCCGTCGGGGTTCACGCTTTTGTCACCGTTTTCCGCCATTCGATCTGGTCGCCTGTGTCTGGACTGCCTATGCTTTACTTAAACCAGCGCGGGGGCAATGTCATGACGTCGGACGAATTTCTGGTGCAAGAGGTCCAGGCCCTGGCCGCCCGCCTGTCGGATGCCCGCGCCAGCGTCGAACGTCGTTTCGTGGGCCAGCACGAGGTGGTCGAACAGGTCCTTGCGTCGATCTTGTCCGGGGGACACGCGCTGCTGATCGGGCAGCCGGGCCTGGGCAAGACCATGCTGGTCGACACGCTGTCCACCGTCCTGGGTCTGGACAGCGCCCGCATCCAGTTCACGCCCGACCTGATGCCCGCTGACATCCTGGGGTCCGAGGTCCTGGACGCGCGGCCCGACGGAAGCCGGGTGTTCCGTTTCATTGAGGGGCCGGTCTTCACCCAGCTGCTGATGGCCGACGAGATCAACCGCGCCAGCCCCCGCACCCAGTCCGCCCTGCTGCAGGCCATGCAGGAGCGCGAGGTCACCATCAGCGGCCAGCACCGCCCCCTGGGCCGTCCGTTCCACGTCCTGGCCACCCAGAACCCGATCGAGCAGGAGGGCACCTATCCGCTGCCCGAGGCGCAGCTGGACCGGTTCCTGCTGCAGATCGACGTCGATTATCCGGACCGCGACACCGAACGCCAGATCCTGATCGCCACCACGGGGCTGGAGGATGACACCCCGCACGCGGCCTTCACCCCCAACCAGCTGATCGCGGCACAGCGCCTGATCCGCCAGATGCCCGTCGGAGAGACCGTGGTCGAGGCGATCCTGGACCTTGTCCGCGCGGCCCGCCCCGGTGCACCCGAGGCCGCGTCCTTCGTCACCGATGCGCTGACCTGGGGACCGGGTCCGCGCGCCGCGCAGGCGCTGATGCTGGTCAGCCGCGCGCGTGCCGTGCTGAACGGCCGCTATGCGCCGACGCTGGACGACGTGGCCGCGATGGCGGCGCCCGTGCTGCGGCATCGCATGGCGCTGTCGTTTGCCGCCCGTGCACGCGGAGAGACGGTCGACGCGGTGATCGGCCGCCTGCTGGACGACCGCATCGGCACCCGTCGCGCCGCATGAGCGTCACGCCCACCGATCTGCGCGCGCGGGCCGAAGGGGTCGCCGGGCATCTGCCCGGCCTGATCCTGTCGGCCGAACGGCTGGCCGCGATGGTGGCCCCGGGCGCCCATGGCCTGCGCCGCGCCGGTCCCGGAGAGGATTTCTGGCAGTACCGCCCCGCGGGCGCGGGCGATGGCGCGCGCAGCATCGACTGGCGGCGCTCCGGCCGGTCCGACAGCCAGTTCGTGCGCGACCGCGAGGCGCAGACGGCGCAATCCGCCGCCCTGTGGCTGTCGCGCGCGCCCGGCATGGATTTCACCGGCGGGCCCAACCGCCCGACCAAGGCCGAACGCGGTCAGATCCTGACGCTGGCGCTTGGCATGCTGATGCTGCGCGGGGGGGAAAAGGTCGGGCTGCTGGGCCAACCCGCACGGGCCGGCCGCATCCAGGCCGACCGCCTTGCCGACCAGCTTGCGACGGGTACCGCCGCCGAGGATGCCGCCCCGGCCCACGCCCTCCGACCGAACCTGCGGGTGGTGATCCTGTCGGACTTCCTGACCGATCCGGGCTGGGTTGCGGACCTGCTGGGGCAGGCGGCGGGCCTGGGCCTGTCGGGTCTGCTGTTCCAGATCCTGGACCCGGACGAGGCGCATTTCCCCTATGACGGCGCGGTCGAGTTCCGCTCTGGCAGCCTGCGGCATGACAGCCGCGATGCCGGCGGGCTGCGCGCGGCCTATCTGGCCCGGCTGGCCGAACGACAGGCCTGGCTGGAGGGGCAGGCACGGCGGGCAGGCTGGCAGTTCGGCACGCATCTGACGGACGCCGACCCCGCACAGGCGCTGAACTGGCTGTGGCAGGCACTGGGGCAGGGGGCGCGCTGATGCTGCTGCTGGGGCCCCTGGGTTTCGCCGCGCCATGGCTGCTGGGCGCGCTGATCGCACTGCCGGTCCTGTGGGTGATCCTGCGCGCCATGCCGCCCGCGCCGCGGCGGGTGATCTTTCCGGGCGTCGCCCTGTTGGCGGGGCTTGTCGATCGCGCGCCCATCTCCAGCCGCACGCCATGGTGGCTGCTGCTGATCCGCTTGGCGGCGGTGGCGGCGGCGATCCTGGCCTTTGCGGGGCCCGTCTGGCGCCCCGTGGTGCAGCCCGCGGACGACGGGCCATTGCTGATCGTGATGGATGCGGGCTTTGCCGCCGCGCCCGATTGGGCGGCCCGCCAGACGCGCGTCGAAACCGCCCTGACGGATGCCGCCGCCGCGGGCCGGCCCGCGGCATTGCTGATGGCCGACGGACGGGGACAGGGCGCGCTGGCGTTTCAGCCCGCCGATGCCCTGCTGTCCGGCCTGCGCGCCGCGCAGCCGCAACCCTGGTCGACGCGCCTGCCCGACGATCCGGGCGCCGCGCTGGCCGATGCGCCGGAGGGGTCGCTGTCGACGCTGTGGATCGCGGACGGGACCGATCATCCGAACCGCGCGGCGTGGCTGGCGGCCCTGGCGGATCGCGGCCCGGTGACGGTCGTACCGCCCGCGCGTCCGCTGCGGACGCTGGCGCTGGCTGCGGGCGACACGCCGTCGCTGACGCTGACCTCGGTCGATGATGCCGCCCCGGCGATCCAGGCCATCGGCCCCGATCCGCAGGGGATCGAGCGTGCGCTGGCCAGCCTCACGCCCGGCGACGCGACGGATGCCGACGGGCTGACCGTCCGCCCCGTGGCCATCGACCTGCCGCCCGAACTGCGCAACCGGATCACCCGCTTTCAGATCGAGGCCGAAAGCCATGCCGGCGCGGTCGTTCTGGCGGACGACCGCGTGCGCCGCCGCAAGGTGGCCCTGGTCGGCGATCCGCTGGCCGAAGGTCAGCAGCTGTTGGCCCAGACCCACTACTTGCGCCAGGCGCTAGCCCCCACGACCGACTTGGTCGAAGGCGCCTTGGGCGATGTCCTGGACACCGCGCCCGACGTGATCGTGCTGGCCGATCAGGTGCAGCTGGCCGAGACGCTGGACCTGACGCAATGGGTGGCCGAAGGTGGGCTGCTGATCCGCTTTGCGGGGCCGCGCATGGCCGGTTACGACCGCCTGGCCGAAGAACCGCTGCTGCCCGTGGCGCTGCGCCAGGGCGGGCGCGACATCGGCGGCGCGCTGTCCTGGGGCGACCCGCGCGGGCTGGCGCCGTTCCCCGATGACGGTCCGTTTGCGGGCCTGCCCGTGCCGGATGATGTGTCCGTCCGCGCGCAGCTGATGGCCCAGCCCGCGCCTGATCTGGCGGGGCGCACCATCGCGTCGCTGTCCGACAACACGCCGCTGATCACCCGCGACCGGCTTGGCCAGGGGCAGGTCGTGCTGGTCCATGTGACGGCCAATGCCGAATGGTCGAACCTGCCGCTGTCGGGCCTGTTCCCGCAGATGATGGAGCGCCTTGTCGCCACCGCCCGCCTGTCGCCTTCCGAGGCTGCGACCGAGGACCTGACTCAACCCTTCTGGACGCCCGAGGCCGTGCTGGACGGGTTCGGGCGTCCCGCCGAGGCCCAGGGCCTGACCCCGGTGCCCGCCGCCGATCTGGCGCAGGGGACGGGCCCCGACCGCCCCGCGGGCATCTATGCGGCGGGCGAGCGGCGCCGGGCGCTGAACGCGGGCGGTCCCTTCGTGCGGGCGACCTGGCCCGGCGCCACGGTCGAGGCCGTCGCCGCCACGCCGGGACGCGACCTGAAGGGCGCGCTGCTGGCCACGGTGGCGCTGCTGCTGGCGCTGGATGCCATCGGGTCGGCTTGGCTGGGGCGCGGACGCAGGCGGGGGGCCATGGCGGCGGTCGCGCTTGTTTTGGCGATGCTGCCGGGACCGCGGGCGCAGGCGCAGGACCTGGATCCCGATCTGATGCGGGCCGCGGCCGACGTGGCGCTGGCCTATGTCGTGACGGGCGACGCGCGGATCGATCAGGCTTCCGAACAGGGTCTGACCGGGCTGTCGCAGGCGCTGCGCAGTCGCACCTCGGTCGAGCCGGGACAGCCGATCGGGATCGATTTGGACCAGCACGACCTGTCGCTGCTGACTTTCCTGTACTGGCCCATCACCGATGCACAGCCCGCGCCCGGACCGCAGGCCTATCTGCGGCTGAACGCCTTTCTGCGGTCGGGGGGAATGATCCTGTTCGACACACGCGACGGCGACATCGCGGGTGTCGGCGGCCCCGACATGTCGCAGGCGCTGCGCCGCTTGGCCGCGCCGCTGGACATCCCGCCCCTGGCGCCCATTCCCGACGATCACGTGCTGACGCGGACATTCTATCTGCTGGACGACTTTCCGGGCCGCTGGCAGGGCAATCCGGTCTGGGCCGAGGCCCCGACCGTCACGTCCCAGGCAGAGGCCGGCGTGCCGTTCCGCCAGCTGAACGACGGGGTCAGCCCGGTCATCATCGGCGGCAATTCCTGGGCCGAGGCCTGGGCGGTCAACGCCGACGGCTATGCGGCCTATCCCATCGGACAGGGCTGGGAGGGTGACCGCCAGAGAGAGATGGCGGCCCGGTTCGGCGTGAACCTGGTGATGTACGTGCTGACCGGAAACTACAAATCCGACCAGGTGCATGTGCCCGCCCTGCTGGACCGCCTGCGGACCGAGGAGATCCTGGCACCATGACATCCCTGACCCAGCTGCGGTTCGACCCGGCCCTGCCGTGGTGGGCCATCGGCATGCTGGCCGCGCTGGCGGTGCTGGTCGCGGCCTTCGCGCTGTGGCGCGGGCTGCGGGGCTGGGCATGGCGCGGCTTGGCGGGGCTGGCGGCTGCGCTGGCTCTGGCCGGGCCGGCGTTGGAACTGGGCACGCGTGCGGCCCTGTCCGACATCGTGATCCTGCTGGATGACCGCTCTGCCAGCCAGGCCCTGCCGGGGCGCGCCGCGCAGGTCGATCAGGCGGTGGACGACCTGTCCGCGGGCATCGCCGCATTGCCCGGCACCGACCTGCGTCGCGTGACCGTGGGCGACAGCGATGACGGCACGGCGCTGGCCACCGCCCTGTCGCGCGCCATCGCCGCCGAACCCGAGGCTCGGCTGGCCGGGGTGATCGCCGTCACCGATGGCCGCCTGCACGACCCGCAGATGCTGCCTCAGGGGATGGCGGCGCCGCTGCACGTGCTGCTGACCGGTCAGCCGCAGGACTGGGACCGCCGCCTGGTGATCGAGGAGGCCCCGGCCTTTGGCCTGATCGGGCAGGAGGTCACCATCCGTCTGCGTGTCGAGGATCAGGGCCTGGTCCCCGAGGCCAGCCGCACCGGCAGCGTCACCCTGCGCCTGTCTGTGGATGGCGAGGACGAGCAGACCGTCGCCGTGCCCCTGAACACCAGCCTGTCCCTTCCGGTGACGCCCGGCCATGCCGGCCAGAACGTCGTGCAGATCGCGCTGGACGACGCACCCGGAGAGCTGACCGACCGCAACAACGCCGCCGCCATCAGCATCAACGGGGTGCGCGACCGCCTGCGTGTTCTGCTGGTGTCCGGAGAGCCCCATGCGGGTGAGCGTACATGGCGCAACCTGCTGAAATCGGACGCGGCGGTCGATCTGATCCATTTCACCATCCTGCGCCCGCCTGAAATCATGTTCGATGACGTCCCGGTGGACGAACTGTCGCTGATCGCCTTTCCGACGCGCGAGCTGTTCCTGGAACGGATCGATGATTTCGACCTGATCATCTTTGACCGCTACAGCGTGCGGGGCATTCTGCCGCCCGAATACTACATGAACATCGCCCGATACGTCGAGGACGGCGGCGCGATCCTGGTGTCGGCCGGCCCCGAGATGGCGTCGGTCGAAAGCCTTAACCTGTCGCCTCTGGGGCCGATCCTGCCTGCGCGGCCCACCGGTCGCGTCATCGACCAGCCGTTCACGCCGCGCCTGACCGATGACGGACGGCGCCATCCGGTGACCGCGGGCCTGGGCGGCCCCGATCCCGACGCTCCCGATTGGGGCCGCTGGCTGCGCCTGTCCGAGGTCACGCCCACAAGCGACGCCCAGGTCGCCATGACCGGGGCCGAGGACAAGCCGCTGCTTATCCTGGACCGGGTCGGAGAGGGGCGCGTCGCGTTGTTGACGTCGGACCAGGTCTGGCTGTGGGGGCGCGGGTTCGAGGGCGGCGGCCCGCAGCTGGAGCTGCTGCGCCGCATCGCTCACTGGTCGATGAAGGAGCCCGAGCTGGAGGAGGAAGCCCTGCTGGCGGATGTCCGCGACGGTCTGGCCGTGCGGTTCACCCGCCGCACCATGCAGGACGGCGCCGGCCCGCTGCAGGTCACCGCCCCCGACGGCAGCATCAGCCAGGTCCCGTTGGCCGCCGACGGGCCGGGCCGGTTCGTCGCGGACTGGACCGCGCCCGAACCCGGCCTGTACCGCCTTGCGGATGGCGACATGCGCCGCGTGCTGGCGCTTGGCCCCGCGGCGCCCCGCGAATTCGAGGAGACGGTGGCCGAAGCGCCCCTGCTGACACCCTTGGTCGAGGCCAGCGGCGGGTCGGTTCAGCATCTGTCCGACGGCGTGCCGGACCTGCGCCAGACGCGTGCGGGCCGGGCGGCCAGCGGCGATGGCCTGGGCGGCCCCTGGATCGGCGTCACCCCGCGCGATGCCGCGACCGTCACCGGCCTGGACCGCAAGCCGCTGCTGCCCGGATGGGCATGGCTGGCGCTGATCGCGGGGCTGATCCTGACCGGCTGGCTGGCCGAGGGGCGGCGCCGTCCCGCCTGACCCGCTTGCCATCCGGCCCCCTGGTTGGTAACCCCGACGAAACCGTCTCAAGGAACGCAAATGGCTGACGACACGCGCAATCCCGCCCCCTATACCGAGGCCGACCTGTCGCTGATCAAGCGGATCATCCCACACCGCTATCCCTTCCTGTTCATCGACAAGGTGCGCGACATCGTCCCGTTCGAGAGTGCGGTGGGCATCAAGAACGTGACCAGCAACGAGCCGCATTTCCAAGGCCATTTCCCCAACCACCCGATCATGCCCGGCGTGACCATCATCGAGGCGATGGCCCAGACCGCGGCAGTCGTGGTGGGCATCAGCATGAACGTCATCGACGAGGAAATGCAGACCTATTTCATGGGCATCGACAACTGCAAGTTCCGCCGCATGGTCGTGCCGGGCGACGTTCTGGAGCTGCATTGCCGCGCCATCCGCGGCGGCGGCAAGATCTGGAAGTTCGAGGGCAAGGCCATGGTCGACGGCCAGCTGTGCGCGTCGGCGGAATACACCGCGATGATGGCCCGCAAGGATGGCTGATGCCCTGATCCACCCTTCGGCCGTGATCGAACCCGGCGCCCAGATCGGCGCGGGGGTGCGCATTGGCCCGTTCTGCGTGGTCGGACCCAAGGTCCGGCTGGCGGACGGGGTGGAGCTGAAATCCCATGTCGTCGTGACCGGCGACACCTCGGTGGGCGAGGGGACGGTGATCTTTCCCTTCGCCAGCATCGGTGAGGTCCCCCAGGACCTCAAGTTCAAGGGCGAGGACGTCCGCCTGCAGATCGGCGCCCGCAACCGCATCCGCGAATACGTGACGATGAACCCCGGCACCGCCGGCGGCGGCAGCGTCACCACCGTGGGCGACGACGGGCTGTTCATGGCGTCCAGCCATGTGGGCCACGACTGCCGGATCGGCGACCGGGTGATCCTGGCCAACAGCGTGGCCATCGCGGGCCATTGCGTGTTGGAGGATGACGTGATCGTGGGCGGGCTGTCGGGCGTGCATCAATGGGTCCGCATCGGCCGCGGCGCGATGATCGGGGCGGTGACGATGGTGACTGCCGACGTGGTCCCCTATGGCCTGGTCCAGGGGCCGCGCGGGCATCTGGACGGTCTGAACCTGATCGGGCTGAAGCGTCGCGGCGCGACCCGGTCCGACATCGCGGCGCTGCGGTCCCTGCTGGGCGATCTGGGCCGCGGATCCTTCCGCGATACGGCCCGTACGCGTGCCGAGGCGCAGGTGACCGGCATGGAACGCGACGTGCTGGACTTTATCCTTGGCCCGTCCGACCGCAGCTTTCTGGCGCCCAAACCCGAATGAGCCGGATCGCCATCATTGCGGGGCAGGGCGCCCTGGCCCCGGCCGTTGCCGCCTGCCTGGACGATCCGTTGGCCTTCGCCTTGCCGGGCTTTGCCCCGGACGGCCTGACCGCCACGACGTTCCAGCTGGAACGTCTGGTACCGTTTCTGGATGATCTGCATGCCAAAGGGGTGACCCGCGTGGTCTTTGCCGGCGCGATCCGGCGGCCGCGGCTGGACCCCGAGGCGTTCGACCCGCGGACCGCGCAGCTTGTCCCCCGCATCCTGACCGCCATGCAGTCGGGCGATGACGCCGCACTGCGAACGGTCCTCGACATTTTCGAGGAGAATGACCTTACGGTTTGTTCCGTCAGTGAAATTGCGCCTGAACTTATCCCGGCGGAAGGCATCCTGAGCGGAGAGCCGACCGATGCAGACCGCAGGGACGCGGGCCGGGCCGCGCGGATCCTGGCCCAGACCGGGCCGCTGGACCTGGGTCAAGGGGCGGTCGTCGCGCAGGGCCTGTGTCTGGCTCTGGAAACGCTGCCTGGCACTGCCGCGATGCTGGATTTCGCCGCGCGCCATGCCGACCTGCGCCCCAATCCCAAAGGCGCCCGCGGCGTCCTCTACAAGGCGCCGAAGCCGGGACAGGATCTGCGCATCGACCTGCCGACCCTTGGGCCCGACACGGTGGATCAGGCCGTATCGGCGGGACTTGCCGGCATTGCCTGGGCGGCGGGACAGGTGATCCTTCTGGACCGCCCGGAAATGGTGCGCCGTGCACAGGCGGCGGGCCTGTTCCTGTGGGCGGCAGGCGGGCTGGACTGAAAAGGCTGGCCCTTTCGCGTCCGTCCCAATACCCATGACTTGGCAGCAAGAAGGCGGCACGGCATGCGTTATTTCCTGATCGCGGGCGAGGCTTCGGGCGACCAGTTGGGCGCCGCGCTAATGGCGGGACTGCGTCAGCTTGATCCGCAGGCAGAGTTCCTGGGCGTCGGCGGCCCCGCCATGACCCCCCTTGGCCTGACCAGCCTGTTCCCCATGGACGAGCTGTCGATCATGGGCATCTGGGAGGTCCTTCCGAAATACCGCCACCTGAAACGCCGCATCGCGCAGACCGCGCAGTCGGTTATCGATGCCGCCCCCGACGTCCTGATCACCATCGACAGCCCCGATTTCGGCCTGCGCGTTGCGCGCCTGGTCCGTGCGCAGCGTCCCGACCTGCGGACGGTGCATTACGTCGCGCCTTCGGTCTGGGCCTGGCGGCCGGGGCGGGCGCTGAAGATGGCGCAGGTGATCGATCACGTGCTGGCGATTCTGCCGTTCGAACCGCCGCTGATGCGGGCCGCGGGCATGACCTGCGATTTCGTGGGTCATCCCGTCGCCACCGCCGACGTGGCTGGCCCGGACGAGGCGCAGTTGTTCCGCAATGCCCATGGCATCGCGCCCGACGCGCCGGTGGTCCTGTGCCTGCCCGGTTCGCGCCGCGGAGAGGTCACCCGCCTTGGCCCCCGCTTCGACGAGGCGCTGATCCGCCTGCGGGACCGCGTGCCCGAAGTCCGCGTGGTGCTGCCGACGGTTCCGGGCGTGTCCGGGATGGTCCGCGACATGATCCGCCGCTGGCCCACAGCCCCCATCGTGATCGAGGAGCCGGACGAGAAGCGTGCCGCCTTTGCCGCCGCCGATCTGGCGCTGGCCGCGTCGGGGACCGTCAGCCTGGAACTGGCGGCCAATCGCATCCCGATGGTCATCGGCTATGACATGGCGCCGCTGTCGCGCCTGATCGTGGGGGCGCTGCTGCGCACCGACACCGTCACGCTGGTCAACCTGGTCAGCGAGACGCGCGCCGTGCCCGAGTTCCTGGGCAGCCGCTGCCAGCCGGGCCCCATGGCACAGGCGCTGCAGGACGCGCTGGAGAACCGTGCAAAGCGGGGTGCCCAGTTGGACGCCATGGACCTGACCATGGACCGCTTGGGCAAGGGGGGAGAGGCGCCGGGCCTGCGCGCGGCGCGCTCTGTCGTTCAGGCGATCACAGGACCGCGGTGACGATGATCTCGACCGCGTAGTCGGGGGTCGCCAGCGCGGATTCGCCGGTGGCGCGGGCGGGCGTGTGGCCCTGGGGCACCCAGGCATCCCAGACGGCGTTCATCTCGGCGAATTTCGCCATGTCGGCCATCCAGATCTGGGCAGAGACGATGCGGGTCTTGTCGGTGCCGGCCTGCGCCAGCAGCGCGTCGATCTGGTTCAGGATCGCGGTGGTCTGGTCCGTGACCGAGGTGCCCGGCTCTCCGACCTGGCCTGCCAGAAAGACGAAACCGTTGGCGATGACCGCCTGGCTCATCCGCGGGCCGGTTTCCAGACGCTTGATATCGGTCATGATGCTCTCCTTTGGCGATATGCGCGCGGACGCTATACGCGGGGCGCGGGGGCGGCAAGGCGGGTTGCGGACGTTCCGGTTGCGTTCTATCCTGCGCCCATGTCCGACCTGTCCCCCTTGCCCGCCATGCCCGGCCAGCGCCTCGCGCGCGGCACGGGGCGGCTGCTGCGCAGCCTCGACCACGCGGTGCTGACCGAGTTCACCCCCGTCCGGGGCCTGCGCGTCGACCTGATCAGCCTTGGCCCAAAGGGAGAGCTGTGGGTCGTCGAATGCAAAAGCTGTCGCGCCGATTTTCAGGCCGATCGCAAGTGGCAGGGGTACCTTGACTGGTGCGACCGGTATTTCTGGGCGGTCGACTGCGACTTTCCGACCGATCTGCTGCCCGATGACACCGGCCTGATCCATGCCGATGCCTTCGGCGCCGAGATCACCCGCATGGCCCCCGAACATCGCCTGTCGGGTCCGCGCCGCACCAAGGTGCAGCGCGACTTTGCGCGGGCCGCAGCCCTGCGGTTGCAGGTGATGTGCGACCCGGGCGCGCTTATCGCCGGGGCTTCTTAGGCTTGCCGCCCTGTGCCATGGCGCGGGCGGCCTCGGCCGCGGCCATCAGCTCCTCGGCGATCTCGGTCGCCTCCTCGGGGTCGAAGTCCATCGGCAGGTCCACGCCCTCTCCCTGCACATAGATCCGCACCATCCCAAGGTCGGTCGGGCCGATCTGGATGTTCGCGGTGATGTCGCTTTCGCTGTTGATGCCCATGGCTTGTCCTTTCGCGGTGAAACTTTCTGTATCGCGGACGCAATTTCACGGCAAGCGGGGCTTGCAACCCTGCGGACACGGGGCTAAAGAACCGCCCTGTGCCGCCTTAGCTCAGTTGGTTAGAGCGCTAGATTGTGGATCTAGAGGTCCCCCGTTCAAGCCGGGGAGGCGGTACCACCTTTCCCCAGCATCCGGCCACTTTCTGCACTGCAGCATCTTGCGCAGCGCGTCCCGCGCGTGAGACCATGCACGCCATTGCAACCGGGAGAGGGACGCCGCATGGGCCTGCTGGGAATATTTCTGTCGCTGATACTGCTGATGTATCTGGCCTATCGCGGGATCAACGTGCTGATCCTGGCGCCACTGTTGGCGCTGCTGGCGGTGGTGATGTCCGGGGACCTGCCGATTCTGGCGACCTATACCCAGGTCTTCATGAATTCGCTTGGCGGCTATGTCATCACCTACTTCCCGCTGTTCCTGCTGGGCGCGATCTTCGGCAAGGTCATGGCCGACAGCGGCGCCGCGCGATCGATCGCGGAATGGATCGTCGACAAGCTGGGCGCTCAGCGCGCCGTGCTGGCGGTCGTCCTGTCCTGCGGCGTGCTGACCTTCGGCGGGGTGTCGCTGTTCGTGGTGGCCTTTGCGGTCTATCCCATCGCCAACGCGCTGTTCCGTCGCGCCGACATCCCCAAGCGCCTGCTGCCCGCGGCCATCGCGCTTGGGTCGTTCACCTTCACCATGACGGCATTTCCCGGCACGCCCGCGATCCAGAACGCCATTCCGATGCCGTTCTTCGGCACGAATGTCTTCGCGTCGCCGGTGCTGGGCACGCTGGCCGGGGTCATCATGCTGGCAGGCGGCACGATGTGGCTGAACCGCCGCGCCCGCGCCGCCGGGGCCGAGGGCTATGGCGACCACCCCGTCACCGCCGCTGACGCGACCCTGCCCGAGGATGCGGACCTGCCGCCCTTCGCGCTGGCGATCCTGCCTGTGGTGTCGGTGATCGTTCTGAACGCGGTCCTGACCTGGTTCGTCTTCCCGAACATGTCCGCGGACTATCTGGCCGAACCGCGCTATGGAGAGACGACCCTGTCGTCGGTCGCCGGCATCTGGGCGATCATCGTGTCGCTGGTCGCGTCGATCCTGCTGGCCGTCGGCCTGAACCTGCGCCGCTTTGCCAACCTGCGCGAGAGCGTCAATTCCGGCACGATGGGGTCGCTGCTGCCGATCTTCAACACCGCGTCCGAAGTGGGCTATGGCGCCGTCATCGCCTCGCTGCCGGCCTTTGCGCTGATCCGCGACGCCGTGCTGGGCCTCTTCCCGAACAACCCGGTGGCGTCGCTGTCGGTGGCGGTGAACGTGCTGGCCGGCATCACCGGATCGGCCTCGGGCGGCATGTCCATCGCGCTGAACACGCTTGGCGAACAGTTCGCCACGATGGGCCAGGAACAGGGGATCAGCATGGAACTGATGCACCGCGTCACGGCGCTGTCCTCGGGCGGGTTCGACGCGCTGCCGCATAACGGCGCGGTCATCACGCTGCTGGCCATCACCGGGCTGACCCACAAGAAAAGCTATCCCGACATCTTCGTGGTCGCGGTGCTGATCCCGGTCATCGCGCTGATTACGGTGATCGTGCTGGGGACGGTGCTTTAACGGTACCCCTGGGCCTGCAGCTCGAACAGCTCCTTGTAGCGGCCGGGCCGGGCGACCAGCTCGGCGTGGCTGCCCTGGTCCTGGACGCGGCCGCCCTCCAGCACGATGATCCTGTCGGCCATCCGCACGGATGAGAAGCGATGAGAGATCAGCAGCGCCGTCCGCCCCTGTGTCAGTTCGCGAAACCGCAGAAAGACCTCGTATTCCGCCCGCGCGTCCAGCGCGGCGGTGGGTTCGTCCAGCACCAGCAGCTGCGCATCGCGCATATAGGCACGCGCGATGGCCAGCTTCTGCCATTCGCCCCCCGACAGGTCCAAGCCGCGGGCGAACCGCTTGCCGACCATCTGGTCATAGCCCTTGGGCAGCTTGGCGATGACCTGATCGGCCAGGGACCGTTCGGCCGCCGTCACGATGCGGGGGCGGTCGTCGCGCGCGTCGATCCGGCCGATGGCGATGTTCTCGGCCGCGGTCACTGCATAGCGGACGAAGTCCTGAAAGATCACGCCCACGGTGCCGCGCAGCTGGTCCAGGTCATAGCTGCGCAGGTCGCGCCCATCCAGCGTGATGCGGCCTTCGTCCGGGTCATACAGACGCGCCAGCAGCTTGACGATGGTCGTCTTGCCCGCGCCGTTCTCTCCGACCAGGGCGACCGTCTCTCCGGCGCGCAGCTCCAGCGTCATGCCGCGGATCGCCCAATCCTCGCGGCCCGGATAGCGGAAGCCCACATTCTCGAACCGGAAGCCCTGCGCGATGGGCACCGGCACCGGCAGCGGATCGGCGGGGCTGGCGATGGCCGGGCGGGCGGTGAAGAAATCAAACAGGTCGTCCAGGTACATGGCCTGACCCGCCATGCTGGAGAACCCCGACAGCAGCCCCTCTAGCAGCCCGCGCAGGCGCAGGAAGCTGCCTGACAGGAACGTCAGATCGCCGATGGACAGCTGCCCCGTCAGCGTGCGCGCGATGATCCACAGAAAGGCCGCGTAATAGGCCAGCGTGCCAAGCGCGGTCAGCACCGCCATCACCGACAGCTGGCGGCGCTGGATCACCCGGTTCTCCAGGTAGAACCGCCGGGCCAGGGTCAGATATCTGTCGCGCAGCCAAGGGCTTAGGCTGAAGATCTTGACCTCTTTCGCGGTCTCGGCCGTAGCTGCGATCATGCGCAGATAGTCGCGTTCGCGCCGGTCCGCCGCGCGGGCGTGGTTCAGCGCATAGGTGCGGGCGTTGAAATGCATCTCTCCCATCAGGGACGGGATCAGCGCCAGCGCCAGAAGCACCACCAGCCACGGATTGTAGACCACCAGACCCACGCCAAAGCTGATGACGGTGACGCTGTCCTGCATCTGCTGCATCAGCTGGTTCAGCAAGGGGATGCGCCCCATTGTCTGACGCCGCGCGCGGTCCAGGCGGTCCTGAAAGCTGGCATCCTCGAAGGAGGCCAGGTCCAGATCCGCCGCGTGATCCATCAGCCGGATCGAGATGTCGATGACCAGCTTCTCCTGCAGCAGCGCATCGACATAGGCGACCAACCGCCCCAGCACGTCCTGCGCGATCGCCAGCGCCAGTTCCAGCGCCACCAGCCCGATCAGCGGATGCGCCAGCCCGCTGTCCCACCAGCCCGCCAGCGTGTCCGGCCCGCCCGCGGCCGACAGGGCCACGACCTGGTCGATGATCAGCTTGCCGACCCACAGCATCGCGACCGGCATCAGCGCCCGCATCAGGCGCAGCGCCACCATGGCCAGCGTCAGCGCGGGGCTGGCCCGCCAGACCATGACCAGAAAGGGCGGGATGTTCTTCAGCGCCGCCCAACGCGCCGCATAATCGGGGGATGCGGGCGCGTCGGGCGGCATCTCAGGCGGCCTCGGTCCGGCGGGCGTGGGCGATCTCGGCCTCGGTCAGGGGGCCGGGGAAATGGCACGCGACCTGATGGTCGCCGACCGTCAGCTGCGGCACCGACGCCGCGCATTCAGCCTTCGCCCGCGGACAGCGCGTCCGGAACACGCAGCCCGAGGGCGGGTTCATGGGCGAGGGCAGGTCGCCCGCCAGCGGCACGATGGTCTTGGCGGTCTCGATCGTCGGATCGGGGACCGGCACGGCCGATAGCAGCGCCTGCGTATAGGGGTGCTGGGGGTTGGCATACAGCGCCTGCACCGGACCCATCTCCATCACCTTGCCCAGATACAGCACCATCACCCGGTCGCTGATATGTTTCACCACCGACAGGTCATGCGCAATGAAGATCAGCGCCAGTCCCAGATCCTTTTGCAGCCGGATCAGCAGGTTGATCACCTGTGCCTGGATCGACACGTCCAGCGCGGACACCGGCTCATCGCAGATGATCAGCTTGGGCTCAACGATCAGGGCGCGCGCGGTGCCGATGCGCTGGCACTGGCCGCCGCTGAACTCATGGGGATAGCGGTTGATCTGGTTGGGCAGCAGGCCGACCTTTTCCATCATCGCCTTGACGCGCTCGCGCACCTGGGCGCGGGGCAGGTCGGGGCGGTGCGTGGTCAGGGGTTCGGCGATGATCTGGCCCACGGTCATGCGCGGGTTCAGGCTGGCCAACGGGTCCTGGAACACCATCTGGATGTCTTGGCGATAGGCCATCATCTGCCTGGGTGTCAGCGCCAGAAGGTCCTTGCCGTCTATCCATTCAGCCTGGCCCGTAGCCGGGACCAGCCCGATCAGGGCGCGGGCCAAGGTCGACTTCCCGCAGCCGGATTCGCCTACCACGCCCAGGGTCTCTCCGGGCGCCAGGGCGAAATCGACGCCGTTCACCGCGCGCAGCGGGTTGGGGCGGGTCCAGGGCATCGCGCCCTCGGGGCGGATCTGGAAGGTCACGCGCAGGTCGCGCACGCTCAGAAGATCGCTCATGGCTTGGCCTCCGATCCGGGGGTCTGGGTGGCGCCGGCCGCACCGGCACCGGCGACGGCGCCCTCGGGCAGGGCGTCGTCCGGCGGCAGGGTGTCACCAGCGGCGACTAGGTCGGGCTGCGGGTCGTCGATCATGCGCCGGGCCAGCACCTCGGCCACTGGGGCGTGGCAGGCACGGGCGCGGCCGGGGGCAAAGACCTCCAGGGCTGGGTCGACGCTGGCGCAGCCTTCGCGGCGATAGGGGCAGCGCGGCTCGAACGCGCAGCCCGAGGGCGGGCGGCTCATGTTCGGGGGCTGGCCTGGGATGGCGCGCAGGTCCTCATCATCCTGATCAACGCGCGGGATCGCGTCCAGAAGGCCCTGGGTGTAGGGATGCGTGGGTTCGGCAAAGATCGGGCGCACCGGCCCGGTCTCACGGATGCGGCCGCCATACATGACCGCGACCCGTTCGCATGACCCCGCGACCACGCCCAGATCATGGGTGATCAGGATCATCGCCATGCCGAAATCGCGCTGCAGGTCCGACAGCAGCGCCATGATCTGCGCCTGCACGGTCACGTCCAGCGCGGTGGTGGGTTCGTCCGCAATCAACAGCTTGGGGCGGCACAGCAGCGCCATGGCGATCATCACCCGCTGCCGCATGCCGCCCGAAAATTCGTGCGGATAAAGCCGCACGCGCCCCTTGGCGTCGGGGATCTTGACCGCGTCCAGCATCTGCACGGCCTGCGTTACGGCATCGCGTTTCGACAGGCCCTTGTGCAGCGTCAGCACCTCGGCCATCTGGTCGGCCACCCGCATATAGGGGTTCAGCGAGGTCATCGGGTCCTGAAAGATCATCGCGATCTGTTCGGCCCGGATGCGGTTCAGCACCTTGGGCGGGGCGTTCAGGATCTGTTGCCCGTCGAACAGGACGCTGCCCGAGGCGCGGCCGTTACGCGCCAAAAGGCCCATGATCGCGAAGGACAGCTGCGACTTGCCGCTGCCGGATTCGCCGACGATGCCCAAGGTTTCGCCCGCATCGACGGACAGGGTCACGTCGTTGACGGCCCGCACCTCGGCATCGTTGGTCTGGAAGCGGACCGAAAGGTCGCGCAATTCGAGAAGGGCCATCTCAGCGCTCCTTTGGGTCGAGGGCATCGCGCAGGCCGTCGCCCACGAAGAAGAAGCCGAACAGGGTGATCACGAAGAAGAACAGCGGAAAGGCCAGCTGCCACAACGTGCCATAGTTCATCGTGCCGGCCCCTTCCGAGATCAACGCCCCCCAGCTGGTCAGGGGTTCCTGCACGCCCAGACCAAGGAAGCTGATGAAGCTTTCCGTCAGGATCATCAGCGGCACCAGCAGCGTCGCATAGACCGCCACCACGCCCAGCAGGTTCGGCACGATATGGCGGACGATGATGCGGAAGGACGACACGCCGGTGGCGCGCGCGGCCTCGATGAATTCTCGGTTCTTAAGGCTAAGCGTCTGACCGCGAACGATCCGGCTCATGTCCAGCCAGGAGATCAGGCCGATGCCCAGGAACAGCATCGACATCGACCGCCCGAACATGACCAGCAGCAGGATGAGCACGAACATGTAGGGGATCGACATCAGGATATCGACCGTCCGCATCATGATCTGGTCGGTGCGCCCGCCGACATATCCCGCCGTCGCGCCATAGAGCGTGCCGACGATGACGGCGATGGCCGCCCCCACGACGCCGACCATCAGGCTGATGCGCGTGCCCTGCACGACGCGTGCATACAGGTCGCGGCCCAGGTTGTCGGTGCCGAAGAAGTGCCCGTTTTCCATGGACGGCTGACCCATCTGGGCGACCTGACCCATGACGCTGAAATCCAGCTCCTCGTTCGACCATTGGGCGAGATAGCCGCCGAAGATCGCGAACAGCGACACCAGCACCAGGATCGTCAGGCCCAGCATCGCGGCCTTGTTGCGGAAGAAGCGGCGGCGCGCGTCGGCCCAGGGGCTGCGGCCGCGGACCTCTGCCTCGACGAAGCGGTCGGACAGGGACTGCATCTTGGATTGATCGATGACCATGACCTAGTACCTGATCTTGGGGTCGATCCATGCGTAGAGCACGTCGACGATGAGGTTGAAGAGGATGGTCAGCGCGCCCACCAGGATGGTGACGCCCATCATCACGGCATAGTCGCGGTTTAGCGCGCTGTCCACGAAGGCCTTGCCGATGCCGCCGGTCGAGAAATAGATGTCGATCACCACCGACCCGGTGATCATGGACACGAAGACCGGCCCCAGATAGCTGATCACCGGCAGCATCGCAGGCTTCAGCGCGTGGCGGATGATGACGCGGTGTTCGGGCATCCCCTTGGCCCGGGCCGTGCGGATGTGGTTCGAGCCCAGCACCTCCAGCATCGACGATCGGGTGATCCGCGCGATCGACGCCATGTAGCTGGTCGACAGCGCGATCACCGGCATGATCCAGAAGCTGGGATTGCTGAAGCTCCAGCCGCCGCCCGGCAGCAGCCCGTACCACAGGGTCAGGACCAGCACCAACAGCGGTGCCATCACGAAGTTCGGCAGCACCTGCGCGCCGATTGAGACACCGACGGCCAGATAGTCGACCCAGCTGTTGTGCCAGATCGCCGCCACCACGCCCAGGGCCACGCCCACGACGACGGCCGCCACGAAGGACAGCCCGCCATAGGTCAGCGTCACCGGGAATCCGCTGGCGATCAGCTGGTTCACGGTGCGGTCGGGATAGACGAAGCTGGGACCGAAGTCGAAATGCACGACTACGTTGACCAGATAATTCCAGATCTGCAGCCACAGCGGGTCGTTCAGACCGTACTGCGCCTCCAAGTTGGCAAGGACGGCCGGGGGCAGGGCGCGTTCGCCCGTGAAAGGTCCGCCCGGTGCGATCTGCATCAGGACGAAGGAGAAGACGATCAGCAGAAGCAGCGTGGGTATCGCCACCGCCAGCCGTCGCAGGATGAATGCGAACATCGCGTGGGGCCTTCCCTGCGGGATGGTTGAAAAATGACAGGGCCGGGGCGGTCGTGCCGCCCCGGCCCCCGGTCAGGATGGCTGCTTATTCCGCGACGCGGTACAGGTCCTTGGCGTACCAGGTGTTCAGCAGGTTCTCGCGCGGCAGGCCCTTGATGGCCGGGTTGATCATGTCGACCTTGGCATAGTGATAGACGAAGACCGCCGGGTTCTCGTCGGCCAGGATCTCCTCGGCGCGCTGATAGAGGGGCGTTGTGTCCTCGGCCGTGCGGGCCTCGACCAGCAGCTTGTCGTATTCCTCGTTCGACCACTTGCCGCTGTTGTAGCCGTCGGTGCGGAACCAGTCCAGGAAGGTCGTCGCCTCGTTGTAGTCGGCGCACCAGGCATAGCGTGCGATCTCGAAGTCCTGGTTCTGCAGGCGGTCGGTGTGGACGGCCCATTCGACGTTGTTCAGCTCGATCTCGATGCCCAGGGGGCGCCAGAACTGCTGGGCCGCGATGGCCAGCAGGCGGTGGCTGTCGTCGGTGTTGTACTGCAGCTGCAGGCGCACCGGGTTGTCGGGACCGTAACCGGCCTCGGCCAGCAGCTCGGCGGCGCGGGCCATGCGGTCTTCCTGCGACATGTCCTTCATGCCGCCCTCGGGCGCGGCAAAGCCGTTGATGGCCCAATGCGTCCAGGTGTAGGCGGGCTCCTGTCCGCCCTGCAGGACCTGATCCACGATGACTTCGCGGTTCAGCGACAGGGCCAGCGCCTCGCGGACACGTTCGTCCTTCAGCGCCTCGGGGCCCTTCTCCGACAGGTTGAACACATAGGCGTAAGAGCAGCCGTAGGGCACAGACACCGCCTCTTCGGGGGATGACTCGGACAGGCGCGGATACTGGCCGGCGGGGATCTGGACGCGGTCCAGCTCTCCGGCCTGATAGCGGGTCAGGGCCACGTTGTTGTCGTTGACGGTCACGCCGCGCACGGTCTGCATCACGACGTTCTCGGCATCCCAGTATTCCGGGTTCTTCTCGAAGACGATCTCGACGCCCAGATTGTGGCTGGCCAGGGTATAGGCCCCGTTGCCGACCAGGTTGGCGGGCTGCACCCAGGCGTCGCCATGCTCCTCGACCACCGCGCGCGGCACGGGATAAGTCGTGGTGTGCGACAGGGTGTTCAGAAAATAGGGGGTGGGCGTGGTCAGCGTGACCTGCAGCGTCTTGTCGTCCAGCGCGACGACGCCCAGTTGGTCGGGCTCCATCTCGCCCGCGATGATCTGCGTGGCGTTCTGCAGGTTCATCAGCTCCATGTACCAGGCGTATTCCGACGCGGTCTCGGGCGTGACGACGCGCTGCCAGGCATAGACGAAGTCGTCCGCCGTCACCGGGTCGCCGTTCGACCACTTGGCGTCGCGCAGCGTGAAGGTGTAGGTCAGGCCGTCCTCGGACATCTCGTGGCTTTCGGCGACGCCGGGGATCATGTTGCCCGCGGCATCCTCGATCATCAGGCCTTCGAACAGCGAGCGCAGCGCGTCCGAACCCTCGACGTCGGTGTTCTTGGCCGGGTCAAGCGACTTGATCGCGTCCAGCAGCCAATAGGTATAGGTCTGGTTCTCGGCCAGGGTCTCGCCTTCGGCAGGCTGCACGGCCCAAGCGGGCATCGCCAGCGCGGTCAGCAGGGCGGTCGTCGCGAAAAGCTTAGTCATCCCAACTCCTCCAAGTTGTCTGTCGGTGTCGTGTCGCACCGGAATGGCGCGAGGTTTAGTGAAAGCACGGGTGTGGGCAAGCGGCGTTTCGCGCTTTCCAAGCCGACCGCCCTGTGGAAAACAGGCCCGCATGACGCAACGGGGACATATTACGCTGGTGACGGGCGGCGCGCGGTCGGGCAAGTCCGCCTTGGCCGAACGGCTGGTCCTGCGCCATGCGATGCCGCGCATCTATATCGCCACGGCCCAGGCCCGCGACGCCGAGATGGGTGAAAGAATCAAGGCGCATCAACAGGATCGCGGACAGGGTTGGCGCACCATCGAAGAACCGCTGGATCTGGCCGGCACGCTGCGCGCGACCGACGGACAGGGCGTGCGCCTTGTGGATTGCCTGACGCTGTGGATGTCGAACTGCATGGGTTCGGCGGATATCGGCGCATTGATGGTGACGTTACGTCAGCAATGCTGTCCTGTCGTGCTGGTCAGCAACGAATTGGGGCAGGGGATTGTGCCGGACAACGCCCTGGCCCGCCGGTTCCGTGACGATCACGGCCGGATGAACCAAGCGGTGGCGGCGCTGGCCGACCAGGTCTGGATGGCCGTCAGCGGCATGCCCCTGCGCCTGAAACCCATGGCAGAGAACCCCGATGCCCCGATTTGACCAGACCGCCGCCGACCGTGCCGCCGCGCGCCAAGCCACGCTGACGAAACCCGCCGGATCGCTTGGCCGGCTGGAGGCGCTGGCCGTGTTCATGGCAGGCTGGCAGGGGACCGACCGCCCCACGCTGGACCGCGCGCAGGCGCTGGTCTTTGCGGGCAATCACGGGATCACGGCACAGGGCGTCACGCCCTTTCCGCCCGGGGTGACGGCGGCGATGGTCGCGAACTTTCGTGCAGGCGGCGCGGCGATCAATCAGCTGTGCCGTGTGGCGGGGGCCGATCTGGGAATCGTCGCGCTGGATCTGGACCGGCCCACGTCCGATTTCACCCAAGGCCCCGCGATGACGTCGGCCGAGGTCGACGATGCGATGGCGCAGGGCGCCGCCGCCGTCGATCCCACCGCCCAGGTCCTGCTGCTGGGAGAGATGGGGATCGGCAATTCCACCACCTCGGCCGCACTGGCGGCGGCGACCTTTGGCGGACGGGCCGAGGACTGGGTCGGCCCCGGCACCGGCGCGCAGGGCGCGATGCTGGCCGCCAAGGTCCGCGTCGTGACGGAAGGGCTGACCCGCCACGCCGTGACTGGCACCTACGACACGCTGGCCGCGTTTGGCGGTCGCGAACAGGCGGCCATCTGCGGCGCGGTACGCCGTGCACGGGACCTGCGCATTCCGGTGATCCTGGACGGGTTTATCTGCACCGCCGCCGCCGCCGTGCTGACCCGCGATGATCCCGACGCACTGTCCCACTGCCTGATCGGCCATGAAAGCGCCGAACCGGGGCACCGACGCCTGATCGCGTCGCTGGCGATGCAGCCCGTCTTGTCGCTGGACATGCGCTTGGGCGAGGGGTCCGGCGCCGCCGTGGCCCTTCTGGTGCTGCGCGCCGCGCTGGAGTGCCACAACGGCATGGCGACCTTTGCCGAGGCCGGGATTGTCTAGGTCGCACCAGATCGTCCTGGCGCTGGTCTTCCTGACGCGGCTGCCGTTTGGGCGCCTGCTGCCGCCCGAGGTTCTTCCGCTGTCCCGCGCGGCCTGGGCCTTTCCGCTGGCGGGGGCGGTGCTGGGGCTGCTGGCCGGGGTGCCCCTGTGGATCATGGGGACGGGCCTGCTGCCGGCGGCGCTGTCCGTCGCCCTGGCCATCTGGCTGACCGGTGCGCTGCACGAGGATGCGCTGGCCGATTTCGCCGATGCGGGCGGCGGACGGGACCGCGCCGACCGGCTGCGGATCATGCGCGAATCGACAATCGGCAGCTATGGCGCGGCCGCGCTGGTGGCGACGGGCCTGGTCCGCGTGGCGGCGCTGGCGGCGCTTGGACCACTGGCGCTGATCGCGGCGGCCGCGGCGGGGCGGGTGGCACCGGTGATGCTGATGCGCGCACTGCCGCCGGCGCGGACCGACGGGCTGGGTCAGGGGGCCGGACAGCCCTCGCGCCGGGCGGTGGTTGCGGCCACGCTGACGGGCGTTCTGGCACTGCTGCTGGGTGCGCCGGGACCAGGGGCCGCGGCCTTGGCGATGGCGCTGACCGGGCTGTCGGTCGTGGCGGTCTCGCGCCGCGCCTGCCGCCTGCTGGGCGGGCAGACGGGCGATGTGCTGGGCGCGTCGGTGCTGCTTGCGGAATGTGCGGCGCTGGTCGGGATGGCCGCGCTGACCTAGGGTCAACTGGCGGAAAACCTTGACCCGCGCAGGCCGCTTGCCGCATATCCTGCCAGCCAGAACGACCGGGTCAACCGGACCGCGGCCAAAGGCCGTACCTTGAGGGAGGAGCATATCATGAGCGGCCTGTTGGCCCTTTCGCGCGGCATCGACCGCGTCACGACGCTGATCGGGCGCAGCGTCGCCTGGCTGATCCTGCTGGCCGTCGTCATCAGCGCCGTCAACGCGGTCGTCCGCAAGGTGTTCAGCATGTCGTCGAACGCCTGGCTGGAGGCGCAGTGGTACCTGTTTGGCGCAGCCTTCATGCTGGCCTCGGCCTGGACGCTGCTCGAGAACGAACATATCCGTATCGACGTGATCTACGGCCGCTGGTCGCGCCGGGTGCAGCATTGGATCGATCTTCTGGGCACGATCCTGTTCCTGATGCCCTTCACCACGGTCATGCTGTGGCTGACCTGGCCCGCCCTGATGGGCAGCATCCGCACCGGAGAGATCTCGATGAACGCGGGCGGCCTGCCGCTCTGGCCGGCGCGGGGCGTGCTGGTGGTGGGCTTTGGCCTGCTGTTCGCCCAGGGCCTGTCCGAGATCGTGAAAAAGATCGCCGTCATGCGCGGCATCATTCCCGATCCGCACCAGAACACCGGCCCGAACGAGGCCGCCAATCACGAGGCCGGGCTGATGCTGACGGGCCGCACCGACCAGACCGATGAACCGGAGCGCCGCCCGTGATCGACCTTATCGCCCACAACCTTGCCCCCATCATGTTCTTCTCGATGGTGGCGTTCCTGCTGTTCGGCTATCCGATCGCCTTTGCGCTGGCGGCCAACGGGCTGCTGTTCTTCTTCTTCGGAGTGTTCCTGACGCCCCTGTCCGACCAGGTGAACCTGGGCTGGAACCTGCTGGGGGCGCTTGGCGACCGGGTCTTCGGCGTGATGCGCAACGACACGCTGCTGGCCATCCCGTTCTTCACGCTGATGGGGATCGTGCTGGAACGGTCGCGCATGGCCGAGGAGCTGCTGGACACCATCGGCCAGCTGTTCGGCCCGGTCCGCGGCGGCCTTGCCTATGCGGTGATCCTGGTGGGTGCACTGCTGGCGGCCACGACCGGCGTGGTCGCGGCATCGGTCATCTCGATGGGCCTGATCTCTCTGCCGATCATGATGCGCTACGGCTATGACAAAAGCCTGTCGACGGGCGTGATCGCGGCGTCGGGGACGCTGGCGCAGATCATTCCGCCGTCGCTGGTGCTGATCGTGCTGGCCGACCAGCTGGGCCGTTCCGTGGGCGACATGTACAAGGCGGCGATGGTCCCGGCGCTGGCGCTGGTCGGCGTCTACATCGTCTATGTCCTGATCCTGTCGATCCTGCGCCCCAAGGCCATGCCCGCCCTGCCGCTGGAGGCGCGCAGCCTGGGCGGCGGCGGCTGGTCGCTGGCCGTGGTGATCGTGCTGGCCGTCGCGATCTTCCAACTGGCCAGCCGCTGGATGGACGCCAACGGCGTCACGAACGCGCCCATCTGGGCGGCGACCCTGGCGGTCGTGGTCCTGCTGATCCTGGCGGTCGCCGACCGTGCCACGGGCGGCCGTTGGCTGTCGCCGATGACGCGGCAGGTCATCATCGTGATGATCCCGCCCCTGGCGCTGGTCTTCCTGGTGCTGGGCACGATCTTCCTGGGCATCGCCACGCCCACCGAAGGCGGCGCGATGGGCGCGATGGGCGCGCTGATCCTCTCGGCGATCAAGCGCCGCCTCAGCTTCGACGTGCTGAACCAGGCGCTGCTGTCCACGGTCAAGCTGTCGGCCTTCGTGATGTTCATCCTGCTGGGCGCGACCGTCTTCTCGCTGACCTACTATTCGGTCAACGGCCATATCTGGGTGCGCGACCTGCTGACCGCGCTTCCCGGCGGGGTCACGGGCTTCCTGATCGTGTCCTGCATCATCATCTTCATCCTTGGCTTCTTCTTGGACTTCTTCGAGCTGGCCTTCGTCATCGTGCCGCTGCTGATCCCGGCGGCGAATGCGCTCGGCGTCGATCTGGTCTGGTTCGGGGTGATCCTGGCGGTCACGATGCAGACATCGTTCCTGACGCCGCCCGTGGGTTTTGCGCTGTTCTATCTGCGCTCGGTCGCGCCGCGGAAATCCTATCGGGACAAGATCACCGGCCTGATGATGGACCCGATCACCACCCTGAACATCTATCGCGGCGCGGTTCCCTTCGTGGGGCTTCAGGTCCTGATGATCGCGGCGGTGATCGCGTTCCCGGGGATGGTCATGCACTACAAGGGACCGGTCGTGGACACGTCGAACATGCGGATCGAGATCCCCATGGGCGGCGGCCTTGGCGGGGGGCTTGGCGGCGGTCTCGGTGGCGGCCTCGGTGGTGGGCTGGGCGGCGGCGGCGCGGCCCCGCAGGGTGGCAGCGGCGGGTTCGGCACGCTTGGCGGATTGGGCGGATCGCCCTTTGGCCAGCAGCAGCCGGCCCCTGCGACGCCGGTCCCGGACGCAACCGCCCCGGACGCACCAGCACCGGCCAGACCTGCGCCGGAAGCCGCGGCACCCGAGGCGGCGGCACCCTCCGGCGGGATGGGCCTGGGCTTCGGCGGGCCTCCTCCGGGCCTGTCGGGGAACTGACGGGCAGACCCGTCACCGCGGGCCCGATGCACCAACGAAAAACCCCCGCGCAGCATCTGCGCGGGGGTTTCGCATTCCGGTCGGGTCGACCGATCAGCCGCCGACGGCCAGGGTGCCGTTGCGCTGCTGGATCATCATGAACGTGTCGAACGTGTATTCCGCGGTCTGCTGGTACAGGTACCAGTCGTCGCGGAACTGCAGCATCGCCTCGTACTGCGTCTTGAAGGCCTCGTTCTCGGCCGAGACCTCGGCATAGACCTCGTTCGCGGCGGCGAAGGATGCGGCCAGCACCTCCTCGCTGAACGAGCGCAGCTGCGCGCCCGAACCGACCAGCTCCTTGAGCGCGGTCGGGTTCTTCATGTCGTATTTCGCCAGCATGTTCTGGTCGGTAGCCTGCGCGCAGGTCCGGAACAGCGACTTGTAGTTCTCCGGCAGTTCGTCCCACTTACCCTTGTTCACGAAGAAGCTGACCGTCGGGCCGCCCTCCCAGAAACCGGGATAGTAATAATAAGGCGCGACCTTCTGGAAGCCCAGCTTGCTGTCGTCATAGGGGCCGACCCATTCGGCCGCGTCGATCGTCCCGCGCTCCAGCGATGGATAGATGTCGCCGCCGGCGATCTGCTGCGGCACCACGCCCAGCTTTTCGACGACCCGGCCCGCCAGGCCGGAAATGCGCATCTTCAGGCCCTGCATGTCGGCCAGAGAGTTGATTTCCTTGCGATACCAGCCGCCCATCTGCACGCCGGTGTTGCCGCCCGGATAGCTGACCAGATTGTACTTTTCCAGGAAGGTGTTGTAGTTTTCGATGCCGCCGCCCTGATAGTTGTAGGCGTTCTTGGCGCGGGCCGAGAAGGTGAACGGCAGGTCGGCGCCACAGGCGAATGCCGGGTCCTTGCCCCAGTTGTAGTAGCCCACCGAATGCGAACATTCGACGGTGCCGTCGGTGGTCGCGTTGATGGCGTCCAGGCCCGGCACGATCTCTCCGGCCGAGAACACCTGGATCTGGAAGCGGCCGTCGGTCGCCTCGGACAGGCGCTGAGAGATTTCCTCGGCGCCGCCATAGATGGTGTCCAGCGACTTGGGAAAGCTGGAGGCCAGGCGCCAGTTGATCTGCGGTGCCTCTTGCGCGATGGCGGGCGCGGCCAGCACGCTGCCGGCTGCCGCCGCAGCACCGCCGATGGACGCCCGCGCGATGAAGGACCGCCGGTCCAACGCTTTGGAATCTTTCATTCTGTCTCCTCCGCTTGGGTCGGTGGGCCCCCTCGGCCCGCAACTTCCCACCCTGCATGGCCGACAGTTTAGCCCCGCTTTCGGGCCTGTCGAGTGTTCTGAGACCGATCCCTCAAAGTTATTTCACGCCGCCGGCCCTGATGCGGTCGCGCAACCGCACGCAGGCGATTGTGCCCGCAAAAACGGCGCATTATCAGGGATGTCGCGGCAAGGAGGCTCAGATGCGCATCGAGGATTGGCAGCCCGACCTGACCAGCCAGCCCGGACCCAAGTTCCGCGCCCTGGCCAACGCCCTGCGCGAGGCCGCGCGGTCGGGCCAGTTGGCGCCCGGCACGCGCCTGCCGCCGATGCGCGACCTGGCCTGGCGGCTGAAGGTCACGACCGGGACCGTCGCCCGGGCCTATCAGGTGGCCGCCGCCGAAGGCGTCGTGGAAAGTCATGTGGGACGCGGCAGCTTCATCGCCGCGGCGCGCCCCCGTCGCCCGGTGCCGCAGCCGCTGCTGTACGAAAGCCTGGACCACCCTGCATCCCCGCAGGGCCCGGCTGACCTGCGCATCCCGCAGCTGCCTGATTGCGGTCAGGCGCGGGTCCTTGCCACGCATCTGGCGGCGATGGCGGCGGACATGGACGCGTCGGTCCTGGATTACACCCCGCTCAGCCGCGACCAGGATTGCCGGGGCGCGGCGCTGGACTGGATGTCCGTCCGACCCTTGGGGACGGTGGCCGACCACGACATGGTCCTGACGCACGGCGGTCAGCACGCGATCACGCTGGTCATGGCGCTGTGCCTGGCGGATCAGCCCGCGCAGGTCATGGTCGAGGCGCTGACCTATCCCGGCATCACCCACGCGGCACGCCTGATGCGCGCCCAGACACAGGCGGTGGCGCTGGACAATCAGGGCATGATCCCCGAGGATCTGGACCGCGTCGCCCGCGCCACGGGGGCGCGGCTGGTGTGCCTGACGCCCTCGGCACAGAACCCGACGCTGGCGTCGATGGGGGCCGCCCGGCGCGACCGCATCGTCGAGGTGGCCCGCCGCCACGACCTGCAGATCATCGAGGACGAATGCTATGCGCCCAGCCCGCGCCCCGATGCGCCCCCCAGCCTGCGCGCCTTGGCGCCGGAGCGGGTCTGGCATGTCAGCAGCCTGTCGAAGATCATCGCCGCGGGCCTGCGCTTCGGCGTGCTGATCTGCCCCGAGGGGATGGGCCAGGCGGGGCGCGTCGCCGCGCAGCACAGTCATATGGGCCTGTCGCAGCCGATCACCGGGCTGGTGACGCGGCTGCTGCGGTCCGGCGATGGCGATCGGATCGCCCGCGAGGTTCAGGCGCAGGTGGCGGATCGGCTGGCCTTGGCGCAGGAGGCGTTGGCGGGTCTGGATGCGCGGGGTCAGGCCGGCGTGCCGATGGTCTGGCTGCCGCTGCCCGCGCCCTGGACGGCCGCTGATTTCGCGTCGCGCGCGGCGGCGGCGGGGGTGATCGTGCGCCCGTCGTCGGATTTCTGCGGACCGGCACAGGCGCCGGTGCAGGGAGTGCGCATCGCGCTGAACTGTCGGATGCCGCGCGACAGGCTGGCCGCCGCGCTGCAGACCCTGTGCCAGATGGCAAGGTCCGGCCCCGAGGCGGGGCCGGACTGAGGCCTCAGCGCAGAATGCTGCGGCCGGCGTATTCGGCGGTGGCGCCCAGCATTTCCTCGATGCGGATCAGCTGGTTGTATTTCGCCAACCGGTCGGAACGGGCCAGCGAACCGGTCTTGATCTGACCACAGTTGGTGGCGACGGCCAGGTCGGCGATGGTCGCGTCCTCGGTCTCGCCCGAACGGTGCGACATGACGCTGGTATAGCCCGCGCGGTCGGCCATGCGCACGGCGTCCAGCGTTTCCGACAACGTGCCGATCTGGTTGACCTTGACCAGCAGACTGTTGCCGCAACCACGCTCGATCCCCTGGGCCAGGCGCACGGGGTTGGTCACGAACAGGTCGTCGCCGACCAGCTGGATGCGGTCGCCCAGCTTGTCGGTCAGCATCTTCCAGCCGTCCCAGTCATCCTCGGCGCAGCCATCCTCGATCGACAGGATCGGATAGGCGTCGCACAGAGCGGCCAGGTAATCGACGTTCTCGCCGGGGGTCAGGGACTTGCCCTCGCCCTTCATTTCGTACTTGCCGCCCTTGAAGTATTCGGTGGAGGCGCAGTCCAGTGCCAGCATGATGTCGTCGCCGGGACGATAGCCGGCCTTCTCGATGGCCTTCAGGATGAAATCCAGCGCGTCGCGAGTCGAGGAGAGGTTCGGGGCAAAGCCGCCCTCGTCGCCGATGCCCGTGGACAGGCCCGCCGCCGACAGCTCCTTCTTCAGCGTGTGGAAGATTTCCGATCCCATGCGCACGGCTTCGCGGATGTTCTCCGCGGCGACGGGCATGATCATGAACTCCTGAATGTCGATCGGGTTGTCGGCATGCTCGCCGCCGTTGATGATGTTCATCATCGGCACCGGCAGGATGCGCGCGCTGGTGCCACCGACATAGCGGTAGAGCGGCTGGTTGGTCGCATCCGCCGCCGCCTTGGCCACTGCCATCGACACGCCCAGGATCGCGTTGGCGCCCAGGCGGCCCTTGTTGGGCGTCCCGTCCAGCTCGCACATCATCATGTCGATGGCGCGCTGTTCGGTCGAATCCTCGCCCACCAGGTTCTCGGCGATCTCGCCGTTGACGGCGGCCACCGCCTCCAGCACGCCCTTGCCCATATAGCGGGACTTGTCGCCGTCGCGCTTTTCGACCGCCTCGTGCGCGCCGGTCGACGCGCCGGAGGGAACGGCCGCGCGGCCCATGGTGCCGTCTTCCAGGGTCACGTCGACCTCGACGGTCGGGTTGCCACGGCTGTCCAGGATTTCACGGGCGAAGATGTCGATGATGGCGGTCATAAGCGCACTCCGGTTGATGCTTGGCGCCTTGTTAGCGCCGCAAGCCCGGTTTCGCAATCTTCACGGAAAGCGGATGCGCGCCCAGATCGGCAGGTGGTCGGACGCGTCGCGCGCGCCCGCCTCGTTGAAGACGCCGGTTTCCAGGACGTGCAGGTTTGTGGACAGGGCCATCCGGTCCAGCCGCAGCCGGGGCAGGGGCGCGGGCCAGGACGGTCCCGGCGCCACGACCCGGAACCCGGCCAGCGATTCAAGCCCCCGGTCGTCGCGCCATTCGTTGAAATCGCCCATCATCACGATGTGGTCGTCCGCGATCCGAGAGGCCTGCGCGGTGATCCGGGCCAGCTGCGCACGCCGCGACGACCGCGCCAGCCCCAGATGCGCGCCGATCAGCGTCAGGCCGGGCAGGCGCAGGGCCACCGCGCCGCGCGGCTCCAGACCCGGCAGGGGCAGGCGGCGCAGCACCGCCTGTTCGGCCAGATGCGGGCGCATCAGGATCGTCTGGCCATGCCAGCCCAGGCTGCTTTCGGTCGTGCCGTAGATATCTGCAGGCACCAAACCCGTTTCCGACTGGATCAGGTTGCGCGGCAGGGCTTCGGGACGGGCGCCAAGGCGAAAATCCACCTCCTGCAGGGCGATGATGTCCGGGTCCAGCGACCGGATCACCGCCAGATTGCGCAGCGGCGCATGCGGGCCGGTCATCCCGCGGCACTTGTGCAGGTTGTAGCTTGCGATCTTCAGCATCAATCCATCCGAGCTGGCGTTGCGGGTGATCTTGGCGGGGTCCGCGTCACGCGCAAGGGGCAGGCGCGCACAACCCCGTCAGGTGCCGCAGAACGTCTGGCGAACCGCCTGCGCAGGTGTCGGTGCCTGCGCCAGATCTGCCCAATCGGTGCGCAGGTCGCGCGGATGGGTGATCGCGTCGAACAGTCGTTCGAAAGGCGCCATGTCGCCCGCCACGGCGGATGCGATCGCCTGTTCGACCCGGTGGTTGCGCGGAATGTGCCGCGGGTTGGCCCGGACCATCACGGTCGTGTCGGGCGACAGCGCCTGCCAGTCGCGGGCCCAAGTGTCGAAGGCCGCGGGGTCGGCGAATTCGTCGCGCGCGGTCCCGTCCGACAGGCCCGCGAAGACGCGGGTGAAATCGGCCCGCTGTTCGGCCATCATCTGCAGCAAGCTCTCGATCAGCGACTGGTTCGCGGCACCGTCGATGCCCAGCTTGTCGCCGAACCGACGCAGCCATGCGGCCTGATACAGCGGTGCAAAGCGATGGACGGCGGTGGTGGCGGCCTCGACCGCGGCCTCCTCCTCTCCCATCAGGGGGATCAGGCAGGTCGCGAACTGGGCCAGGTTCCAGACGGCGATCTGGGGCTGGTTCGCCCAGGCATAGCGTCCCTGGCGGTCGATCGAGGAAAAGACCGTGTCGGGGTGATAGACATCCATGAATGCACAGGGCCCGTAATCGATCGTCTCGCCTGAGATCGCCATGTTGTCGGTGTTCATCACCCCGTGGATGAAGCCCAGCGCCATCCATTGCGCGATGGTTTCGGCCTGCGCAGCGACGACCCGGTCCAGCAGGGCCAAGGGGCCGTCCGCATCGGGATAGTGGCGCGCAATCACGTGGTCGGTCAGGGCCGCCAGTGCATCCTTGCGGTCGCGCACGGCAAAGTACTGGAACGTGCCGACGCGGATGTGGCTGGCGGCGACGCGGGTCAGGACGGCACCGGGCAGGCCGCCCTGTTCGCGCCACACCTGATCGCCGGTGGCGACGGCGGCCAGCGCGCGGGTCGTGGGCACGCCCATCGCCGCCATGAACTCGCTGACCAGGTATTCGCGCAGCACCGGCCCCATCCAGGCCCGCCCGTCGCCGCGACGAGAGAAGGGCGTCGGCCCCGACCCTTTCAGCTGGATGTCAAACCGCGCCCCGTCGGGGGCCACGATCTCTCCCAGAAGGACGGCGCGCCCGTCGCCCAGCTGAGGCACGAAGCCGCCGAACTGGTGCCCGGCATAGGCTTGGGCCAGCGGCGCCGCACCCTGCGGAACGGCATTGCCCGACAGCATCTCGACCGTCAGCGCGTCGCGGTCCAGCCCCAGTCGATCCGCCAACGGTCCGTTCAGCGCAAGCAGGCTGGGGGCGGTCACGGGGGTGGGGTCCACGCGGGCAAAGAACCCTTGCGGCATCCGGGCATAGCTGTTGTCGAAACGGATCATCGCGGTCTCCTTTGACCATTACATAGGCGCGCATCCCGGCATTGCCAGCCCGGAACCCTTGCGCCACAGGCGTCAAGGGCGTATCGGCATCCGGCAAAAGGAGCTGTCCCATGAAATTTCTCGACCTCGCCAAAGTCTATATCCGCTCGGGCGGGGGTGGCGCGGGCTGCGTGTCGTTCCGCCGCGAGAAGTTCATCGAATACGGCGGTCCTGACGGCGGTGACGGCGGCCGCGGCGGCGATGTCTGGGCCGAGGCGGTCGATGGGCTGAACACCCTGATCGATTTCCGCTATCAGCAGCATTTCTTTGCCAAGTCCGGTCAGCACGGCATGGGCAGCCAGATGACCGGCAAGTCCGCCGACGACGTCGTGCTGCGGGTGCCCGTCGGCACCGAGATCCTGGACGAGGACCAGGAGACCGTGATCGCGGACATGACCGAGGTCGGACAGCGCGTGCTGTTGGCCAAGGGCGGCAACGGGGGCTGGGGGAACCTGCATTTCAAGTCCTCGACCAACCGCAGCCCGCGCACCGCCAATCCTGGGCTGGAGGGGGTCGAGCGGACCATCTGGCTGAGGCTGAAGCTGATCGCGGATGCGGGCCTGGTGGGCCTGCCCAATGCCGGCAAGTCGACCTTCCTGGCTGCCGTGTCGAACGCGCGTCCCAAGATCGCCGACTACCCCTTCACCACGCTGCACCCCAACCTTGGCGTCGTCGGCGTGGACGGGCGCGAATTCGTGATGGCCGACATTCCGGGTCTGATCGAGGGCGCGAGCGAGGGCCGGGGCCTGGGCGATCAGTTCCTGGGCCATGTCGAACGGTCGAACGTGCTGCTGCATCTGGTGGACGGCACATCCGAGACCGTGGCCGAGGATGCGCGCACCATCCTGACGGAACTGGAGGCCTATTCGCCGGTCCTGATGCAGAAGCCCCGCGTGACCGCGCTGAACAAGATCGATGCGCTGGAGGAGGAGGAGATCGCCGAGCGCCGCGCCGCGCTGGAGGCGGAGCTGGGCCATCCGGTCATGCTGATGTCGGGCGTGGCCCGGACCGGCGTGACCGACGTGCTGCGCGCGCTGTGGACCCAGATCGAGCCATCGCGCGCACCCGCCGCCCCCGAAACGCCCGAGGGGACATGGCAGCCGTGAGCGTGCCGCAGCTTGGCAGGGCCCGCAGGCTGGTCGTCAAGATCGGCTCGGCGCTGCTGGTCGGCCCCGAGGGCCTGCGCGGCGACTGGCTGCGCGGGCTGTGCGATGACGTAGCCGCATGGCGGGCGCAAGGCTGCGACGTCGTGCTGGTCAGTTCGGGATCGATCGCACTTGGGCGGCGGGTGCTGGGCCTGCCTTCCGGCGCGCTGCCGCTGGAACAGGCTCAGGCCGCGGCGGCCGTCGGCCAGATCCGCCTGGCCCGCGCCTATGAGGAGGCTCTGGCACCCCACGGCGTCATCACCGCACAGGTTCTGCTGACGCTGGAAGACAGTGCCGACCGTCGCCGCTATCTGAACAGCCGCGCGACGATGCAGACCCTGCTGGGCTTGGGCGTGGTGCCCATCGTGAACGAGAACGACACCGTCGCCACCGACGAGATCCGCTTTGGCGACAACGATCGCCTGGCCGCGCAGATCGCCGTGACCTGCGGCGCGGACCAACTGCTGCTGCTGTCGGATGTCGACGGGCTCTATACGGCGAACCCCAAGACCGATCCGACGGCCCGCCATCTGCCGGTGATCGAAACGATCACCCCCGAGATCGAGTCGATGGGCGGCGACCCCGTGTCGGGCCTGTCCAAGGGCGGCATGAAGACCAAGCTGATGGCGGCGCGCACCGCGGTGGCGGGCGGATGTGCGATGGCGATTGCGGAGGGGTCGGTCCTCCGCCCGCTGTCGGCCGTTACACAGGGCGCCCGGACTACGTGGTTCCTGCCCGAGGCGGATCCGCAGCTTGCCCGAAAGCGCTGGATCGCCGCGATGAAGCCCAAGGGCACGGTCATCGTGGACGATGGCGCGCGCCTGGCGCTTGGCCGTGGCAAATCGCTGCTGCCTGCGGGCGTGACGCAGGTGCAGGGCGATTTCGGGCGCGGCGATCCGGTGGCGATCACCGACTACGCCGGCCAGCGTCTGGCGACCGGGCTGATCCGTTATACCGCAACCGAAGCGCGGGCCATCGCCGGTCATCACTCGGCGCAGATCGAGACGATCCTAGGCTATCCCGGTCGGGCGGCATTGATCCATCGCGATGACATGGTGACGTAACGGACATCTGACTCCCCATCGGGCAAAGGAACCGAAAGGGGGGTCCGGGGGGCTGGCCCCCCGGCTGTCGCGGGACGCAATCAGCCGCCGACGGGGCGCCGGGCTCCGGTCAGCCGGGCGACGCCGCGGCTGCGGGTCAGGCGGATCGCGGTGCTGCCCGGCGTGGGCAGCGACAGGACGGCCTGCCGCAACGCCAGGATTGCCTCGTCGCTGCTGCGCGGCAGGTCCGCTGGCATGATCGGTGCGCCGATGGTTACGCGATAGGGTTGGCCGGTCTTGTTCAACACCTCGTTGAACAGCGTCACGTCGCGCAGCGTCGGATGGATCTTGTCGAACAGGTAGAACAGCGCCGAATTGCGCGCACGGATGCGCAGCGGGATCACCGGCAGGTCGAACTTGCGGGCAATCATTGCGGCGCTTGCCATCCAGGGACGCTCGTTCAGGGTCAGGCCGGTGCGCTTGGCAAGGCGGCCCGACGGAAAGATCAGGCCGATCCGGCCCGCCGCAATCGCGTCGCGAGTATAGTCCATCGTCGCGCGGGTCTTGGCATGGCTGCGCTTTTCAACCCGCCATTCGACAGGGGCGATCATGTCGATCATCTGCGGCAAGACGCGGATCATGTCGTGGTTGGCATAGATGAAGACGTCGTCGCGCAGCTGCGAGATCACCGCATTCAGGAAGATCCCGTCCGCGATGCCGGTGGGATGGTTGGCCACGATCAGGGCAGGGCCGGTGGCGGGGATATGCTCCAACCCTTCGACCTGCAGATCGCGGACGATCAGGTCGCTCATCCGACGGAAGATCTCGGCCGGGGGCAAGTCGCGAAACTCGGCACCCAAATCGACGGTGCGGGGATAGCGCAGAAGATGCATCATCGCCCACCGCGCCACGCGATCGCGGGGACGTCCGGAAAACAGCCAGGGCGCCCGCTCCGCGATCAGCGGGTCCAGGCGCGCCTGCATCTCGGCGCGGGCCTCCTCATGCTTGCCCATCGCGTCCCCCTCAGCGTCCCGCAGCGATCATGCGCGAGACCATCTCGCGTGTATTGCGGCTCAAACCCGCGAGAGATGCGATCCGTTCCAATGCATTGCGCGCGTGATCGCGGCGCGCGGCGTCATAGCGGGGCCATGTCTCGAACGCGGTGGACATGCGCGCGGCGATCTGCGGGTTGACCGCATCCATGCGCATCAGCCAATCCGCCGTGAATGCATAGCCCGACCCGTCGGCCGCGTGAAAGCCCGCATGGTTCGCCGCCAGACCGCCCAGCAGCGCGCGAAAGCGGTTGGGGTTCTTCCAGTCGAAATCGGGGCGCGCGGCCAGCCGTTCCGCGACGGCGACGGCGTCAGACGGGGGCGCGGCCATGACCTGGATGCCGAACCATTTGTCCATGACCAGCCGGTTGTCGGCGAACTCGTCGTGCAGCATCCGCAACGCGCTGTCGCCGCGGCCAAGGCGCAACAGCACGGCCAGTGCGGCCATGCGTTCGGTCATGTTGCCCGCGATGCCGAACAGCACCTCGGCCCGGTCGCCGCCGTCGATCCGCCCCAGCAACCCCAGCGCCGCGATGCGCAGCGACCGGCGCGCAGCCGCGTCCGCATCGGGGGAATAGGCGCCCGGCACGGTCATCGTGTCGTACAGTTCTGCCAGCAGATCCTGATGCGCCATGGCAATGCGGCGGGCCAGCCCCGCACGCGCCTGTTGGATCGCATCGGGGTCGGGCGTGGTGCCGGTGGTGGCCAGACGGGTCGCGATCTCCTCCTCGCCGGGCAGGTTCAGGCACAGCGCACGGAATGCCGGATCGGCATCGGCATCGCCGGCCAGCGCGCCGATCGCGGTGATGTAGTCGTCGCCCGCATCCGCTCCGCGCGCCAGCTGGGTCAAGGCGGACAGCGCCAGTTCGCGCCCTGCCTCCCACCGGGCAAAGGGGTCGGTGTCATGGGCCAGCAGGAAGGCCCGCGTCGCATCGTCCATCTGCCGCTGCAGCATCACGGGGGCAGAGCACCCGCGCAGGACCGAGGCGACGGGCCGTGCGCCCAGACCTTCGAAGCTAAAGCTTTGCCGATCCTCGGTCATCTCCAGGACGCGGGTCGGCGCGACCTCGTCACCGTTCGGGCCGATCAGGCCGACCGCGATCGGGATGACGCGGGCGGGCTTGTCAGGTTGGCCGGGAGTGGGCGGCGTCTGCTGCGTGAAGTGCAGCGTCAGCGTGCCGTCCTGCCAGGTTTCCTGCAGGGTCAGGACAGGGGTCCCGGCGTCGGTGTACCAGCGCTTGAATTGGGCAAGGTCGCGGCCGGTGGCATCCTCGAAGACCTTCAGCCAATCCTCGATGGTGGCGGCATCGCCGTCGTGGCGGTCGAAGTACAGGTCCAGCGCGCGGGCATAGCCGTCGTCGCCAACCAGCCGCTTCAGCATGCCGATGACCTCGGCGCCCTTCTCATAGACCGTCGCGGTATAGAAGTTGTTGATCTCCTCGTACCGGTCGGGACGCGGGGGGTGCGCCAGCGGACCCTGATCCTCGCGGAACTGGCGCGCGCGCAGGGTCTGCACATCCTCGATCCGCTTGACCGCGGCCGAGCGCAGGTCGCTGGTGAACTGCTGGTCGCGAAAGACCGTCAGCCCTTCCTTGAGGCACAGCTGGAACCAGTCGCGGCAGGTGATGCGGTTACCGGTCCAGTTGTGGAAATACTCGTGCGCGATCACCGCCTCGATCCGCTCGTAGTCGCCATCGGTCGCGGTATCCGGAGAGGCCAGCACCAGTTTCGAGTTGAAGATGTTCAACCCCTTGTTTTCCATGGCGCCCATGTTGAAATCGTCGACCGCGACGATGTTGAACACATCCAGGTCATATTCGCGGCCATAGACGTCCTCGTCCCAGCGCATCGACGCGATCAGGCTCTCCATCGCAAAGCCCGCGCGGTCCTGATCGCCGGGACGGACCCAGACGTTCAGATCGACCGCGCGCCCCGACCGGGTGGTAAAGCTGTCGCTGACCGCCACCAGATCGCCCGCCACCAGCGCGAACAGATAGGCAGGCTTGGGCCAGGGGTCGTTCCATTCCGCGACGCCGTCCTGGGCGCGCACGGGGTTGCCGTTCGACAGCAGCACCGGCAGGTCGCTGCGCAGCGTCACGCGGAACGTGGTCATCACGTCCGGGCGGTCGGGATAGAAGGTGATGTGGCGAAACCCCTCGGCCTCGCACTGGGTGCAGAAGATGCCGCCCGACAGATACAGCCCCTCGAAGGCGGTGTTGTCCTGCGGATCAATGCGCACGTCGGTCGCCAGCGTGAAGGGCACGCGGGGCAGGGCGGCGGCGCGGATGGTCAGCGTCTCGTCATCGCGAAGGACGTGGGCCGGGTCCACGGTCAGCCCGTCGATGCGCAGCGACTGCAAACGCAGCCCCGCGCCGCCATCCAGCACTAGATCGACCGGCTGGTCCGACGGCTCCAGGTCCAGTTCGGTCAGAACGACCGTGTCGCGGGGGGCCAGGGTCACGTCCAGCCGGGTCTGTGACAGGGTGAACGGCCAGGGACGGTAATCGGCAAGGTGCTGGACAGGCTGCGGTTTCTCGACGGACATGGTCAGCGGCCTTTCGTAAAAATGCGGCCGCAAGCGGAACCCCGGCCTTTAGTCGGTGTTAATCGCCTGAACGCCGGCTCGCAAGGCGTGGCGTCGGGCGTTGGCGGTTGACAGCCGAACGGTCACACGCCACAGCTTCGCGACCTAACCCGGTCAAAATACAGTCTGAATCGGAGACCTGCATGAGCTATGATCCCAACGATCCGAACCGCGTGAAACCCGGCACCACCCCCAAGGAAACCTATGTCGAGCCGGTGGAGCGCAAGTCTTCCGCGCTGCCGCTGATCATCGGTGTCCTGCTGGCGCTGGCGCTGGCCTATTTCGTGCTGCAGCGTTTCATGGCTGATGACACGACCGTCGTCGAAGGTGACACCACCACGGTGACGACCACCGAACCCGCCCCCGAGACGACCACGGCCCCCGCCGTCGTCGAAGAACCCGAAGTCGATGCCGCGGCGTCCGAGGCCGAAGCCGCTGCCGACAACGCGGCAGCCGAAGCAGAGGCTGCAGCCGAGAGCGCGTCCGAGGCCGCCGATGACGCCGCCGCCGGTGCCGCCGATGCAGCTGACGACGCCGCCGATGCCGCCGGCGCCGCTGCCGACAGCGCGGTCGAAGCCGCAGGCAATGCAGCCGACGCAGCCGGCACCGCGATCGACAATGCCGTTGACGGTGCAGGCGAGGCCGCATCGAACGCAGCGGATGCCGCAGCAGAGGCAGCCGACAGTGCGGCTGACGCCGTTGACGACGCCGTCAGCGTCGAAGAGCCCGCGACCACCCCTGCGCCTGCGACCACCGCACCGGCGACCACCACGACGCCGGCCCCGGCCAACTGATCCGACCGGTCAGGTCACGGAACGGCCCGGATGCATCCGCATCCGGGCCGTTTTCACATGCGCTGGACCAGTTGTTCCCAAGCCGCCGCAGTTGTCTTTCCGAGCCGGTCGCGACAGCGCAGCCTTGTGAAACAATATTTCGCGATGCTATGACGTCTGCGACGAAAGATCACCAGACCGGGGGGCATCAGAGCCATGAAGATTGGCGCAACGAGGGAAAGCTTTGAAGGCGAGGCGCGGGTGGCGATCACGCCATCCACCGCCGCGCATCTGGGCAAGCTGGGGCATGACGTGTTCGTGGAAAGCGGCGCGGGCGCGCGCGCGGGTTTCGCTGACGACGACTATCGCGGCGCCGGCGTGACGGTCTGCCAGACCGCGGCTGAGCTGATCGATGCGGTGGACGTGGTGGCCAAGGTGCGCCAGCCGACCACGGCCGAGATCGGCCAGATGAAGGCGGGGCAGACGCTGATCTCGTTCTTCTATCCGGCGCAGAACGCCGAACTGCTGGCGCAGGCCAAGGACCAGGGCATCACCGCGATCGCCATGGACATGGTGCCGCGCATCAGCCGCGCGCAGAAGATGGACGCGCTGTCGTCGATGGCCAACATCGCGGGCTATCGCGCCGTCATCGAGGCGGCGAACAACTTTGGCCGCTTCTTCACCGGACAGGTGACGGCGGCAGGCAAGGTCCCGCCGGCCAAGGTGCTGGTCGTGGGGGCAGGGGTCGCGGGTCTTGCGGCCATCGGCACCTCGGTCAGCCTTGGCGCGCAGGTCCATGCCTTTGACGTCCGCCCCGAAGTGGCCGAACAGATCGAATCGATGGGTGCCGAGTTCGTCTATCTGGACTTCGACGCGCCCGCGCAGGACGGCGCCGCCACGGGCGGCTATGCCGCGCCGTCGAGCCCCGAGTTTCGTGAGAAGCAGCTGGCCCGGTTCCGCGAGCTGGCACCCCAGATGGACATCGTCATCACCACGGCGCTGATCCCCGGCCGCGACGCGCCCAAGCTGTGGACCGCCGACATGGTGGCCATGATGAAGCAGGGCAGCGTCATCATCGATCTGGCGGCCGAAAAGGGCGGCAACTGCGAGCTGACCGTGCCGGACGAACGCATCGTCACCGACAACGGCGTGGTCATCGTCGGCTATACCGACTTTCCGTCGCGCATGGGCGCGCAGGCCTCCGAGCTGTACGGCAACAACATCCGCCATTTCGTGGCCGACCTGACGCCCAAGAAGGATGGCGTCATCGTCCACAACATGGAGGACGACGTCATCCGCGGCGCGACGGTCGTGCATGACCACGACGTGACCTGGCCGCCCCCGCCGCCCAAGGTCGCCGCCATTGCCGCGCAGAAGCCCAAGGAGAAGAAGAAGGAGCTGACCCCCGACGAACGCCGCGCCGCCGACGCCGCGGCCTTCAAGGCCGAGACCGCCAGCCAGATCAAGCTTCTGCTGGGCGGTGGCCTGGTCGTGCTGCTGATTGGGCTGATCGCCCCCGCCAGCTTCATGTCGCACTTCATCGTCTTCGTGCTGGCCTGTTTCGTGGGCTTCCGGGTGATCTGGAACGTGGCGCATTCGCTGCACACGCCGCTGATGGCCATCACGAACGCGATCAGTTCGATCATCATCTTGGGCGCGCTGATGCAGATCGGGTCGGGATCGGCCTGGGTCGTGATCCTGGGCGCGCTGGCCGTGCTGATGGCATCGGTCAACATCTTTGGTGGCTTCATGGTCACCCGGCGCATGCTTGCCATGTTCCAGAAGTCGTAAGGGGTCGGGACAATGGAATACGGATTCACCACTGCGGCCTATGTGGTCGCCTCGGTCCTGTTCATCCTGTCGCTTGGCGGGCTGTCGGGACAGGAAAGCGCCAAACGCGCGATCTGGTACGGCATCGTCGGCATGGGCCTTGCGGTCGTGGCGACGCTGTTCGGGCCGGGTGCGGGCAACTGGCTGCTGTCGCTGATCATGATCGCCATCGGCGGCACCGGCGGCTGGCTGGTCGCCAAGCGCGTGCAGATGACCGAGATGCCCCAGCTGGTCGCGGCAATGCATTCGCTGGTCGGTCTGGCCGCGGTCTTTGTCGGCTTCAACGCCCAGATCGAGCTGTCGCGCGTCCTGCGCCTGCGTGCCGAAGGGTTCGAGGCCGAACTGACCGGTTTTGCGGCCCTGCTTGCCCACAAGACCGCCCCCGAGATCGCCATGCTGAAGATCGAGGTCTTCCTGGGCATCTTTATCGGCGCGGTGACCTTTACCGGGTCGGTCGTGGCCTTTGGCAAGCTGGCGGGCCGTGTCGACGGCAAGCCCAAGAAGCTGCCGGGCGGCCACATGCTGAACGCGGGTGCGCTGGCGCTGTCGCTGCTGATCGGGGTGCTGTATTTCACCGGCGTCGGTCCGGCGGTGTTCTGGCTGATCTTGGTGACGCTGCTGGCGTTCTTCATCGGCTATCACCTGATCATGGGCATCGGCGGCGCGGACATGCCGGTCGTGGTGTCGATGCTGAACAGCTATTCCGGTTGGGCGGCGGCGATGATCGGCTTTACCCTGTCGAACGATCTGCTGATCGTGACGGGCGCGCTGGTCGGATCGTCGGGTGCTATCCTGTCCTACATCATGTGCAAGGCGATGAACCGGAACTTCGTCAGCGTGATCCTGGGCGGTTTCGGCGGAGAGACCGGCCCCGCAGCCGAGATCGAGGGCGAGCAGATCGCCATCGATGCGGACGGCGTGGCATCCGCGCTGAACGAGGCGGACAGCGTCGTGATCGTGCCGGGCTATGGCATGGCGGTCGCGCAGGCGCAGGGTGCGGTCAGCGAACTGACGCGCAAACTGCGCGCGGCGGGCAAGACGGTGCGTTTTGCCATCCACCCCGTAGCGGGGCGTCTGCCGGGCCACATGAACGTGCTGCTGGCCGAGGCCAAGGTCCCCTATGACATCGTGCTGGAGATGGACGAGATCAACGAGGATTTCCCCTCGACCGACGTCGTCATCATCATCGGGTCGAATGACATCGTGAACCCCGCGGCCCAAGACGATCCGAACAGCCCCATCGCCGGCATGCCGGTGCTGGAGGTGTGGCGCGCCAAGCAGGTCTTCGTGTCCAAGCGCGGGCAGGGCACCGGCTATAGCGGCATCGAGAACCCGCTGTTCTTCAAGGAGAACACCCGGATGTTCTATGGCGACGCCAAGGACAGCATCAACAAGCTACTGCCCATGATCGACTGATCCGGCGCAATCGTGCCACGGACGCCCGCCGGTTCACAGCCGGCGGGCGTTCCCACTTGTGCCGCCTGTCGCGGTGGTCTTGAAATGGGGCAGGGGCCGTTGCCCCGTCTTCAGGAGCGGCAGATGAACCCGGCCACAGAACATCCCCTGCGTTATGCGCTGGTCAACGAACTGCATGCCCGGCCCTCGCCGCGGATCACCGCGCCGGCGACCGCGGTCTTCGTGGCGTTCAAGGAACCGCGCGACGCCGCCAACCGCGACCGGGGGCAGGATCTGGCGCATCTGGGCGAGCTGGTCAGCCGCCATGGCGGTCCACGCCCCGATCCCGATGACAGCCACTATCAGGGCCAGCTTGGCCGTCACGAACTGAAATGGGAGAGCCACACCGAGTTCGTGACCTACATGGCGATGACGCCGGGTCTTCCGATCCGTCCGTTCGACCCGTCGGCGGCGGCGATCTTTCCCGACGCCTGGCAGCACGCCGCGCCGGGCAAGCGCGTCGCGGCGGTGATGATCCAGGTCGACCTGCTGCCCGATGACCCGGCCGAGGCGCTGGCCCGCATCGACGGCTGGTTCGCGCGCGACAGCCTGGCCGCGATCTGGGTGCTGGACGAGACCGCGATGGTCGCGGGTGATTTCCGCATCGACGCGGATGGCTGGATGCGGTTCGCGATCTTCGTGCGGCCCGGCACGTCGGACGGCCGCATCGGGCGCCTGGTGCATCGCCTGGTCGAGCTGGAGACCTATCGCGCTATGTCGATGCTGGGCCTTGGGCGCGCGCGCGGTCTGGGCAACCGCCTGAACGAACTGGAGCCGCGCCTAACCGCGATCCTGGAATCGATGACCGACGACGCGCAGCCCGCAGAACAGCTGCTGCATGACCTGCTGGCGGTCTCGACCCAGCTGGAGGCGCAGGCCGTTCTGCATTCCTTCCGGTTCGGTGCCAACAGCGCCTATGAGGCGATCGTGCATGACCGGATCGCCGCCCTGCGGGAGACGCGGTTTCTGGACCGCCAGATGCTGACCGAATTCATGCGCAGGCGGTACCAGCCGGCCATGCGCACCGCGAAATCGGCGGAACGGCGGCTGGCCACGATGCTTGAACGCACAGCCCGCGCGGCCGAGCTGCTGCGCACGCGTGTCGACGTGGAACGTAGCGCCCAGAACCAGAAGATCATGCACCGCATGGACCGCCGCGCCGACATGCAGCTGCGGCTGCAGCACACGGTCGAGGGGCTGTCGGTCGTCGCCATCAGCTATTACGCGGTGGGCCTGCTGAGCTATGCGCTGGCGCCGCTGGCGGGGCGCGCGGGGCTGGACAAGACGCTGGTCGTCGCCGTGCTGACGCCCCTGACGGTGCTGGGCGTCTGGTGGGCGATGCGCCGGGTGCGCGCGCAGTTCCACGACCCTGGCAGCGACGATTTGTGACTTGTGGCACCTGCTGCGGGGGGCGATACATCGGGCCTGACCCATGAAGGACCACGACCGATGCGCCTGACCCTTGCCCTTCTGGCAACCCTGACCCTGACTGCCTGCGGCGTGCCCTTCGTTCCCCTGATCTGACGAGGTATCCATGTCCAAGACGCTGACGATGTACGGCCTTGCCCATTGTTCGACCTGCCAGAAGGCGCAGGCCGACCTGCAGGACAACGGATGGACGGTACAGTTCCGCGATGTCCAGAAGGAGCCGCTGTCCGCGGAGGAACGCGCGGCCCTTGTCGCGCAGTTCGGTGACAAGATCATCAACCGCGCCAGCCTGACATGGCGCGGCATGTCCGACGACGAGCGGGCGGCCGATCCGGTCGCCATGATGGGCGAAAAGCCAAGCGTGATGAAGCGCCCGGCGATTCGCGCCGATGATCTTTCCGGACTTGGTTGGACCGCAAATGTCAAGCGGTCATTTGGCGTGCCTGCCTGACGACACGGGGCAGGGCAGGGGCATTGCCCTGCCCGGTCTAGCCCTTGCGGCTGGCCAGCGACGCAATCAACGGCCGCACGCCGCTGAGGTCGTACCCGGCGGCGTCGGCCGTCTTCAGGATCTCATCCTCGGGCATGCGCCCGGCCTGCGTCAGCGCCCACAGGACCGTGCTGCGGTTGCCGGACCGACAATATGCGATCACCGGCCCCTGTCCCACGGTCGCCGTCCCGAAATCCGCGATCAGTTGCGGCGTGATCTGGCCCGGGTGGAACGGCAGGTAATGATAGCGCATTCCGGCAGCCTCTGCCGCCTGTGCCATCGCGTCGTGATCGATCTCGGCCTCGACCTCCTCGTCGGGGCGGTTGTTGACCAGGACCTTGAACCCCGCATCGGCCAAGGCCGGGACATCCTCGGGCAGGATCTGCGGAGAGACGGCGAGGTTGGGGCTGATTTGGCGCAGATCCATCATGGGGCCTTTCGTGCACGGGTCCGCCCCGAAGTGGCGTCTTTCGTCGCCGGTTGTCAAGCCGGCTGCCTAGAGCGCCATCGCCTGACCCACCAGACCCGGCAGATCGTCAAAGCGATCGAAGGCCGCGTGATGCGGCAGATCGGCGATGGGCGTCATGCGATAGCCGCCCGAATAGATCAGGAACGGCACTGGCACCGCCGCCGCGCAATTCGCGTCAAATTCACTGTCACCGACATAGAGCGCACGGGGGGCATTCCCCTCCACGCCCAGCATCTGCAGGGCCAGGCGCAAGGGCGCGGGGTCGGGCTTGCGCTGCGGCAGGCTGTCCCCTCCGACAACGACAGGGAACAGACGATCCAGCGCGAAATGCTGCAACACGCTGCGCGTCGGGCCCATCGGCTTGTTGGTGCAGATGCCCAAGGGATGACCTGCATCGGCCAGCCGCCCCACAGCCTCAATCACGCCTGGAAACAGGCGCGTCAGGGCCGTGGCATCGTGATAGCGCGCCATGAAGGCCGCGATCAGCGCGGGCCGATGCATCGGCTCGATACCGCAGGCGGCGATGATCCGGGTCCACAGAAGCTCGACACCGCCACCGATGAAGCTGCGCACCCGCGCCAGGGGCAGCGGTGCGATCTGATGCTGGCGCAGGACCGCGTTCACGCAGGCGTGAATGTCGGGCGCGCTGTCGATCAGCGTGCCGTCCAGGTCGAATACGATCGGGCAGGGTCTGTCCATGGTCATGCGGCCTTCCATTTGATCGAGCATCCCATTGATGCGACCTGATCGCGCGGACCTTGCCCGGTTTCCGCGATCTGCACCATGGCCAGATACAGGTCGCGGCGGGCGTCCGTCGCTGCCGCCGTGCGGGTCGAGGCATCCAGTCGACCGCGATACTGCAGCCGACCGTCGGCGGAATAGCCGAAAAAGTCAGGCGTGCATTCGGCGCCATAGGCCCGTGCGACCGACTGATCCGCATCATACAGGTAGGGAAAGCGAAAACCGTTCCGCTGCGCCAAGTCCTTCATATGCGCCGGGCTATCCTCCGGATAGGCCGCGACGTCGTTCGAAGATATGGCGACGACGCCGATACCGTGGTCCATCAGCGCATGCGCATCGCGGACAATGCGGTCCAGGATCGACCTGACATAGGGGCAATGGTTGCAGATGAACATCACCAGCGTCCCACACGATCCGGCGACCTGCGAAAGCGTCACGACGCTTCCGTCCGTATCGCGCAGCGCAAAGTCGTGCCAAGGCGTATCGAAATCGCAGACAGGTGGCGATACGGCCATATGATCCTCCGATCCATTTTACGGAACCTTGGAAGATGTGTGCCATAGGGACAAGTGGTGAAAAAGTTGAAAGGCTAACCAGAAAGACATTTTTGGTACATAATACAGATTATCAGAAAAATGTTCCCCCTGCTTTCGAATGCCTTTCTACAGCAATCCCGGAACCTGTGACCGTTGGTTTGCGTCTGTTTGACAGAACCTGACATCAAAGGACATTCATCATGAAATATGTGGCTGTGGGATTGTGCGGTGCGATGCTGGCTCTTTCGGCATGCGGGACGACGGTTGGCGAGCGCGCTGCGACCGGCGGTCTTGGCGGTGCGGCCGTGGCGGGTCCGGCCGGCGCGGTTGTCGGCGGAACCGTGGGTGCGGTCAGCGCGACGCAGTAACCCTTAATAAGATTAATCGTGGCGGCCGCGTTTCTCTGGAACGCGGCCGTTTTCGTGCCGGTCTTGCAGCCTTTGCCGGCATCCCCTACATCATGTGTGACAAAGACAAGGATCCGCCCATGGCCATGGAAGCGCATGATATCGAGGCCCTTCTGCGGGTCTCTTTTCCCCAGGCAAAGATCACGATCACTGATCTGGCCGGTGATGGAAACCACTATGCCGCCGAAGTTATCGACGAAAGCTTTCGCGGGCTGAACCGCGTGCAGCAACAGCGCGCCGTCTATGCCGCCCTTCAGGGCAAGATGGACGGCCCTGCCGGAGAGTTGCATGCGCTTGCCCTGACCACCAAGGCGCCTGACTGACGCGCCCCCTGCCCCATTACAAGGATTGCCGATATGAGCGACGCGAACACGCGCATCCAGGACATGATCGACCGCAACGACGTGGTCCTGTTCATGAAAGGCACGCCCGAGATGCCCCAATGCGGTTTTTCGAGCAGAGTTGCCGGCGTTCTGAATTATATGGGCGTGCCCTACGAGGGCGTGAACGTATTGTCGGACGCTGACATCCGCCAAGGGATCAAGGATTTCTCCGACTGGCCCACCATTCCCCAGCTTTACGTCAAGGGTGAGTTCGTAGGTGGCTGCGACATCATCACCGAGATGACATTGTCAGGAGAACTTGATCAGCTGCTGGAAAAAAAGGGCGTCGCGTTCGACAAGGATGCAGCCAACAAGATCCGGGAGGCAAATGCCTGATCTGGAACAAAAAAAAGGGCGCCGAGGCGCCCTTTTTTACATCATGTCGTCGGGATCGTAATCCATCCTGTCGTGTCGACGTTCCTGCATTGCTGCGGCCAACGTGACACCGACAGCGAACGCTCCAACCAGCTTGGTCATCGTCCCAGCATTGCTGTCGGTCGCTTGGCGTAACTGATGCGCGCCGTTTTGAAACGACTGCTTTGCAGCATTAACGTTGGAAGACGTCAGACCCGCAGCGCGAGCGGTATTGCGGACGCTGCCGAACAGCTTTTCTTCGGCATCAGAAGCAAGTTTGGTCGCGCGAGAGCCAGCCTGATCCATCAGCGAATGTGCCTTCGCTTCGGCCAGTTCGACAATTCGCGTCGCTTCCGCCCGCGCACGAGTCGCCGCCGCATCGGTCGCCAGAGAAACCCGAGCTTCGACCTCACGTTTCAGATCATCAGTTGTCGGCATAGTGTGCTTGCGCTTTGCCGCCATGGCCAGAAGGATGATCATCAGCACGATCAAACCTCCGCCGATGGTCAACGACGCCAAGGTAGAGCCCCAATCCAAATCGTTGGCAAGCCACGACCACAGGGCAGCTGTCAAGAACCCGCCAGCCATCAGTCCGACCATTCCGGCGACGGCCTTCATGGCCGTGCGCCGGACCGTGTCGCCGACAGCTTCCTGAACGCGTCGGGCGAAATCGAACATATGCCCGACCTCAGCGACGCGAGATCAGAAGACCGACCAGGAAGCCGACACCGGCCGCGATACCCAAGGCCTGCGCCGGGTTGCGGCGAACCATCTCGGACACTTCATCATAACGCTCTTCAGCGTAGTGAGCGACTTCGGTCGCCTTCTGCTGGCCTGCTTCGTACAGGCGCTCTGCCTCCAGACGCGCGCGGTCGGCATATTCCTGACCGGTCTCACGGGCACGCTCGGCATAGTACTTGCCCGTTTCGACGGCATCATCGGCCAGTGCTGCGCCACGCTCTTTCAGGCGTGCCGCACCCGAATTGTCGGACAGTTCGCGCGCGGTGTCACGAACGTCGTCCGCAATCTTGCGGGCACCATCCTTCAGGTCGCCGTGGGCTTCGTTCGCAGCCGAACGGGCGTCGCGTTTGATGTCGTCAGCAGTGGGGTTATGTGCCATGGTAATGTCCTTTCATCGGCGTCTTGTCACCGTCGATGGACAAACCGTCACAAGGTCTGGATTGTTCCCGCACTGCAGCAAAATCTTTGCCAGTGCTGAACGCGAAAGGGCGTGGTAGGGGCGGCCGGACTCGAACCGGCACTCATTGCTGAAACGGATTTTGAATCCGTCGCGTCTACCATTCCGCCACGCCCCCGGACTGGTCCCGGCGCCCTTTCGGCGGCGGTCCGTGCGGACCGTTGGGCTTGGCGTAAATCCAGTCGCGACGATTTGCAAGGGGCGGCGTGCGCCCCCTGCCCCGCGGCCTCAGGCGCGACCCAGCTTGACCAGTCGGGCGTCGCGAAGCTGCGCGAAGTCATCGCCCGCATGATACGACGACCGGGTCAGTGGCGTCGCCGACACCATCAGGAAACCCTTGCCATAGGCGGCCTTCTCATAGCCCGCAAATTCTTCGGGCGTGACGAAGCGGTCGACGCGATGGTGCTTGGGGCTGGGCTGCAGATACTGGCCGATGGTGATGAAGTCGATGTCTGCCGCACGCATGTCGTCCATGACCTGCAGCACGCCTTGGCGATCCTCTCCCAATCCGACCATGATGCCGGATTTGGTGAACATCGACGGGTCCAGTTCCTTGACCCGCTGCAGCAGGCGCAGCGAATGGAAATAGCGGGCGCCGGGACGGACCTCCGGGTACAGGCCCGGCACCGTTTCAAGGTTGTGGTTGAACACATCGGGACGCGCCTCGACCACGGTCTCCAAGGCGCCAGGCTTTGACTTCAGAAAGTCGGGCACCAGCACCTCGATCGTGGAGGTCGGAGAGCGGTGGCGAATCGCCCGGATGGTCTGGGCGAAATGCTCGGCCCCGCCATCGTCCAGGTCGTCGCGATCGACGCTGGTGATCACGACGTGTTTCAGGCCCAGCTTCTGCACGGCATGGGCGACGCGGCCGGGTTCGAACGTGTCCAGCGACTGCGGCTTACCCGTCGCGACGTTGCAGAAGGTGCAGCCGCGGGTGCAGATCTCGCCCATGATCATCATGGTGGCGTGGCCCTGGCTCCAGCATTCACCGACATTGGGACAGCCGGCCTCCTCGCAGACGGTCGACAGACGGTTCTCGCGCAGCAGGTCGCGCGTCTGCTTGTACCCCGCAGAGGTGGGCGCCTTGACGCGAATCCAGTCCGGCTTCTTGGGCTGGGCCTGATCGGGTCGGTGCGCCTTTTCCGGGTGGCGCTGATCCGGGATCCTGAGGTCGCGCAAGGTCATGGTCCTTTCGGTCGCGGTTCGGGCAGAAATAGGGGCTTTGCAACGATTTGGCAACGCATCCCCTGCCCCTGCGTCCACATGGCTGCCTTGCGATCAGCCCAGATCAAGCAGCGGTCGCGCCGCCGCGGTCAGCAGGCGGGCCAGATCGTCGAACCAGCCCTGCCCCGGAGTCGATGCGCGACGCATCAGCATGACCTGCCGCGCGGGCTGGGGGTCGGGAAACCTGACGGCCGTCAGGCCGGGTGCCGCGGCCAGCTCCTGCCGGCGGGCGATCTCGGGCAGGAAGGTCAGGCCCATGCCCTGCGCGGCAAGGCGGCACAGGGTCGACAGCGACGCGGCCCCCAGGTCCAGCCGCGCCGCGCGGCGGTTCAGCCCGCAGACCTCCAGGGCCTGGTCGCCAAGGCAATGCCCCTCATCCAATAACAGAAGTTGGCCGGGATCCAGTGCGTCAGGAGACAGCGGTCGGCTGCGCAGATCGGAGATTCGTGCAGCGCTGCCGGCCAGCAGAAAGCGGTCGGCAAACAGCGGTACAGCCTGCAGGCCCGGCCCCTCGGGCGGGCTGGCGACGACGATGGCATCCAGCCGCCCCGCCTGCAGTTCGTCCAGCAGGCGGTCGGTCTGCGCCTCGCGCAGATGCAGGTCGCGCCCGATGTCGCGCGCCCGCAAAAGGGGCAGCGCCTCGGGCAGCAGATAGGGCGCGACGGTGGGGATCATGCCCAGCATCAACCGACCGCCCTGCCCCGGCTGCCGCAGGTCCTGTTCCAGATCGGTCATCGCGGCCATGACCCGTTGGGCGTGGTCCTGCAGCGCGCGGCCCTGCGGGGTCAGGACGACACCCTGCGGGGTGCGTTCGACCAGACGGGCGCCGATCTCCTCCTCCAGCGCGCGGATCTGCATGGACAGCGCGGGTTGCGTGACGTTGATCGATTCGGCAGCGCGTGTGAAATGGGTGTGCTGCGCCAAGGACAGGAAATAGCGCAACTGGCGCAGGGTGATATTCATAAGGGGGCCTGATCAACGACGCGCGGTCAACGCCCACCATCTTATCGACCAGCCCCCGTCTGCGGCAATGACCTTCAGCCGATCAGCCGCGATCCCTTGCCGTAGGTTTCCTCATAGTGCCGCTCCAGCCGCATCAGGGCCAGACGCAGGACGATCTTTCCAGACCGTGCGGACCAGCCAAGACGCCGCTCCGTCATCTCGATCCCCTCCAAAAAGCAGCACACCCGTAGCACGATGTCGCCCATGCCCGGCCCCAGGTCGCGCAGCGCGACGGCCACCCGGTCGCGGGCCGATTCCGATCCGCCGCGATAACCACCGCCACCGCGCGACACGTCGATCCCCGAGGTCATGAAGCCATCCCAGTTCTGCGTTACCCGCGGACCCATCTGCGCCAGTTCGAAATCCTCGCGCAGGCGTTCGCCCGCCGTGACCATGCCCGGCGTCAGGAACGCCTGCCCATCATGGTCACGCCGCCGCGCCAGCACCAGAAGCGGGCTTTCCGCGATGTTCACCCGGGTCTGGCGGCGGCGGCCATCCTCGGGATCGTCGATGACGCGATCCTCCCACACCCGGTGACGGTCGCCGTGGTCAAAGGCCGCCTGGGCCTCGGCCATGCCGTGGACGGGCTGGGCGTCCTCGTGGACCGGGTGGGCGTCCGCAAACGACGATGGCCCCGGCACGGCGCTGCGCTGGCGGGGCGACCGCAGCATCTGGCGCAGGGCCTCGCGCCCTGCCGGCGCGATGACATAGCGCTGGATGCGCCCCCCGCCCCGCGTCTGCACGACCCATCCCTTCAGCGCCATCATCTCTGCCAGGGCGCGTTCCAGGACGGCGGTGCGGATATCGTCGCGCGTGACGATCGCCTTGTCCATGCCGGGGGCCGATGCCATGCACGCACCCGGCTCTGCCAGCCGGCGCAGCACGCGCAGGGCCTGACGCTCATCAGGCGCATTGGCCCCCTCGGGCCGCGGGGCCAGCGCGGCATCCACCAGCGGATCGTCGCGGCGCGCCTCGAACCGGCGGATACGGCGGAGGATGGTCGAGGCATGAACACCGGCCTCGCGCGCCAGGGCACGGATCGTCACCCCCTGGTCGACATGGCGCAGGTAAAGGCGCGCGTCCTCGCTCAGGTCGTCTTGCGCGCAGGTCTGCCCTTGCACCTGCGCACGGTGCTCCGCGATGCCCGTGTGGATTGCGAAATCACCGGTCAATATGGTCATGTCAGGTCCCTTGTCGTCCTCGGGCAGCCCGGCAGTAGACTACCCTGGGTTGAAATCTTTCCCTGTGGTTAACAGGGTGTTTCTGCACATAGCCGCAACATTCCCTAACAATTCCTAAAGAAACCTTGCTCCACCGCGCGCTGCGGCAGGGCTTTTGGCAACACACCTCAAGGTTGTGTGAAGGTGACCCCGTGGCAAACGCAAAGGATCAGCCCCATGACCGCAGTCTCGAACGTGATCGTTTTTCGCCCCCGCCCGACGAATCAGGGCCTGCGCCGTCCCGGAACGCTGATCCGGGCCGCCCGCGAAGGTCAGAAGACCTGGAAGCGCGATCGCGACCTGCCCCGCCTGCTGCGCAGCGACCGCTGCCCCGCGCCGGGTGCCGTCCTGTCCCGCCTGCGGGCCGAGGAGCAGATCCAGAACGACATGCGCGTGACCCAGGCTGCCGAATACGACCTGCGCCGCCACGTCCTGCTGGTCATCGCCATCCTGGCAGAGATGCGTGCCGCGATCGACGCCGCGCCGATGCCGGCCACGGCCATCGCGCTGTGACCATCAGCGCTTCTTGATCAGGGAACCCAGAACGCCCCGGACCAGCGCCTGCCCGGTCCGGGTCCCCAACTGCCGGGCAAGGCTCTTGCCAAAGGTCTGCACGATGCTGTCGGACCGCCCGCGTGGCGCAGCCTTCTCGCGTGCCGGCGCCTGATATGGTCGCCCCCGTCCCGCACCGGCGGGCATGTCGAACAACCCATCGTCATCCGTCTTCGCACTGGCTGCCTGGGCTGCGGCCTGTGTCTTGCGTGCCAGCATCTCGTGCGCGGAATCGCGATCCAGGGCGGTGTCGTATTTCGGCCCCATCGGGGACGTGGCCCGGATCGCCGCGCGCTCCTGATCCGTGATCGGGCCGACCTGACTGAACGGCGGCCGGATCAGCGTCCGCTGCGCGATGCCCGGCACACCCTTCGGCTGCAAGAACGAGGTCACGGCCTCGCCCGTCCCCACCTGCTGGATCGTCTCGGCGATGTCGAAATCGGGGTTGGTCCGATAGTTCTGCGCCGCATCGCGCAGGGCCTTCTGATCCTTGGCGGTGAACGCCCGCAGCGCGTGCTGAACCCGGTTGCCCAATTGGCCAAGCACCGCTTCGGGAATGTCGGCGGGGTTCTGGGTGACGAACCAGATGCTGACGCCTTTCGACCGGATCAATCGTGCCACCCGCTCGACCTTTTCGATCAGGGCCTTCGGCGCGTCGTCGAACAGCAGATGCGCCTCGTCAAAGAAGAACGCGACGCGGGGCTTGTCCGGATCGCCCACTTCGGGCAGCTGCTCGAACAACTCCGACAGCAGCCACAGCAGGAATGTCGCGTACAGCCGGGGTGCGTTCATCAGGCGCTCTGCCGACAGGATGCTGATGACGCCGCGCCCGTCCGCGTCCTGACGGATGATGTCGGTCAGCGCCAGCGCCGGCTCGCCGAACAGGTTCGCTCCACCCTCGGTCTCCAGCACCAGCAGCGCGCGCTGGATCGCGCCCACGCTGGCGGTGCTGACATTGCCATAGCGCGTCGACAGGTCGGCGGCGTTCTGTGCGACCCAGACAAGCATCGACTGCAGGTCCTTGAGGTCCAGAAGCGGCAGCCCCTCCTCGTCGGCGACGCGGAAGGCGATCGCCATGACGCCCTCCTGCGCCTCCGTCAGGTCCAGCAGGCGCGACAGCAGCAGCGGTCCCATCTCGGCCGGCGTGGTGCGGACGGGATGGCCGTGCTGTCCCCAGACATCCCAGAATGTCACCGGATAGGATGCATAGGTCAGATCGATCCCGATCTGACCGGCCCTCGCAAGGAAAGGCTCGTGCAGCTTGCCTTGATCCGATCCCGCCTTGGCCAGCCCCGCCAGGTCGCCCTTCACATCCGCCAGGAACACCGGAACGCCCGCAGCCGACAGGCTTTCCGCCAAGGTCTGCAGGGTGACGGTCTTGCCCGTCCCCGTCGCACCCGCGACCAGCCCGTGCCGGTTTGCCAGCTTCAGCAGCATCGTCTCGGGGGTCGCGTATCCGGCGCCGGCGCCGCCCACGAAGATCGTTCCTGCATCCAGGTCCAGAACCGAGCCCATCGCATCCCCCACCAACAAATTGCGCAACGCACGCCTTGAAAAGACAATTTTAACGCTTTCATGGCAAGGTGAAGTTGTCCGGATCGCAGCCGTGACCCGGACCTTCCTCCCTGTTGGACTGCCGCGCCCTCGGGCGCGGCTTTTTTTTATGTGATCGGGGGAAAATCCATAGACCGTTGACGGATCACGCCAACGCGATTAGCGTGCGTCTCAATGATGACCGGCCAGTCCGGCAGGGAGAATAACGCAACGCGTCGGGGGCCGTGGTGGAAGCCACGGCCTTTCGCGTCAATTCATGACGCGTGTCCGGCCGGTTCGGTTCCCACGCAACTTCTTCAATGCGCAATCCTGTGCGATGTCCCGACCTCAAGGGTTGGTGACAGGGCGTGTCGTGGCAGGGGACTGACAAGGCCCCGGCGCCGTGCTAGATCAGCCGCAATGCGTTGAGCAAAAGAAAGAAAGATTGATGTTCATCAGACATTCGCACGCGCTGTTCGCCGCCCTCGCCCTGATCACCGGGCCCGCATTTGCCCAGGACACCCCTGCGCCGGCCACGCCCGAAACGCCCGCGGCGGAAGCCCCCGCCGCCGATGCGCCCGCGACCGGCGCACCGGCCGCAGATGCCCCTGCCGCAGACGCGCCGGCCACCGCACCTGCCGATGCAGAGACGCCAGCCGCGCCCGCCGATGCCCCCGCGGCCGAAAACGCGCCCGCGGGTCAGCCCGCGCGCGATCCGAACGGACCTGGCAGCTATTACGCCAAGTCCGAGCATGGCGATTGGACCATCCGCTGCATCCGCGCCGATCAGGGCAAGGATCCGTGCGAGATGTACAAGCTGCTGACCGATGCCGACGACAACCCGGTTGCCGAACTGACCATGGTTCCGCTATCGAATGGCGACGTCGCCGCCGGCGCCACCCTGGTTGCACCGCTGGAGACGGACCTGATCGACGGCCTTGGCTTCCAGATCGGATCGGGCGAGATGCGCGGCTATCCGTTTAGCTTCTGCGCGCCGGTCGGCTGCGTCGCGCGCCTTGGCTTCACCAATCAGGAACTGGCAAGCATGAAGGCCGGCAGCACCGCGGCCGTGCAGCTGCTGCCCTTCGGTGGAGACCCGGATTCGCCGGTCCAGCTGAGCATGTCGCTGACCGGCTTCACCGCCGCGTTCGATGAACTGGCCGCCTATGCCGCCGCACCCGCGCCCGCCCCGGCCGCCGATGCAGAACCGGCAGAGGATGCCCCCGCCGAGGACGAACCGGCCGAGTGATCGCCCCTGCCATCGCATGAACGGAAAAGGCCGCGTCCCCTAGACGCGGCCTTTTTCATGTGTCCCGCATGACGATCAGACGCGGCGCAGGGCGATGACCGCGTTCAGTCCGCCAAAGGCGAAGGCATTGGACAGGACGGCATCGACCCGTGCCTCACGGGCCTCGTTGGGAACGACGTCCAGCGCACATTCGGGGTCGGCCTCCTGATAGCCGATCGTGGGCGCGATCACCCCGTCGCGCAGCGCCATGATGCAGGCCAGCAGTTCGACCGCGCCGGTGCCGCCGATCAGATGGCCGTGCATCGACTTGGTCGACGACATCATCAGCCGGTCCGCGTGATGGCCAAAGGCATGGGCGACCGCCGCACATTCCGTCTTGTCATTCGCGGCGGTGCCCGTTCCGTGGGCATTGATATAGCCGATATCCTCGCGGTTCAGGCCGGCATCGACCATCGCCCCGGTGATCGCGCGCTCGGCCCCCTGGGCCGATGGCATGACGATGTCCTGCGCATCCGACGACATGGCAAAGCCCACGACCTCGGCCAGGATCTCGGCGCCACGCGCCCGGGCGTGTTCGAAATCCTCGAAGACGAAGACGCCCGCGCCTTCGCCCTGGACCATGCCGTTGCGGTTGGCGCTGAAGGGGCGGCACGCGTCCTTGGACATCACGCGCAGCCCCTCCCATGCCTTGACGCCGCCAAAGCACAGCATCGCATCGGACCCGCCCGACAGCATGACGTCGGCCGCGCCCGACCGCACCATCTGGAACGCCAGGCCCATTGCGTGATTGCTGCTGGCGCAGGCGGTGGCGACGGTGAAGGCGGGGCCGCGCAGGCCGAATTCCATGCTGACATGGCTGGCCGCGGCATTGTTCATCAGCTTGGGCACCACGAATGGATGGACGCGGTTCTTCCCCTCCTCATAGACGGCGCGATAGTTCTCGTCCCAGGTGTTCAGGCCACCGCCGGCCGTTCCCAGGATGACCCCCGACCGCAGGCCAAGCGCGCCCTGAAAATGCAGGCCCGACTGCTCGACCGCCTGCTTGGCGGCCAGCAGGGTGAACTGGGTGAACTTGTCATAGAGCAGGATCTGCTGGCGGTTGAAATAGGTCTCGGGCGTCCAGTCGTGGACCTGTCCGCCGATCTGGATCGACAGGCGATCGACATCGCGAAAATCCAGCTGCGTGATCCCGCAGCGACCCTCGCGGAACGCCTCCAGGGTGGTGGCGACATCGTGGCCAAGCGCGTTGATCGTGCCGGCGCCGGTGATCACCACACGGCGAAGCCCGCCGCGGCCGGTCGTCTCGGCCGCAGGCCGGATCGCGGGTGCCGCGCGGCCTGCATCGATCAGCGCCTCGTCCACGGGGGCAGTCATTCCGCCTTTTCCGCGACCAGCCGATGCACCGCGGCGATGATCGTGCCCATGTTCGAGATGTCGAAGTCGGACTTCTCGGGCTCGTTCGCGTTGAACGGGATCGAGATGTCGAACTCTTCCTCGATGGCAAAGATCGATTCGACCAGGCCCAGACTGTCGATGCCCAGTTCGGCGGGGGTCGCGTCATCGGTGATCTGGTCGGGTTCCAGCATCGCCTGCTCCGCGATGATGGCCCGAATGCGCTGCGTGATGTCGTCTGTCATGTCGCCTCCTGTTCAGCCCTTTTCCAACAGGCGTGTAACGGTTTCCTGAAGCTTGGACAGCTGTTGTGCGAAACGCGGCAGCCGCCGCATGGCCTTCTGGATCTCCAGCTGGGTCTCCATCTTGACCGCGGGGTTGCCCAGGATCACCCGGCCTGCCGGCACGCGGGTGAAGATCTTGGCGGCACCGCCCGCAATGACGTCGTCCCCGATCTGGATGTTGTCGTTGACGCCCACCTGCCCGGCCAGCACGACCCTGTCGCCGATCACCGACGATCCGGCCACGCCCACCTGGCTGCACAGCAGGCAGTCACGGCCCACGACGACGTTGTGGCCCAGCATCACAAGGTTGTCGATCTTGGTGCCGTCGCCCACGCGGGTCGACCGGATCGTGCCGCGGTCGATGGTGGCGTTCGCGCCGATCTCGACGTCATGACCCAGCTCGACCGCGCCAAGCGAATGGATGCGCGTCCAGTGCTGCTGGTTGACCGCGGCACGGGCGCCCAGGGTGCGGCGGATCTCCTCGATCCCCGACTCCTCGGGGGTGACGAAGGAAAACCCGTCGCCGCCGATGGACGCGCCCGGCTGCACGATCAGACGGTCGCCCGCGGTCACGTCATGGCCGATCCGCACGCCCGGATGGATCAATGCCTGATCGCCGATGCGGGCGCCGCGACCGATGCTGACATGCGCCCCGATGCGGGCGCCCTGTCCGATCCGCACATGCGCACCGATGACGACAAAGGGCGCGATGGCCGCGCCGTCGCCGATCGTGGCCGTGGGGTCGATGACCGCAGTCGGATGGATGCCCGGCGCGATGTCCGGGCCGCGGTCGAAAGCCCGCGTCAGACCGGCCATGACCAGTCGCGGGCGGGGGGCAAAGATGGCGGCCTTCAGGCCATAGGCCTCGGGGTCCATCCCTTCGGCAAGGATGGCGATGCTGCCGGGCTTCAACGCCTCGGCGTATTTGGGCGCCATGGCCATGGCCAGCGTGCCGCCATCCGCGTCGACCGGACCGACCGCCGCGGGTTCCGCCGCACCCGTCACGCGGATCGACTGGTCGCCCCAGCATTGCGCGTCCAGAGCCCGCGCCAGCTCACCCATCGTCAGGACCATGGCCCCCCCTTTCGCGCAAGGACTTAGCCTGTTTGCAAGGCTGCTTCCAGTGCCCGCGTTCCGGGGCGGGTCACAACCCCGGGTTCAGGTCCGCGACCATGGCGGGCGCCGCCGCGCCAAAGCCCTGGGCCTGCAGCGCCTCCCATATGCGGGCGTCGCGGCCATAGATGTCGTCGAACAGCCGGATGCGCCCATCCGGGCCGGGCCAGGCGGTGAAATAGACCAGATGCACGGGAACCGGCGGCGTCAGCTTCAGCCAGGTCTCGCGTTCCCGGTCGCGGGCGCGCTGGAACATGGCAGCCGGATCGTCGGTCTGGCGCGACAGCAGCGCGCGGGCCAGATCGACCGGATCGCCGATGCGGATGCAGCCATTCGATTCCGCCCGCACCCGGTTCGCAAACAGGTGCTTGGACGGCGTGTCGTGCAGATAGATGTTCCAGGGGTTGGGGAAGATGAACTTGACCACGCCAAGGGCATTGTCGTCGCTTGGCTTCTGGCGCAGCCTGAACGGAAAGCTGGCGGCGCTATAGCGGCCAAAATCGATGCCGTCCCGCGCCAGCACCCGCCCCGCGCCATCCACCACGTCCAGATGCGACAGCGCATGGCGGTTCGCCTGCAGGCGGGGCAGATAGTCGCGAACGGCGATGGACCGCGGCACGTTCCAGCTGGGATTGACCACGACATTGGCCATCATCTCGGAAAATTCGGGCGTGCGCATCTCGGGCGTGTCCTTGCCCATGACGCTGCGGGTGCGGAACACCTCGGCCCCGTCTTCCACGATGGTCGTGCTGAATTCCGGGATGTTCACCCAGACATGGCGGCTGTCCAGATCCTCGGACGCCATCCAGCGCATCCGCTCCATCGCCACCAGGATCGCGCGTTGCCGCGCGTCCTGTCCGGTGCCGCCATCGCCGTTCAGTGCCGCGATGGTCCGCGGGCCCGCGACGCCGTCATCCGGCAAGCCGGCCGCACGCTGATAATCGGCGACCGCCCGCGCAAGGGCATCGTCATACAGCGTGGCATCCGGCGCATCGGCGACAAATCCGATGGCCGCCAGGCGCGTGCGCAGGTCGGCGATCGCCGCGGCCCTTTGGCCTGGCCGCCAGACACCGGTCGCAATCCTTGGTAGGCTCTGCGGCACCAACAGATCGGCCGGCCCGAACAGCGCCTGTTGCAGCGCAAGATAGGCCGGATGGTCCGGTCCGGCCCCGGCAAGGACCGCCGCAGGATCCGCCGCCGCCTCGAACCGCGCCAGCAGCGGGACCACCGCGGTCCGCACGGGCTGTCGCTTGATCTCGGGGTCGACGCGCGTCGGGTTCAGCACGCCGCCGGTCAGATCGCGCAGCAGGCGTGACAGGGAATGGGCATGGGCGATCTCGGCCGCAAGTCCTTCGGTCGCCGTCAGGCGGTCGGGCTGGTATCGGGCAACGGGGATGCCATGGCGCGGGGCGTTCCCGATCGCGTCCCGCAAAGCGAGTCGCCGGGCCTCTCCCTCGGGGCCAAGGAAGATCGGGCGCAACCCGTTGCTGCCATAGAACGAGGCAAGATCGGCGTCGTCCGACACTGCCAGCGCCAAGGCCATCTGTTGCGGCGTGAAGTCCAGCCGTGGCGCCGCGGCCACGCTCACGGCAGCGAGAGGTTCGCGTGCGCCGGACACAACGGGAAGCCAGCCGACGACCCCCGCCAGTGTCAGCGCCAGCACGCCCCGGACCATTCGAACCGCCATCTGAACCTCCGAAATTCTGCCCGTATTGTCCCACGGCCGCCGTGCGCGCGCCACACCCCACGCATCTGTTTGTGCAGTGGAAAAGCAGTGGTTGCCAAAACGCCACAGCGCCGCCGCCGATGTGCAACATTACCCGTTTTAGGCGAAATCTTGCCGAAATTCGGGTTAGGATCGGCCATCCCGGCAGAATCCGTTTCGTCGCGCACGCGCTTTTGACATATTGTTAATCAGGTCGGGGATAAACCACGACAGGCCGCGACGTGTCGCCGGCTTAAAAAAACGAAGCAGGACAGGCGATCTGACATGACAATGGACATTATCTCCCGTCGCGGCATCTTGGGTGTGTTCGCGGCAACCAGTGTTGCGGCGACCCCGGTGATGGCGAATGCCTTCGGATTTTTGCGCGGCAACGCGGGCGACATGCGGCGGGTCAAGATGTACAACGGCCGGACCGGCGAGAGCATCGACACGGTCTATTGGGTCGACGGAAAATACATCCGCGAGGCCCTGAACGAGATCAACGTGTTCATGCGCGACTGGCGCACCGGCGAGGTGATCGGCATCGACCCGCGGATGATCGACGTGGCGGCCGCATCCTCGCGCCTGCTGCAGACCAACGAACCGTACATGATGCTGTCGGGATACCGCTCGCCCCGCACCAACGCGATGCTGCGGCGCCAGTCCAGCGGCGTGGCGCAGAACTCGCTGCACCTGACGGGCAAGGCGGCCGACCTGCGGCTGAAGTCGCGCTCGGTCGGGCAGATGTACCAGGCTGCCGTGGCCTGCCGCGCCGGTGGCGTGGGACGCTACAGCCGGTCGAACTTCGTGCACATGGATTGCGGTCCCGTCCGCACCTGGGGCAGCTGATTTCAGACGACCTTTTCGCAAGGCGCAAACGCCCTCTGCCACCCGCAGACGGCGTTTTCCGCATTTTTCGGGCTTGCCGCCGCAACGCTGGCTTGCGACGCTGGCCGGAACAACAAGACAAGATCGGACCTGCATGAGCCCCCTCGAGACGCGCCGTTTCAAAACCGCCAAGAAAATCCAGGCCGCAGCCATCGAACTGGCCGTCCGCGACGGTCTTCCCAATGTCACGACCGAGGCGATCGCCCGACATGCGGGCATCAGCACGCGGACCTTCTTCAACTACTACCCCTACAAGGAGGCGGCCCTGATGGGTCCGCCGCCCGACTATCCGCCCGAGGCGTCCGAGATCTTCATCGCGGGCAAGGGTCGCCTGATCGAGGATCTGGGCCTGCTGATCGAGGCGCATCTGGCCCGATATCTGAACGAACGCGAACTGATCGGCGCGATGCTGGCCCTGTCCGACAAAGACCCCAAGCTGGAGGCGCTGCGCAACAGCGCCATGCTGGCGCGCCGTGCGCAGATGCGTACGCTGCTGCATCGGCGGATGCCCGGGTCGGACGAACGCGTGATCGAGATCCTGGCCGCCGCCATCATCGCCGCGACGAACGCCGCGACCAAGGATTGGGTGTCGGGCGCGCGCGAGGATTTCATCGCCGCAGCGCATGAGAACCTGTCGCTGATCCTGACGGCGGCCGAAATGCTGGACAAGCCCAGCTAGGGCGTCAGCAGCTTTCGGTACAGATCGTCCAGGAATGCCGCGCCCTCGGCCACGGGGTCGCGGCCGTCGCCCAGAACGGCGCGGACCTGCGTCTCGAAATCGGCATAGTGCTGGGTCATCGACCAGATCGAGAAGATCAGGTGGCGCGGCTCGACCCGCGCCAGCAGCCCTTGGTCCATCCATCCTTCCAGAACCGCGACCGTCCGGTCGACGATCTGTCGCAGATCGCCGCCCAGGATTTCGGTCAGATGCGGCGCACCCTGCAGGATCTCATGGGCGAACAGGCGGCTTTCGCGGGGATAGTCCTGCGACATGGACAGCTTGGCCTGCACATAGCGCAGCACCTCGGCCAGCGGCTCTCCGTCGGGGTCGATCTGGCGCATGGGCGCCAGCCACATCTCCAGCAGGGTCGTCAGCAGCGCCTTGTGGATTTCGTCCTTGGAGCCGAAATAGTACAGCACGTTCGGCTTGGACAGGCCCGCCGCCCGCGCGATCTGGTCGATGGTCGCGCCGCGCAATCCGTTGGCCGAAAACGCCTCCAACGCCCCGTTCAGGATCAGCTCCCTGTTTTTCTGCTGAATCCGGGTCATCTGGGGCATGCTGGTCTCTGTCATCGAAGCTCCGGCTCTGGCATGATCCGATTTTGGGCAGATCGGTCGGAATTGTCATCCGGCTTGTCAGGACGCTTGACTGCCCCCTGCCCCGTGCTAGCCTGATCCTGACCGTTTGGTCAATAATCCGTGAGGACGATGCCCATGCCGCTTGACCGCAAGCCTGCCCCGAATGACCTGCGCGCCTTCTGGATGCCCTATACCGCGAACCGTCAGTTCAAGTCGGCGCCGCGGATGTTGGTTGCGTCCAAGGACATGCATTACACGGCCGCAGACGGTCGCCAGATCCTGGACGGGACGGCAGGCCTGTGGTGCTGCAACGCCGGCCACTGCCGCCCCAGGATCACCGAGGCCGTCCAGAACCAGGTCGGAGAGCTGGATTATGCCCCCGCCTTCCAGATGGGCCATCCGCTGGCGTTCGAGCTGGCCAACCGCATCGTGGACATCGCGCCCGATGGGATGGACCATGTCTTCTACACGAATTCGGGCAGCGAGGCCGTCGATACCGCGCTGAAGATCGCGCTGGCCTATCACCGGGCGCGGGGCGACGCGGCCCGCACGCGGTTGATCGGGCGCGAGCGGGGCTATCACGGCGTGGGCTTCGGCGGGATCTCGGTCGGGGGCATCGTTAACAACCGCCGCCATTTCGGCACCCTGCTGGCTGGCGTCGACCACATGCCCCATACCCATCTGCCCGAGAACGTCTTCACCAAAGGGCAGCCGGAACATGGCGCCAACCTGGCCGACGAGCTGGAGCGCATCGTGGCCCTGCACGGAGCCGAGACGATCGCCGCCGTCATCGTCGAGCCGATGGCCGGGTCGACCGGCGTCCTGATGCCGCCCAAGGGCTATCTGGAAAAGCTGCGCGCGATCACGAAAAAGCACGGCATCCTGCTGATCTTCGACGAGGTGATCACGGGTTTCGGACGCTTGGGTAGCCCCTTCGCGGCCCAGCATTTCGGCGTTGTCCCCGACATGATCACCTGCGCCAAGGGCCTGACCAACGGCGTGATCCCGATGGGCGCAGTCCTGGCCACCGCGGAAATCTATGACGCGTTCATGCAGGGCCCCGAGCACATCATCGAACTGTTCCACGGCTATACCTATTCTGGGAACCCGATCAGCTGCGCGGCGGCCATCGCCACGCTGGACACCTATGCCGAAGAAGGTCTGTTGACGCGCGCCGCGTCGCTGGAAACCTATTGGCAAGAGGCGATCCACGGGCTGCGGGACCATCCGAACGTGATCGACATCCGCAACATGGGCCTGATTGGCGCTGTGGAGCTGGCGCCGATCGAGGGTCAGCCGGGCAAGCGCGCCTTCGACATCTTCGTGCGCGCGTTCGAGGCAGGCATCCTGATCCGCGTGACAGGCGACATCATCGCCATGTCGCCGCCCCTGATCATCAGCGAGGCGCAGATCGATCATCTGATCGGCACGCTTGGCGAGGTGCTGAAGACCGCCGCGTAAGCGGCCAAACCCATCCAGCCGACCCCGCGACAGAACGGGGCGGTCCGACAGGAAGGACTGCGAATGAGCGACGCAAGTGGCGTGATGACGGCTGCGAACATGACCGTCGATGGCGATCGGCTGTGGGATAGTCTGGACCAGATGGCCCAGATCGGCCCCGGCATCGCGGGGGGCTGCAATCGCCAGACCCTGACCGATGCCGATGCCGAGGGACGTAGCCTTTTCCAGCGCTGGTGCGAAGAAGCCGGCATGACGATGGGCGTCGACCGGATGGGCAGCATGTTCATGCGCCATGAGGGAGTCGAGCCCGATCTGGACCCCGTCTATATCGGCAGCCACCTGGACACGCAGCCGACCGGCGGGCGCTATGACGGGGTACTGGGCGTCCTTGCCGGGCTGGAGGTGATCCGGTCGATCCGGGACCTGGGCATCCGCACGCGCCGCCCCATCGTGGTGACGAACTGGACCAACGAGGAGGGCGCGCGTTTCGCGCCCGCCATGTTGGCGTCGGGCGTCTTTGCGGGCGTCTTGACAGAGGATTACGCCAACAGCCGGCAGGATGCCGATGGCAAGCGTTTCGGCGACGAGTTGGACAGGATCGGCTGGCGCGGAACCGAAGCGCCGGGCGACCGCAAGATCCACGCGATGTTCGAACTGCATATCGAACAGGGCCCGATCCTTGAGGCAGAGGGCAAGCAGATCGGCGTGGTCACCCATGGCCAAGGGCTGTGGTGGCTGCAGGTGACGCTGACCGGTAAGGACGCCCATACGGGCAGCACGCCCATGGCGATGCGCGTGAATGCGGGCCTTGGCATGGCGCGGATCATAGAGGCGGTGCATCGCATCGCGATGGACCACCAGCCGGATGCGGTCGGTGCCGTCGGCCAAGCCAACCTTTTCCCGAACAGCCGCAATGTCATTCCGGGAAAGGCGGTGTTCTGCATTGATTTCCGGTCGCCCGATCTGGAGAAGCTGACGTCGATGCGGTCGAGGTTGGAAGCGGAGGCCGCTGAAATTGCCGCGGAACTGGGGCTGGGAATCGAGATTGAGCCGGTCGGGCATTTCGACCCGGTGACCTTTGATCCCGACCTGGTCGGCAAGGTGCGCGGCGCGGCCGAGAAGCTGGGATATAGCCACATGGATATCGTGTCGGGCGCGGGGCATGACGCCTGCTGGATTGCCAAGGTTGCGCCGACAGTGATGATCATGTGCCCCTGCGAAGGCGGGCTGAGCCACAACGAGGCCGAGGCGATCACGCCGGACTGGGCGCGTGCGGGATGCGACGTGCTGCTGCACGCGGTGCTGGACGCGGCTGAGATCGTCCGCTGACGCGGACCGCGGCCGGGGGTTTCACCCCCGGACCCCCAGGGTATTTGGACAAAGAAGAAGAGGGATGCCATGAGCACGGTCATCAGGGGCGGAACCATCGTCACGGCGGATCTGAGCTATCAGGCCGACGTGCTGATCGAGGGGGGGCGTATTGCCGCGATCGGTCAGGGGCTGGTCGGTGACACCGTCCTGGATGCGGGCGGCTGCCTGGTCATGCCGGGCGGGATCGACCCGCACACGCATCTGGAGATGCCCTTCATGGGCACCTATTCGGCCGACGATTTCGAGAGCGGGACGCGGGCGGCACTGGCGGGCGGCACGACGATGGTCGTGGATTTCGCGCTGCCGTCGCCGGGCCAGGGACTGCTGGATGCGCTGCAGATGTGGGACAACAAGTCCGGGCGCGCGCATTGCGATTACAGCTATCACATGGCGGTCACGTGGTGGGGCCAGCAAGTGTTCGACGAGATGGAGGCGGTCGTGGACCGCGGCATCACCAGCTTCAAGCATTTCATGGCCTACAAGGGCGCCTTGATGGTGAATGACGACGAGCTGTTCGCGTCGTTCCGCCGGGTGGGAGATCTGGGCGGCGTGGCGATGGTCCATGCCGAGAACGGCGATGTCGTGGCAGAACTGTCCGCGCGACTGCTGGCCGAGGGGAACACCGGCCCCGAGGCCCACGCCTACTCCCGCCCGCCCCAGGTCGAGGGCGAGGCCACGAACCGCGCGATCATGGTGGCCGACATGGCAGGCGTGCCGCTGTACGTGGTCCATGTCAGCTGCGAGGACAGCCATGAGGCGATCCGCCGGGCGCGCGCCCAAGGCAAGCGGGTCTGGGGCGAGCCGCTGATCCAGCACCTGACGCTGGACGAATCCGAGTATTTCAACGCGGATTGGGATCATGCCGCACGCCGGGTCATGTCGCCGCCGTTCCGCAACAAGCAGCACCAGGACAGCCTGTGGGCCGGTCTGCAGTCGGGCAGCCTGTCGGTCGTGGCGACCGACCATTGCGCCTTCACAACCGATCAGAAACGTACCGGCATCGGCGATTTCACCAAGATTCCGAACGGCACCGGGGGCCTTGAGGATCGGATGCCGATGCTGTGGACGCATGGGGTCGGCACGGGGCGGCTGACGCCGAACGAGTTCGTGGCCGTCACCTCGACCAACATCGCCAAGATCATGGGGATGTATCCGAAAAAGGGCGCGGTCCTGGTCGGCAGCGACGCGGACCTGGTGGTCTGGGACCCCGAGGAAACCAAGACGATCACTGCCGGTGCCCAGCAATCCGCGATCGATTACAATGTGTTCGAGGGACAGACCGTCAAAGGCCTGCCGCGGTTCACCCTGACCCGCGGCGTCGTCGCGGTGACCGAAGGCAAGGTCGACAGCCGCGAGGGGCACGGCGAATTCGTGGCCCGCGAGCCGCGCGGTCAGGTGAACCGCGCGCTGTCCGCCTGGAAGGACCTGACCGCGCCGCGCCCGGTCCAGCGCGGCGGCATTCCCGCAAGCGGGGTGTGACTTGACCGTCATCGAGGCAAGCGGCGTCAGCCTGACCTTCCAGACCGCCGACGGGCCGGTGCACGCCCTCAAGGACGTGGACCTGTCCATCGCGCCCGGCGAATTCGTCAGCTTCATCGGGCCGTCGGGATGCGGCAAGACCACGTTCCTGCGCAGCATCGCCGCGCTGGAGACGCCTACCGACGGAACCCTGCGCGTCAACGGGATGGAGCCGGACGCGGCCCGACGGGCGCGCGCCTATGGGTACGTGTTCCAGGCGCCGGGGCTTTACCCGTGGCGGACGATCGCGGGGAACATCTCTCTGCCGCTGGAGATCATGGGGTTTTCCAAGGCTGATCGCGCGGAACGCATCACCCGGGTCATGGACCTGGTCGAACTGTCGGGCTTTGGCGGCAAGTTTCCGTGGCAGTTGTCGGGCGGCATGCAGCAGCGCGCCAGCATCGCCCGCGCGCTGGCCTTCGACGCCGACATCCTGCTGATGGACGAACCCTTCGGCGCCTTGGACGAGATCGTGCGCGACCGCCTGAACGAGGCGCTGCTGGCCCTGTGGCGCAAGACCGGCAAGACCATCGGCTTTGTCACGCATTCGATCCCCGAGGCGGTCTATCTGTCGACCAAGATCGTCGTCATGTCGCCGCGTCCGGGCCGCATCACCCGCGTGATCGAAAGCACCCTGCCCCCGGACCGTCCGCTGGACATCCGCGACACCCCCGAGTTCATCGCCCTGGCCCATGAGGTCCGCGAGGGGCTGCGCGACGGGCACAGCCATGACTAGGGGGCGGCTTGTGCCCGTGATGACGGTGCTGCTGGCCATCGTCGCCGTCTGGTACCTGGCCGCGATCCGCATGAACGCCCAATGGGAGCGTGACCAGGCCGCCCGGGCCGAGGTGACGCTGACCCTTCCCGACCTTGTCGCGCGCACCCTCGTGCAGGAACGCCCCGTGCTGCCCGCCCCCCACCAGGTGGCCGTCGGCCTGTGGGAGGGGGTGGCCGGTCAGGCCATCACCTCGCGCCGCAGCCTGGTCTGGCATGCTTGGGTGACCCTGTCCGCGACGCTGGCGGGCTTTGCCATCGGCACCGGCGCGGGCATCCTGCTGGCGGTCGGCATCGTCCACAGCCGCAGCATGGATCAGTCGGTCATGCCCTGGGCCGTGGCCAGCCAGACCGTTCCGATCCTGGCCATCGCGCCGATGGTCATCGTGGTCCTGTCCAGCATGGGTGTCACGGGTCTTTTGCCCAAGGCGATCATCGCCGCATGGCTGTCGTTCTTTCCGGTGCTGGTCGGCATGGTCAAAGGCCTGCGCACCCCCGATGCGATGCAGCTGGACCAGATGCGCAGCTGGAGCGCCAGCAACGCCCAGGTCTTCTGGCGGCTGCGGCTGCCGTCTTCGCTGCCCTACCTGTTCGCCAGCCTCAAGGTCGCGATCGCCGCGGCGCTGGTCGGAACCATCGTGGGCGAACTGCCCGCCGGAGCGACCGCAGGGCTTGGCGCGCGCCTGCTGTCAGGCAGCTATTACGGCCAGACCGTCCAGATCTGGTCGGCGCTGTTCGTCGCGGCCCTGCTGGCCGCGGGCCTTGTGGCCATCGTCGGATGGCTGGAGCGACGCACCCTCAGCCGCATGGGGTTGGCACGATGACAGAGCTGCACCTTGGTCGGACCTATTGGTTCCTGCAGAACATTCAGGTGGTCGCGGGGGGCATCGTCGCCCTGGTCGCCACGCATTGGCTGGCGCCGACGGCCGCGCCGCTGTTGGCGGTATGGCTGATCGCGTGGCTGTTCAACGCGTGGCTGGCCGGGTTCGACACGCCCGCCACGCGCGCCGTCGTGCCGATCATCTTTGGCGGCACGATCATCCTGCTGTGGGAGATGGCGGTCCGCGCCTATGCGATCCCGACCGTGATCCTGCCCGCACCCAGCCAGATCGCGGCCAGTTTTGCGGCCAATACCGGCATTCTGTGGACCGATTTCGTCCAGACGATCCTCAAGGGGGCGCTGACCGGCTGGCTGATCGGTGCGGCGGCGGCGGTTCTGACCGCCATCGCCATCGACCGCAGCCCCTTCCTGCAGCGCGGGCTGCTGCCCATCGGCAATTTCATCGCCGCCCTGCCCATCGTCGGCATCGCTCCGATTTTGGTGATGTGGTTCGGCTTCGACTGGCAGTCCAAGGCCGCGGTCGTGGTGGTGATGGTCTTCTTCCCGATCCTGGTGAACATGGTCGCGGGCCTGCGCGCCACTGATGCGATGCAGCGTGACCTGATGGCCAGCTGGGCCGCCCCCTATGGCGCGGCGCTGTGGAAGCTGCGCCTGCCCGCCGCGATGCCTTTTCTGTTCAACGGGTTGAAGATCACCACCACGCTGGCCCTGATCGGGGCGATCGTTGCCGAATTCTTCGGCAGCCCGACGCGCGGCATGGGTTTCCGCATCTCGACCGCGGTGGGACGTCTGGACCTGCCGCTGGTCTGGGCCGAAATTGTCGTGGCGGCGCTGGCGGGAACGCTGTTCTATGGCATCGTTGCGCTGATCGAAAAGAAGGTGACGTTCTGGCACCCGTCGCAGCGCAACTAACCGGGGCCGCATCCCCATCCGGGGCGGATCCCACCAACAGGAGAGACGGGAAATGACAAGACTGATGACCGGGGCCGCGGCCCTTGCGCTGATGGCCGGAGGGGCGCAGGCGGGCGATCTGACACTGCAGCTGAAATGGGTCACGCAGGCCCAGTTCGCGGGCTATTACGTCGCGCAGGAAAAGGGTTTCTACGAGGAAGAGGGCGTCAACCTAACCATCCTGCCGGGCGGTCCTGACATCGCCCCAACCCAGGTCCTGGCCGGCGGCGGCGCGGACGTTATCGTCGAATGGATGCCTGCGGCGCTGGCCGCGCGCGAAAAGGGCCTGCCGATGGTGAACATTGCCCAGCCCTTCAAGGCGTCGGGCATGATGCTGACCTGTCTGAAGGAAAGCGGCATCAGCGATCCGGCGACCGATTTCGCGGGCAAGACCCTGGGCGTCTGGTTCGCGGGCAACGAATACCCGTTCCTGTCCTGGATGAACACGCTTGGCCTGTCGACCGAGGGCGGCCCCGAGGGTGTGACCGTGCTGAAGCAGGGCTTCAACGTCGATCCCCTGCTACAGAAACAGGCGGCCTGCATCAGCACGATGACCTACAACGAGTACTGGCAGGTGATCGACGCCGGCATCGCCGAGGACGACCTGGTGACCTTCAAGTACGAGGACCAGGGCGTGGCCACCCTTGAGGACGGCCTTTACGTGCTGGAGGAGACGCTGGAGGACAGCGAGAAGGTGACCGACCTGGTGGGCTTTATCCGCGCCAGCATGCGCGGCTGGCAATACGCGGCCGAGAACCCCGAGGAGGCCGCCCAGATCGTCCTGGACAACGACGAGACCGGCGCCCAGACCCTGGAGCATCAAACCCGCATGATGACCGAGATCGCCAAGCTGCTGGAAGGTTCGGACGGCACCCTAGCCGAGGCCGATTACCAGCGCACCGTCGATATCCTGCTGTCGGGCGGGTCCGACCCGGTGATCCAGGCCGCCCCCGAAGGGGCGTGGGTGTCGACCATCACCGACCGCGCCTTCGACTGAACGACGGGCGGGCCACCCCATCGGGCGGCCCGCCTTATTCCGCTGGCTGTGCCGCCGCGCGTCGCGCCTGCCTGCGGACGCGCCTGCGTCCGTCCCATGCCAGCAGCGTCGGCGTCAGGATCAGCGTGACCGCAGTCGCCACCACCAGCCCCCCTGCGATCCCCGTCGACAGCTGGATCCAGAACTGGCCCGAAGGCGCGCCCAGGAACAGGTCGCGGCCGGTGAAATCGATGGTCATGCCCAGCACCATCGGCACCAGGCCGATGACTGTCGTGCCGGCCGTCAACAGCACCGGACGCACCCGTTCCGACGCCGCACGCCGCGCCGCGCGGTCCGGATCGTCGCCGGCCCCGCGATATTCGTTATAGGCGTCGATCAGCACGATGTTGTTGTTCACCACGACGCCCGCCAGGGCCATGATGCCGATGCCGCTCATCACGATCGAGAATGCTTCCTGCCGGACCATCAGCCCCAGGAACACCCCCGAGATAGAGAACACGATCGCCGTCAGCACCAGCAGCGCCTGATAAAAGCTGTTCATCTGGATCAGCAGGATGGTGAACATCAGAAAGATCGCCGCGACGAACGCCCCCATCAGAAAGGTCATCGCCTCCTGCTGGTCCTCGATCTCTCCTCCGAACGTGACCTCGATGTCGTCGGGCAGATCGGCCTGGTCGATGCTGGCCTGGATGAGCGCCAGCTCGGCCTGCAGCGTGGCGCCCGGGGCCAGGTCCGCGGTCAGGGTCTGGGTCTCTCTCGCGGCGATGCGGGTGATGGCGGAGGGTGCAGGCGCCGGGATCATCTGCACCATGTTGGAGATGGGCACCTGCGCGCCGGACGGTCCTGCGACGCGCAATGACGACAGGTTCTCCAGATTGCGCTGATCGGACGGATAGCGCAGGGCGATGTCGACCTCGTCATCGGCGAAATCTGGCAGGTAGGTGCCCAGGTTCACCCCCGTCGTCAGCAGCTGGACCGCGGTGCCGATGGTGTTCATGTCGATGCCGAAGCGCGCCGATTCCTCTCGGTCGACGACCAGCCGGATCTCGGGGTTTGGGCGGGGCGTGTCGTTGGCGATGTCCACGAAGCGGCGCTGCGCCTGCATCAGCTGTTCGATCTTGGCCGACGCCTGCTGCAGCGCCGGGCGGTCGGAGGCCGATATCTCGATCTGGACCGGGCGGGACGCACCGGGCCCGGATGCCGCGGCCTCGATCTGGATGCCCAGGCCCGGCACCTCCGCCGTGGCGGCGCGCAGCTGGTCGATCACCTCGGTCGAGGGGGCGCGGGTGCGCCAGTCGGTGAACTCGACCTGGATCTGGCCGATCACGTCGCTGGAGAGGCTGGAGCGGACACGCTCCTCGACGCTGCCGATGGTGCGGGAATAGACGCGCTCGATGCCCTCGAAACCCAGGACCTGTTCCTCGATCAGGCGCACCAGTCGGTCGCTCTCCTGGACGGAGAGGTTGCCGTTCGCAGTGATCTGGACCTGCGCGCGCTCGGCGTCGGTCTCGGGAAAGAACTCGACCCCGCGGTTCAGGTGGGAATAGGCATAGAGGATCACCAGCACCGTCAGGATCGACAGCCCCAACGTGGCGCCGGGCCGCGCGATGGTCCAGATCGACAGGCGCGCCATCGCGCCGGACGTGTCGTCGGCATCGGGTTCGGGCGGCAGCGCCTGCCCCCCGCCCACCACGCTGCCCGTCACAGGCACGAAGACCAGCGCCATCAGCAGCGACATCAGCAGCGTGGCGATCATTGTGGCGGGCAGATAGAACATGAACTGCCCAGCCAGCCCCGGCCAGAACAGCAGCGGAAAGAACACCGCCAGCGTGGTCGCGGTGGACGAGGTGATCGGCCATGCCATCCGCTGCGCCGCCAGCAGGTAGGCCTCGGCCTTGCCATGACCCTTGGCGATTAGGCGTTCGCCCATCTCGACCACCACGATGGCGCCGTCGACCAGCATGCCGACCACCAGGATCAGCGCGAACAGCACGATCACGTTCAGCGTGAAACCAAGCGCCCAGATGATCAGGATGCCGCCCAGGAACGATCCCGGGATGGCCACCGCCACCAGCAGCGATGCACGCAAGCCCAGAAACAGCACGGTGACCAGCATCACCAACACCACCGCCGCGATCACGTTGTTCTGCAGGTCCGACAGAAGGGTGCGCATCTCCTTGGACTGGTCGTTCATGAAGACGACGCCAACCTGTTCGGGCCAGTCGGCGCGGGTCTGCGCCACCACGTCGCGGACCGCGGCGACGGTGTCGATCACGTTCGCGCCCACCGTCTTGCGCACGTCGATGGCCAGGGCGGGCTGTCCGTCGATGCGGGCAAAGCTGACCGGGTCTTTAAAGGTCTGACGCACCTCGGCCACGTCCTGAACGCGCAGCACGGTGGCCCCGTCGACCAGCACCGGGATCGACATGATCTCGTCCAGGCGGACGACGGTGCCGGGGATCGACACCCCGATGCGGCCCGCGCCAGTGTCGAAAGACCCCGCCGCGATCAGCTGGTTGTTGGCCTGGATCGCCTGCGACAGCTGCCCCGGAGAGATGCCATAGGTTTCCAGCGCCAGCGGATCGATCAGGATCTCCAGCTGGTCCTCGCGCTCTCCGGTCAGGTCGGCCTGCAGGACGCCGCTGACGGTCTCGATCTCGTCGCTCAACGCGCGGCCAAGGCGGATCAGCTCGCGTTCCGGGACGGGGCCGGACAGCGCCACCGTCAGGATCGGGAACAGCGCCATGTCGATCTCGCGCACGAAGGGGCCGTCGGCCTCGGGCGGAATGTCCGGGCCCGCGTCGTCGACGGCATCCTTGACCGACTGCAACGCCTGCGCCTGATCGAAGCCGGGGCGGAACTCCAATGTGACCGAGGCGAAACCCTCGCTGGCCACGGTCTCCATCCGCCGCAGCCCCTCCAGCGCGTTCACCTGTCGCTCGATCGGTTCGGCCAGCAGGGTGGCGGCATCCTCGGCGCTGACGCCGCTATAGGTGACGTTCACGATGAAGATCGGGATGTCGACCTCGGGCATCGATTCCTTGGGGATGGTGACATAGGCCGTAAAGCCCGCCAGCAGCAGGCCCACCATCACCATCATCACCGTGCGGGCGCGGGAAAAGCCCGCCGCGATGATCCCGTTCATGGGCCGGCCACGGCGTCAGATGCCTGGGCCGTGCCCAGCAGCGCCGCCGCATCGGTCGCCCCGTCGCCCACGACGTCGCGATAGGGTTCCGGCGTGTCGCTGACGCGGGCCTGCTGCCCGTCGCTCAGCGCGCCTTGAGAAATGGTGACGACCCGCGCGCGGTCCTCCAGCCCGGTGACCCAGATCGCCTCGGCGCGGGCCTGCACGATCTGGACCGGCGCGAAACGCAGGGTCTGGCCGTCTTCGGCCACAACGAACACGCCGATCCGACCGGCGTCATCCAGCCGGATCAGCGCCGGCGACAGCCGGTGCGCGCGCACCGCGTCCATCGCCAGCGATATCTGCGCGCTGAGGCCCGCGGGCACGGCATTATCGGGGTTCGGAACCTCGACCTCGACGCGGAAGGTGCGCGTCTCGGCCGTGGCGACCGGCGCGATGAAGCGCACGCGGCCCTCGGCCTCGCGGCCGCCCTGGAACACGACCTGTGCGGACTGGCCAAGCGCGACCGAGGTGATCTCGGACTGGCGGACCTCGATCTGGGCGATCAGGGGATCGTTGCGCACGATCTCAAGGACCTCTCCGCCGGCATCCACGAAGCTGCCCAGTTCGGCCATGACGTTGCTGACGGTGCCGCTGATCGGGGCGGTCAGACGGGTGTTCTGCAGTTCCAACTGGGCCGCGCGCAGTTCGGCCCGGGCCGATTCCAGCTGTGCGAAGCGCGACTGCAGCTCCGCCTCCGAGGTCACGCCCCGTTCCCGCAACTGCCGCGCGGCGTCATAGTCGCGCTCGGCCGACCCCACGGCCGCATCGGCGCGCGCCACGCCGGCTTCGCGGTCGTCGGCAGACAGCAGCGCCAATTGCTCGCCCCGTTCGGCGACGTGGCCCTGGCGCACGACCTCCTCGACGATGCCCGCTGTGCGCGCCCGCAGGATCGACGTCTGGTCCGGCACGACATTCCCGAACAGCACCGTCCGCGGCACGATCTCCTCGGCGACGGACATGCTGGCCGCGACATGGGGAACCGCCACCTCGACCGGGGCGGCCTCGGCGGGGGGTTCACGGTTCAGCATGCCGCCACCGATCCAGAAGGCCAGAAAGCCCAGGATCGCCAGAAAGGCGAGCGTCGAGGAGGACAGGTACCGCGTCATCGTCAATCCATGTCAGGGGCCCCGCCCCGGCCATGGCACCGGGCGGTCTTGTCATCCTAGATGGTTTCTTGGGACGCGCAGGTCAACAGTCGTGACCCTTGTCCCCTGCGTCAAGGCGTCCGCCTTGGCCGAGACCCATGCCCGCCCCCGCACGTTCCCCTGCCGGAACCACGGCCAGAGAGGATTGATGACACGATGCGCCGCAGCGGTCCTGATCGCCTTGGCCCACCCTGCCTGGCGGGCTAACCAGCATCTAAACAACGAACGATCCGGCGCGCGATTGCCGCGTGATCGACCGGTCGTCACCGGACGAGGGCAGTTGGGCCGATCTTTCCTGCCCCGGCGTCGCCGGATAGTCCTATCTGCTGCGCCGGACCGACGGCTGCGAGTCGGTGACCTATGGTCATGCCGAAGGGCCGGGCATGCCGACATTCGGTGCCTTCAATCATGCGTGGCCCACCGAGGAATGGCGCATGGCGCAGGTCGGCGGGCGGCCCGTCGCCGTCGCTGCCATCCGGCGGCTTCACCTGGCCAATGGCAATGGCGGGCGGAGCACGCAGATCCTGGTCGTCTCCAAGGTCGGTCAGCCGGATGACCGCGCCGCATGCATGATGGGCTACGCGTCCGCCCATGATGGCGCCGCGGCGAACCGGCGCGCCCGCCGGATCGCCGACAGCGCCGCGACCCATAACTGCGCCCGTGACCGCCCGGTGGTGGAGTCGTCTGCCGCCCAAGTTCCGCCGCGCTGACGGTTTCGGCCAAGGTCTGCACAAAACAGGTGACAGGGCATGCCTTATGCGTGTCAAATGACACATAATGCAATCATGACGGGAGTTCCTGATGTTGGCATCTGGTCCCTACGGTCGTTGCGGGGTGCTGACCTTGGCGCTGCTGACGGCTGCCTGTGCGTCGGCCTCGACCGGCCCGGCATCGACGATCGACGTCCAGGCCTCGGCGCCCGGTCCTGCCACCTGCCCTGCCACGACGGCGGACCAGCAGGCGGCCGGGGTGCGGGCGACCAACGCGCTCCGGCAGCGATCCGGCCTGCCCCCGGTGCAGGCGAACGATCTGCTGGCGCGCGCCGCGGCGCGGCATGCCTGCGACATGGCGCAACGCGGCCGCATGACCCATGCGGGCAGCCGCAGCTCTGGCCCGTCGCAGCGGGTCAAGGCGCTTGGCTATGCGCCCACCGTCACGGCAGAAAACATCGCCGCGGGGCCGTTCGGCCTGGATCGGGTGCTGGCGGAATGGAACGCCTCTGCGGGCCATGTCTCGAACATCATGATCCCACAGGTCAGCAACTTCGGCATCGGGCAGGCACTTGGCGCGGATGGGCGCACGCGCTACTGGGCGGCGGTCTATGCGGCGCCACGCGGCAGATAAAGGCGATGCCTGTCCTGACCGGAAAGACAGGTTAGCAAATTGAACAAATGACCTATATAAGGCTTCGATAGTATCGGAGTCAGTATCATGTTTCGCCTGTCCCTCTGCGCCATCCTGGCGCTGTCCGCCTGCGCCGCCCCGAAGGACCCCTGCGCCGATCTGTGCATGAGCGCCTTCGTCGAGTACGAGCCAGGCTTCGAGCCCTGATCACCCCGAAACGGCGGTGATGCCGCCGACGTGTCTGTCCTTTTTCCTGCAAAGGCGTATCGTTTCCACCCGCCGGTCCCCGGCGGCTATTGGAGAAACGAACATGGCCAAGGGCATGGACAAACGCAAACGCGACGAAAAGAAGCCGAAGAAGCAGAAGCCCAAGACGAACGCTTCGGCGCCCAGCACCAAGGATGTCGTCTCGGCGGCCGTTGCTGCCAAGGGCAAATGACCATTGCAGTGTGTCTGACGGTGTCGGTGGCTGATCATAAACGCGCGTGACGCATGGGCATGCCCGTGATGCGGGATGGGGATCAGCGGAGCTGCACCCATCTCCGGTGGTTCATGATGGCTGACCTCTGCCCCTTCATAGCGCCTCACTCCGCGACAATATCAATCGCCAGACGCGTAGGGCTGCGCCGATCATGAACAAAAGGCGGCCCAGATGGACCGCCTTTTCCACTCATGATCGCCTGCAGACCGCTTCAGATCAGCCGCATTTGGAATGGCCGCAGCTGGGGCAGGTCATGCAGCCCTCGACCATGCGCATCCCGTACTGACCGCAGCTGGAGCAGGCGGGGCCGCGCGGCGTCTCGCCCACGGCCATCACTTCGGCCTGCGGGTCGGACTTGAGGCCCAGCCCTTCGCCCGCCAGGAAGCCCGTCTCGATCAGGTGGCGTTCGATCACGCCGCCGATGGCTGCCAGGATCGAGGGGACATAGCGGCCCTGCATCCAGGCCCCGCCACGCGGATCAAAGACCGCCTTCAGCTCCTCGACCACGAAGGACACGTCGCCCCCGCGGCGGAACACGGCCGAGACCATGCGCGTCAGCGCGACCGTCCAGGCGTAATGCTCCATGTTCTTGGAGTTGATGAAGATCTCGAACGGGCGGCGGTGGTTGCCGTGGATGATGTCGTTGATCGTGATGTAGATCGCGTGCTCCGACCCCGGCCATTTCAGCTTGTATGTCGCGCCTTCCAGCGCCGCGGGACGGTCCAGCGGCTCGGTCAGATAGACGACATCCGCGCCCTTGTCGGCCTCCGGCGCCTTTTCGGTCGTCTCGCTGACGGACAGCACCGAGCCGGTCACGTCGTTCGGACGATAGGTGGTGCAGCCTTTGCAGCCCAGATCCCAGGCCGCCATGTAGACGTCCTTGAACGCCTCGAAGCTGATGTCCTCGGGGCAGTTGATGGTCTTCGAGATCGAGCTGTCGACCCATTCCTGCGCCGCGGCCTGCATGGCGACGTGGTCCTTGGGTGCCAGCGTCTGCGCGTTCACGAAGTAATCGGGCAGCGCCGCGTCGCCCTTCAGGTCGCGCCACATCTGCACGGCGTAATCGACGACCTCCTCCTCGGTCCGCGAACCGTCTTTCTGCAGGACCTTGCGCTTGTAGGCATAGGCGAAGACCGGCTCGATCCCCGACGACACGTTGCCCGCATAGAGGCTGATCGTGCCCGTCGGCGCGATCGAGGTCAGCAGGGCATTGCGGATGCCGTGCTTGGCGATCGCGTCGCGGACGTCGGCGTCCATCTTGGACATGAAGCCCGAGGCCAGGTATTTCTTGGCGTCGAACAGCGGGAATGCGCCCTTCTCCTTGGCCAGATCGACGGATGCCAGATAGGCCGACCGCGCGATGGCCTTCATCCAGACGCGGGTCTGCGCGACCGCGTCATCGGCGCCGTAGCGCAGGCCCAGCATCAGCAGCGCGTCCGCCAGACCGGTCACGCCCAGGCCGATGCGACGCTTGTTGCGGGCTTCCTCGGCCTGCGCGTCCAGCGGGAATTTCGATGCGTCGACCACGTTGTCCATCATCCGGACCGCCGTGCGGACCAGATCGTCCAGGCCTTCGGGGTCCAGTTCGGCCGTCTCGGTGAACGGATTCTTGACCAGACGGGCCAGGTTGATCGAGCCCAGCAGGCAGGCGCCATAGGGCGGCAGGGGCTGCTCGCCGCAGGGGTTGGTGGCCGCGATCGTCTCGACATAGGACAGGTTGTTGGCCTTGTTGATCCGGTCGATGAAGATCACGCCCGGCTCGGCGAAATCATAGGTCGCCTTCATGATCCGGTTCCACAGGTCCAGCGCCTGGACGGTGCTGTAGACCCGGCCCTCGAACTTCAGGTCCCAAGGCGCATCGGCGCGCACGGCATCCATGAAATCGTCGGTGATCAGCACCGACAGGTTGAACATGCGCAGGCGCGCGCTGTCCTGCTTGGCCACGATGAACTGTTCCACATCCGGGTGGTCGCAGCGCATCGTCGCCATCATCGCGCCACGGCGCGAGCCGGCCGACATGATGGTGCGGCACATCGCGTCCCAGACATCCATGAAGGACAGCGGGCCCGACGCATCGGCCGCCACGCCCTTGACCACCGCGCCCCGCGGGCGGATCGTGCTGAAGTCGTAACCGATGCCGCCGCCCTGCTGCATGGTCAGCGCAGCCTCCTTCAGCATGTCGAAGATGCCGCCCATGCTGTCGGGGATGGTGCCCATGACGAAGCAGTTGAACAGCGTGACCGACCGGCCCGTTCCGGCACCGGCCAGGATGCGGCCCGCGGGCAGGTACTTGAAGTCCTCCAGCGCGGAATAGAACTTGTCCTCCCACTTGGCCGGGTCGCTTTCCACGCGCGCCAGGTCGCGCGCGACGCGACGCCAGCTGTCCTCGACCGACCCGTCGACGGCCTGCCCCTCGGAATCCTTCATCCGGTACTTCATATCCCAGATCTGTTCTGCGATGGGGGCGGCAAAGCGGGTCATACGCTCATTCCTTGGTGGTTTGTTCAGGGTTGGACACCAGATATAGCGTCAAAACGCGGCTGGCAAGGTCTTGACAGGGGTCGGCTGGCCGGTTTCAGGCAGGTGTGGCAAGACCGCGAAAATCGGCTTCTATCGCAGAATAGCATGCTGCCGAAAGGGTCTTGCGGTCGTTTCCTGCGACGGGAATCGGGGGGTGCAGCCGGACGGTCACATACCCGTGGCGTCTTGCCGCAAGAATCGACAGCAGGTGCGGCCCCAGATCCATATCCGCCCACCAGCCATAGAATCGCGGGTCCTGCCCCGGCGGCGCGTGATACACGGCACTGACCGGCTGGATCGCCAGACCGGCGGGCAGGTCGTCTGCCAGAAACCCCTGGAACAGGGTCGGCTTGAACGGCAGGACGCGGCGTCCGTCACTGGACGTGCCTTCGGGGAAGAACAGCAGGCGATGCCCGGCGCGGATGCGTTCGGCAAATTCCAGCGCCTGCGCGCCGGCCAGTTTCGGATCGCGTGTCACGAAATGCGTGTCGGTCACGCGGGTCAGGATGTTGATGCCGGGCCAGCGGGCGACCTCGGCCTTGCTGACGAAGAAGACCGGCAGGGCGGCGTTCAGCGTCAGGATGTCCAGCCAGCTGGAATGGTTCGCCACGACCGCGCCGGGGCCCCGCAGGGGCGTCCCCTCGCGCCGCCAGCGCAGGCCGATGCAGGCCAGGACCAGACGGCAGACGATCTGGACATGCGGTCCGGTCCAGGGGCGGCGGCGGCCATGCACCAGTCGCTCGATCCCGCGCAGCGGCAGGATCAGCAGCACGCCCAGCATCAGCACCAGAACCGCCGGCACGCCGCGGCGGATCACCCGCAGCCAGTCGCGCAGCCCACGCGGGGGGGCCGGCACAGGCGGTTCGGCATCGCGCCAGGTCGGGCTCATGTCGGCTGCCAGCGGCTTTCGTAGAATTGCTTGTGCTTGGCGGACATCGCGCCCGTGTCCATCAGCAGGAACACGTCGGTCGTGTTGAAGGCACGGTCGATGAACGCCCCCTCGCCCACCAGACCGCCAAGGCGCAGATAGGCCTTGATCAGCGCAGGCATCCCGACCAGCGCCTCGCGCCGGTCCAGGCGGTCGGGGGCGATCAGGTCCATCGTCTGGAACCCGTCGGGCCGCGCGCGGGGCCGCAGGTCCGGCGGGGCCAGGTGATGGTGGTGCAGCCAGGACAGCGACGGTGCCAGCAGCGTCGGGTCTGTGCCGTGAAAGCTGGCCACGCCGAACAGGATCTGGATGCCGTGGTCCAGCACATAGTCGGCCAGCGCGTTCCACATCAGGAACATCGCCGCCCCGCCCCGGTGATCGGGATCGACACAGGACCGCCCCAGTTCCAGCAGCGGCCGGCCGCTGTCGCGCAGCGGGGCGAGGTCGTATTCGCCGTCGCAGTAGAACCGCCCGAAATCGGCCGCCACATCGCTGCGCAGCAGGCGATAGACGCCGACCACGTGATCCAGCGCCTCCGCGTCGCGGCGCGTGTCGATCAGGCACAGGTGGTCGACGACGGGGTCGAACTCGTCCCGTTCCAGCCGGGCGTCGTGATCGACCAGCGGGCCAGTGCCGCCCAGCTCCTCGACGAACACGCGATAGCGCAGGCGCTGCGCGGCCATCAGGTCGTGGGGCGTCGTGGCAAGGCGGATCTGGAAAAAGGCAGGGTCGGCGCGGTTCACGATGGCCTCGGTGCTTGGGCTGCGGCCTGTCTAGGAAAGCCGCGCGACCAATGCAACACGTGCGGCCCAAGTTCCGCTTGCATCGCGCAACCTTCAGTTGCATCGTCGCGCAAGCAATATCAGGAGTTTACATGTCGCCCATGCGCAGGATCTGCAACGCCACGCGGCGTCCGTCGATGACCTGCTTGCCGGCCTCGGTAAAGTTCACGGTGATGCGGTCGCCGATCCGGGACTGGACCTGCCCCTCGCCCCATTCGGGCGCGCCGGGATGACGCACGATCATGCCGGGTTCAAGGATATCGTTCACCGCGAAAACTCCATTTCTCTGCACTTTGGAAGGTAATCATACATGACGGTCGATACAACGCGGATCGCTGCGGGCGATCTGGCCGCACTGCTGGGATCGCGGCTGTGCCATGACCTGGTGTCGCCCCTGGGGGCCATCGGCAACGGGGTCGAGCTGCTGGAGATGTCGCCCGATTTTCCGGGCTTGGCCCAATCCCCCGAACTGCGCCTGATCTCCGAAGCGGTGGGCGCGGCACGCGCGCGCATCCAGGCCTATCGCATGGCGTTCGGCATGGCGCAGGGCGAACAGCGGATCGGGCTTGCCGAGCTGCGCCTTCTGCTGGACGGGATCGCCGCACAGGGCCGCCTGACGATCACCCTGGACGCCGCAGGCGATTTCGCGCGGCCCGAGATCCGCATGCTGGTGCTGGCGGTGATGTGCATGGAAAGCGCGATGCCCTGGGGCGGCCGGGTGATCGTGCTGCGCGACGGTCCGCGATGGCGGCTGGTCGCGGAATGCGACCGCAGCAAGGTCGATCCGACCCTGTGGGGCTGGCTGGACGGTTCGCAACCCCGCACCCTCGCCCCGTCCGAGGTGCATTTCGCCCTGCTGGCCGAGGCGGCGCGGGCCGAGAACCGCTCCCTGCGCCATGAATTCGACGACACCGGGGGCGAGATCGCGTTCTAGGCGCGGATCGTCCCGTCGCCCGTGACCAGATATTTGAAGCTGGTCAATTGTTCCGCCCCCACCGGCCCGCGGGCATGCATCTTGCCCGTGGCGATGCCGATCTCGGCGCCCATGCCGAACTCTCCACCGTCCGCGAACTGGGTCGAGGCGTTCCGCATCAGGATCGCGCTGTCCAGCCCGGCAAAGAAACGCTCGGCGGTCGCGTCATCCTCGGTCAGGATCGATTCGGTGTGCTGGCTGCCATGGCGGCGGATATGGGCGATGGCCTCCTCGACCCCGTCCACCAGCTTGGCGGCGATGATCATGTCCAGGAACTCGCGCCCGAAATCGTCGGGCTTGGCCGGCACGGTGCCGGGGATGCGCGCCAGATCGCCATCGGCACGCACCTCGACCCCCGCCTCCAGCAGGTCGCGGATCAGGACGTCGCCATGGCGGTCACGGAACGCCCTGTCGATCAGCAGGCATTCGGCCGACCCGCAGACGCCTGTGCGCCGCGTCTTGGCGTTCAGCACCACGCGCCGCGCCTTTTCTAGATCGGCCGCGGCGTCGGCATAGATGTGGCAGATCCCCTCCAGATGCGCAAAGACCGGCACGCGGGCCTGGTCCTGCACCAGCCCGACCAGCCCCTTGCCGCCGCGCGGGATGATCACGTCGATCAGCCCCTGCGCGCCCAGCATGGCGCTGACCGCTGCACGGTCGCGCGTGGGCACCATCTGGATGGCGGTTTCCGGCAGGCCCGCCGCGCGAAGACCCTCGACCATGCAGGCATGGATCGCGCTGCTGGAATGCAGGCTTTCCGAACCGCCGCGCAAGATCACCGCATTTCCGGACTTCAACGCCAGCGCCCCCGCATCGGCGGTCACGTTCGGCCGGCTTTCATAGATGACCCCGATCACGCCGATGGGTGTGCGCACGCGGCGGATATGCAGCCCCGTGGGCCGGTCCCATTCCGCGATGACCTGCCCCACCGGATCATCCTGTTCGGCGACCTCGCGCAGGCCTTGCGCGATCGCGGCAATGCGTGTGCCGTCTAGACGCAGCCGGTCCAGCATCGCATTCGACAGCCCCTTTTCGCGCGCGAAGTCCAGATCGCGGGCGTTTGCCGCCAGGATATCAGGGGTACGGGCGGTGATGGCGTCAGCGGCAGACAGCAGGGCCATGCGTTTCGGTCCGGCTGGTGTCTGCGCCAGAACCACCGCGGCCTCTCGGGCGGCGGCGCCAAGGGCGTCGATCAGTTGCCGGGCTTGGACCATGTCCGTCATCGCTTCCTCCGATACGCAAAATCGACGCCGTCTTAGCGTGATCCTGACGAGAAGGGGAAGGGAAGAAATGGCGCGGTTGACGGGGCTCGAACCCGCGACCCCCGGCGTGACAGGCCGGTACTCTAACCAACTGAGCTACAACCGCGCATTTCCTTCGGGCGAATGATGAGTTGTGGCGCGGTTGACGGGGCTCGAACCCGCGACCCCCGGCGTGACAGGCCGGTACTCTAACCAACTGAGCTACAACCGCCCAACTCATCCCCCGGACGATCGCCCGCCGGAGTAGGCCGGGGTTTACGCAGACCGCCGCGTGGCGTCAAGGGTGCGTTGAACGAATTTTGCCACATTTGGGCAAATCTTTGAAATAACAGTGCAAAGAACGCGAAAGGGGCGCCCGATGGGCACCCCGATGAACCAAGCAACTTGTAAACAAACAGGGTGGGATCAGTCGCGGACGGTTTCCGTGTCGAATTCCGGCAGCGCTTCCAGTTCTTCCTGGCTGTAGTTGGTCGCCAGAACCGTGTCGTCACCGAACATCGCCATGTTCAGGACATCGCGGTCCAGCAGCACGGTGTGCGTGCCCATGCCCAGGAAACCGCCGATGTCGGCGATGTAGCCCATGACCTGACCGTCCGGCGACATCACGATATCGGACACAGTCGCGATCTCGTTCCAGTCACCCGGAACCGCATCACCCGTTGCATCGGTCCATTCGGTGGTCGACGGCTGGTTGGTCGTATAGATCGCGCGGCCCTGCAGCCACGATGCGGTGATGCCGGGATTCTCGGCCGACAGCGTCACTTCCATGTCGCTCATGTCGGTCGCCATCTCGTCGGCGGGCATCGTCTCGGCAGGCATGGCATCCGCCGGCATGGTCTCTGCGGGCATCGTCTCTGCGGGCATCGTTTCCGCGGGCATCGTCTCGGCCGGCATGGCGTCGGTGGCCGGGGGCGTCGCCGCGTCCTGTGCGAACACCGGAGCCGCAAATGCCAGAGCAGCAGCCGTCGTCATCATGAGGGTTTTCATTCTAGATCTCCGCATCAATTCTTTGTTTCGATGACGTCTTTTCGTCATCTTCACGGCATCAACGCGGGCATTTCGAAGATCGTTCCCTAAACATTTGTCTGATCTAGTCACGTGATCGTGGGTGACTGATCCGTCCTCCGCAGACCGGTGCCGGAACGCCCGTGGTCATCGGCCCCGATATGGGCAGCCCCCGCAGCACGCGCACCGCCAGCCAGCCGAAGGCCTGCGCCTCCAGCATGTCACCGTTCAGACCGATCGCCTCGACCGGCCGGACGGGCACGGGCAACGCTGCTGTCAGCGCATCCATGATGGCCGCATTGTGGCGCCCCCCGCCGCAGACCAGAACCTGCGCAGGCATCGCGGGCAGCCACGCCATGCCTGCCGCAACCGATCCGGCCAGTGCCGACACCAGCGTCGCCGCCGCATCGGCATCGGACAGCGGGGCAACCGCGCGGGTCAGGCCAGCGAACTGATTGCGATCCAAGGATTTAGGGGCGGGTCGCCGGAACCACGGATCATCCAGGAACGCCGCGACGATGTCCTGATCGGCGGTGCCGCTGGCCGCCAGTGCGCCGCCTTCGTCCCACGACAGACGGCGGCGCCGGCGCATCAGGTCGTTCAAGGGCGCGTTCGCAGGCCCCGTGTCGAAGGCGACGCAGGCACCGGCGGTCTCGGGTGCGGGGGCCGTGGGGTCCACCCAGCTGATGTTGCCGACGCCGCCCAGGTTCAGGAACGCCACGGGGGCCGCGGGCAGGCGCCCCTGCCCCACGGCCCAGTTCGCGCAGGCCCAATGAAAGAACGGCACCAAAGGCGCGCCCTCGCCTCCCTGACGCACATCCTCGGACCGGAAATCCCAGACCACGGGGCGATCCGTCATGCGCGCCAGGGCCGCGCCGTCACCCGCCTGATGCGTGCCGCGCCCGCGCGGATCGTGGGCCAGCGTCTGGCCGTGAAACCCGATCAGCTGCGCATCTGGAAACTGCCGTGCCAGGTCGGCATGGGCCGCCTGAACCAGTTGCGCCAGCTCTGCCACCTCCGGCGCGTCGGGCCACAGACCCAGCCCCGCATGCAGCACGGCCGATTCGTTGTCGCCGAACGCACGAAAGGCGCTGTCCCCAAAGCCGCCGATCCGCACCCCGTCGGTTTCGATCATCGCCGCGTCGACACCGTCCAGCGACGTGCCCGACATCATCCCCAAAGCCCGGATCATCGCTTTTCCTTCGCTGCTCCTGCCTGTATATCGCGCGGATACACAAGGATGAAGCCCATGACATACCAGCCCAAATCCGACTTCCTGCGCATCATGTCCGAACGCGGCTATCTGGCCGACTGCACGGATTACGCCGGGCTGGATCAGGCGCTGCTGGCGGGACCGATCACGGCCTATATCGGCTATGACGCGACGGCGGCCAGCCTGCATGTCGGGCACCTGCTGAACATCATGATGCTGCGCTGGTTCCAGAAGACCGGCAACAAGCCCCTGACCCTAATGGGCGGCGGCACGACCAAGGTCGGCGATCCGTCCTTCCGCAGCGACGAGCGCCCGCTTCTGGACGATGCCGCGATCCAGGCCAATATCGACGGGATGGGCCGGGTCTTTGCCCGCTATCTGAATTACGGCCCCGACGGGGCGGTCATGCTGAACAACGCCGAATGGCTGGACGGCCTGAACTACCTGACCTTCCTGCGCGACATCGGCCGGCATTTCAGCGTCAACCGGATGCTGTCCTTCGAATCGGTCAAGTCCCGGCTGGACCGGGAACAGTCGCTGAGCTTCCTGGAATTCAACTACATGATCCTGCAGGCCTACGACTTCCTGGAGCTGAACCGCCGCCATGGCTGTGTTCTGCAGATGGGCGGGTCGGACCAGTGGGGCAACATCGTCAACGGTATCGACCTGACGCGGCGCGTGGACGACCGGCAGGTCTGGGGCCTGACCTCTCCGCTGCTGACGACCAGCGATGGGCGCAAGATGGGCAAGTCGGCGGGCGGAGCGACCTGGCTGTCGGCGGACATGCTGTCGCCCTATGAGTTCTGGCAGTTCTGGCGCAACACCACCGATGCCGATGTGGGCCGGTTCCTGAAGCTGTACACTGAACTGCCGGTGGACGAATGCGACCGCATGGGCGCGCTGCAGGGGTCCGAGATCAACGAGGCCAAGGTCCGTCTGGCCAACGAGGTGACGACCCTGTTGCACGGCGCCGATGCCGCCGCCAGCGCCGAGGCGACCGCGCGCAGCGTCTTCCAGGACGGCGGCGCGGGCGGCGATCTGGAGGTCGCGGTGCTGCCCGCCGATCAGGCGCAAGGCGTCACCATCGCGCAGGCCTTGGTCCAGTCGGGCATCGTTGCCAGCGGCAAGGAGGTCAAGCGTCTGGTGGCCGAAGGCGGCCTGCGCGCCGACAACGCGCCTGTCACCGACCCGCAGATGCCCTTGGACCAGGCTGCACTGGCGCGCGGCATCAAGATCTCGGTCGGCAAGAAAAAACACCGGATACTGCGCATCGGCTGAGTTGACCGCATTGCATGGCTGCCCTGCACCCGCCCTGACCTTGCGTCAGGGCGGTTTCATTTTGACTGGGCAGTCAATATCTGACGGTCACGGGAGGAAACGCCCTGATCGGAGAATGACAATGTCGAACCAGACCCAGAAGCCGCTGAGCATCGCGGACCGCAAACGCAGCCAGCAGGCGGATGCCGCACTGGATCAGATGTACGGATACTATGCCCGCGAAGACGGCACCCGTCCCGTCGTCAGCGAACTGGACGCCCAGAAGGCTGCATGACACCGGAAAGATCGCCGAAAGCAAGGGGCCCACGCGGCCCCTTTTCCATGTCCGGACCGCGGAAGAACCGCGGCTGCCACCCGATGCCTCTGCACGGGTTCGATTAGGGCGTCGCGGTGCGGCCCGCCATGCGGTTCTGTCAAAACTTGAAACGTCAGGCTGCGGAACGGTACTGAGAGGAGCATGACAGTCGAAAAGGACATATCCCGATGATTGCGCAACCCGACGTGACGGTGCCGCCCAATATACGTCGCCTGGAGGACGGGCGGCTTGTGCTTGTCGGCGGAAATCACGGGGTTGCGCAGATGTTCGAACGCGGCAGTTCCACGGTTCCGGAGGAGCGCATCGAGATTTTCAGACGCAATCATCGCACGCGGAAGCAGTGGGCGGATGAGAACGGCTGCACCTATTCCCAATGGGTGTTTCCCGATCCGATCGTTCTGAACGCCGTCACGGCAAGGCTCGGGTATCGATCGATATTCGAACGCTCGATGCCATCTGACGCGCGGCCCAACGATCTGCTTTATCCGATCGACCATCTGTTCGGGCGGAATGATCGGCTGAGCATGACCGACAGTCACTACACTCCCGTCGCGAACATGCATCTGGCCGCCGACGTGGCTGAACGAACTTTGCATATCGATGCAAGCAAGGTTCTGGCTGATCTTACATCCAGCATGGGTCCGGAAAGAGAATACGTGGGGGACCTGGGTACACAATGCACGCCGAAAATCAGCGAGATCAGGCGTTCGCCGATGGCACATCCCCAGATCGCCTCGGCTGCCAATGGGGTTCAGGCCGGGAACATGGGAATCATGCACCTGATATTGTCCCCGAAATCGATAACGCCGCGGACGCTAATGATCTTTGGCGACTCGTTCTTTCGGTCGCTGCTGACAGAGTTGGCACGTTACTGGCGCAAGATCGTCTTCTGCCGCACGCCGTTCTTTCATCAGGAGATGATGGCGGCGGTCAAGCCGGACGACGTTCTGTGCGGGCTGGCGGAACGCTATTTCGCCTCCACCCGGCCCGACACCGAACGACCGCACTTTCTTGCCTATCCGCTGATGCATGGCCGAAGCACCGCTCCCGATGCGATGTTCGCCACGCTTTGGGACGAGATGATCGATGCCAACGCCTTGGCATTGAACAGATGATCGTTTGATCGCGACAGGTTCTGAACAAAGATCGAGAGAATACCGCGTAAGCGGGCGCGCAACGCATCAATAGAAGCGCGGTGTTCAGTGGTCGGGGCGATAGGATTCGAACCTACGGCCTACGGTTCCCAAAACCGTCGCGCTACCAGGCTGCGCTACGCCCCGACACCCGCGCTTTAGCGCAAGGGCGCGGCGGTGGAAAGCCCTAGCGGCATGGCCAAGCTGCGGTAGTGCGATCCAGCGCGGGATGAGCCAGTTGCTGGCCGGCGGCAAGGCCCAGCCTTGCCGCCTCGCCTCCTGCGATTTCCAGGACCATCAGGCGGTCCGGCCGCGGATCGCCGACGGCGCCGCCGGGGATTGGCGTTTCGTCCAAGGGGCGGGCGTTGCGGTGAATATGACGGATCACGCCGGTTTCGTCGAAGAAGATCAGGTCAAGCGGGATCAGCGTGTTACGCATCCAGAAACTGACCGGCTGGGGTTCGGGATAGACGAACAGCATCCCCTCTCCCGCAGGCAGGTTTCTGCGGAACATCAGGCCTTGGGCCCGTGATTCGGGTGTGTCGGCAACCTCGATTTGAAAGGACAGAGCCGTGTCGCCAGTTGTGCGAATCAGCGCCGCATCAGACCTGCATTGCGCATCGGCTGCCGGGACGATGGGTTGGGCCGCAAGCGGCGCAGCCAGCGCCAGCAACAGGGCGACTGCAAGGCTACTCCGCAACATGGGGAAGCGAGTTGTGAAGCGATTCGGCCTGCGCCTTTTCGTCATGGGCCGTCTGCGCCGCATCCCATGCCGCGATCTGTGCCGCCATGAGGCCACGCGGGCCCTCGACGATGCGCAGGCAAAGCGCCTCCCCGATGGCAAGGTCTGCAAAACCGGAATGGCGCAGGACCTCGATATGGATGAAGACATCCTCGGAGTAACCGAAGATGTTGGCGAACCCGAAGCCCTTGGATTTGTCGAACCATTTCACGCGCGCCGGA